>JAGQYJ010000281.1 GCA_020436145.1 Cyclobacteriaceae bacterium | reverse complement strand
AGGTATATTTTTAAAGCAAGCCCCATAAACAGGAACAACACCAATAATACCCAAAAACTTTTTTGGTCGTTCTTAAAGTGAAAAACCAAACCTATGATTCCTAATATTAAAGGAAGAAAAAAGTAAGTGTTTCTTGCTTTGTTGTTTTTCATATCGCTGGGCAGGTTATCCTGATTGCCCAAGCGGAGTGCATCAATAAATTTAATGCCACTAATCCAGTTTCCGTGCAAATCTGTGTATTGGCCTTGTACATCGTCCTGTCTTCCAGTGAAATTCCACATGAAATAGCGCCAGTACATATATCCAAATTGAAACTCGAACATGAATTTCATATTCTGGAAAAAGGAAGGTCTTTTGATGTCTAGATATTCGCCAAAGTTCTTTAAAAATTTATCATAGCCTTCTTTATCTACCAAGTCTTGGCTATAAGCCTGTTTGAATTTGTTCACTTCTTCAACAAGCCTGGGCTCGCTTAAATATTCGCTTTTTATAGAAAAATCCAAA
>JAGQYJ010000280.1 GCA_020436145.1 Cyclobacteriaceae bacterium | reverse complement strand
AACTTTTCGAAAATCAATACCGATAAATGGTAATAACTTATAATTATTTGATGAAACAAGCTGGTACATTACCTCTGTTCCCAAACTAATGTAAGATAAATTTTCCCTGTACGTATCATCATTACCAACACCTCTTGGCATTAACACAAATCCGGCCTGGGGAACAATGAATGACTTAATTTTTGGAATGTAAATGAGAGCGCCAAATGAGCCACCAGCTCCAAAGCTATACTTCTGGCTTAAATCGTTATGAACGGGCAAAGCGAACGTAATATTAATTTTTGCATCTAAGGTTACTTTTTCTTGCGCATATGTAAGATTGACGAAAAGAATGGAGCAATAGGCAAACAGTTTAATTCCTTTTTTCATTTAAAAAAATTGGTTAAAATTTCATTTATAGAATGTTGAGAAGGCGGTTAATGCTGTCAATAAATATACTGACATATAGCCATAATTTACCAGGAAAAATTACGAAGTTTTTTGAGAAAATGGGCCCCGCCTACACCC
>JAGQYJ010000279.1 GCA_020436145.1 Cyclobacteriaceae bacterium | reverse complement strand
AAGTCAAGTACGATAGAGTTACGGGTGGCATCCGGATTTTTGCAACTGAATATTTCACAGAAAGCCTTATCTGCATGTAGGATTCTGCCGTCCGAGTTAATCAGTATTTCCGATGTCATGTAAAGTGGTTTCGATTGAATTGCCTGCATTCTACTCATAATTGCCGTTCCGCTACTTCTGTAATTCAAGTCTTTATTATTTCTTGCAAAGCTATCCGGTGGTCCAAAAGCAGCCATTGGTAGGTTTGCCTATTTAACTAAATAGGTATTTCACCTATGTGTGCCAGATTTTACCAATGGGTTTGCAGGTAGTTTATTTTTTGATGAATTTTGTCCTCCTTTGCCCGCTACCTATGCTTTGGCTTTGGTAGCTTAGGCTTCGGAGGACAAGTCTTATACAATGGTCGAAATGTATTAAGGCAGTCCGGCTTGCCGGACGAAGCGGTTCAGAACAAAACGTGTTCTGGCTTAGTAATAAATACAATGGCAGCAATGCTGTTACAATTCGGGATGTAGCGCAG
>JAGQYJ010000026.1 GCA_020436145.1 Cyclobacteriaceae bacterium | reverse complement strand
AAACAGACCCATTAATAGAATTCACCAAAATGCAGGCTTTAGCCGAAGAGGCTAAGCAAAGGTTATTTAAGGCAAGTCTGGTTATTGATGATAAAGAAGTTAAGAAAAACGAAGATTTCTATTTGTGGGTCGCCCAATTAAAGCAGCAGCCGGTGGCAAATTATGAAATAGTGCACCAGTATATGGAGGAGAAGAAAAATGAGATTAATAGAATTCTTCATTCCGTGCCCCTGGTGTACAACGATTTTACGAATGCAGTAGGGTATTATGATAAGTCCGTAAAAAAATTTATGAACATCTCAAGTACATATTCAAGCCTCAAAAACCTGTATATGCTTTATGATGAAAAACTGGATGAAAAATTTACGTCACTTAAATCCAGCTATGATTCCAGCCTTTGGTATTTTGAAAGATATAAATCGAAAACGGATACCTTCCCTTTGAAAGGTTATAGCCAAAAGTTGGATATACGGCCCGTTATAATATATAGATACGATGGACTGGTTAGCCAGGTAAACTTTTTAACAGATGATGTAAAAATATGGAACTATGGCGCTTGGGTGGATTCGGTTCGGAAGGTTGTAAATAATGAAATTGTGGGTGTAAGAAAATTGCTTGAAATCAATGAAGAGCGTCAGAACCAGGCATTGGAAAAATTGGCTTCTTCAAAAAACGCAGAAAATCTGGAAGTGGTCGAAATCGACAAATCAATACTTTTCAACTTGTTAAGGTATGATTATAACAACCCGATTGTTCCATTACTTAAATTCAAGGAATCGAAGCAAAAGCTTTTGCTCGACCAGGCAAATGATACATATTACGATACTGCCCAAATTAGCATTGACAGGAAACTGGTTTTCTATAACAAAATGCTCTACAATATAAAAGACTGCGATAGCCTTATCGCCCAGTTTGACATGCGGTTTGACCCTGTAAGAATGCAGAAATACAAAGGGTTTTTAGAAAAACATTATGATGGAATTGATGGCAGCAAACAATATATGTTTAATGAGAAGAATGACCTTCGCAAGGAGTTAGCAATCTATGGCAGCTTGCTAAAAGAAGGAGTTCAGTCCATTAAACCGATTGATTCTATCGGCAATTACACTAAGTATAAATATTTGAGAATTCCGTTAACGGTGGAACCCCCTGATTCAGTAGAGATGACAAAGGGAGCTCTTTATACAACCCACATTCTTAAAACAGCGGATGAAGGATACTACCTTTCAGGGATCTATGTGCCGGACAAAAAGACAAAAAATATAAAAGCGTATTTGGCTAGAATAAATGAGGGAAAGGTAGTCAAATGGTTTAATCAGTACGATATAGAGATTGATAGTGCCGGTACTGATAGCAATAATTCGATTGAGGCAGTGGCGCTTACCAATGAAGGAGTGGCAATAGTGATTCGATCGGAGCAAATTGAAAAGGGAGGTGTTGCCTCCACATTTGTACATGTTTTGCAAGATGGTGGACAAAAGATGATAAGGCGACTTGATACAGACCTGTTTCCTCGAAATGTTTTGTTTGCTGAGGAGCAAAACAACTTCCTTATTTGCCTTTCCGGGACTGAGAAAGTTTTGAACAATACTGAGAAAAATGAACTCAGGATTGTAAATCTAAATGGCCTGGGAGAACAGGTATGGGTTTATAGTGATTATAAACTGGGCGGATATATTGGAATGGTAAACACGCAGCGAGGAATATTAATTACCAGAAACAAGGCAGTTAGTACAGGTAATGAAGCAATATTGACGATGGTAAACACCAGCGGTACTAAAAGTAATGAAAAAACTATAGACCTGGGCTCGGATCTGATAAACAGGGTATATAAGCTCAATGATACGAATATCAGTTTGTTGGGTACTGGCTACTTTACAATTATTAATTCCAGGCTGGAGAAAATTTACCCTTAGCTATTCTCCTGGCTTTCTTAGGAGCGGTATTTTCTTTCTTTCCAAACAAGAATCAATTAAAACAGTGAGCCTCCGAAGCCTTGTAGCTTCCTGTTTGGCACTCATTATCCAGTGTACTGTCGTTTTACGGTAGGAAGGGGCCAGGCCCTCAAAAAAGGAATGGGCTTGTTTGTTGGCCATTAATTTGGATTCCAGTTCCGGACTAAGGGTTTTAGGCTTGCTTTCATACGAAGCTTTTTTAGCGTTTTCCTTATTCCGGGCATTAAAAACCTTTAATCCTTCAGGTTTCATAAGTCCTGCTTGTTTTAACTGTTTTATTTTTTCAAGGTTAACTGCACTCCAATGGCTCCTCGGATTCCTTGGTGTAAACCTGATTTTGTAGCTTTTCTCATCCACTTTTTTTCGAATGCCGTCAATCCAGCCAAAACAAAGTGCCTGATCGACCGATTCCGGCCATGTAATGCTTTCCAGGCCTGTATCCTTCTTATAAAAGCCAATCCAGACAGTATTTTCCTTTTGGTAGTTCTTCTCAAACCAGCTACGAAGCGCTTCCGAATTTTTGAAATAAATGGGCTTACCTTCCATTTTCTGCTTTGTTGAATTCAAAGTGTTCTGTAGGCCACAAGCGGGTAAGCCTCCCGCTTTTTAACACACCATTATATTTTACATGAACAATCGTATTCTGATCATCATAAACATCAAAAAATATAGTATTGGTCACATCGATCTTTTCCAGTTTTTTAACATTATAATATTCAATGTAGCACCAGAGTACATCACCCTCAATTTCATGACCAACATAGGCTCTTTTGCCGGGTTTCCCTTCTATGGTTAATAGAAGGTGTTTCAACACGTAATCCTTGATAAGGGAGTCGCGCTTATTGGCATCCTCAGGGTGAAGGATATCCAGACGGACATCGTAGATTTCATCCAGGGTTTTTTCGAGGTCGTCAAGGAACATTCGCTGCGATACCTGAAGTGTTTTGGCATCGGCACTATGCTCAATTTCACATACAGTTACATGAAAAGGATGCACAGAGTGAACCATGACAAATACAATGAGATTTACCAGAATGGTCATTACAGGATGTGAATTATGCCAGCGATTAAATAAACTCGAAATTAAGCACTAATATTACAAACTTTTTCAAGATTCAATATGGAAACTTTTAGGTTGTATTTCCAGTTGGGAACACAGCATATTCTCGATATACGAGGTTATGATCATATTTTATTTGTGATTGCTCTGACCACCATTTATCAGGTAAAAGATTGGGGGAAAGTGCTTGTTTTAGTAACAGCATTTACGATCGGACATTCCATTACACTTGCTTTAGCTACCATACGCGTCATTAATGTAAATGCACAATTAATAGAGTTTCTCATACCGGTGACAATATTTGTTACGGCTATGTCAAATATGCTCAGGAACAGACCTGAGCAGAATACGAAGAGAATCCAGATGAACTATTGGCTGGCCTTATTCTTTGGGTTGGTTCATGGGCTTGGCTTTTCAAATTACCTTAAAAGCTTATTAGGGAAGGATACATCTATTTTAACACAATTGCTGGCATTCAATGTGGGGCTTGAGATGGGTCAAATTGTAATAGTACTTATATTCTTAGTTTGCACATTTTTGTTTATTGACCTTATCGGGGTCTCCAGGCGAGACTGGCGTTTGATAATATCTTCCGGGATAGCGGCCATCGCAACTACATTAATTATTGAAAATAAGTTTTGGTAATACATATGGAGAAAAGGGTTATTTATCTAATTGTGTGGTTGATTTCTCCCTACCTGGCAGTAGCGCAGAACTGGCAAGGTAAATTTGAGCAATTGGGAACTACCTTGCCAACACCTAATAGTTATAGGACAGCTTCAGGGGCACCTGGAGAAGCTTATTGGCAGCAGAAGGCAGACTATAAAATTGATGCGACCCTGGATGAGGATAAACAGACTTTAACAGGTTCTGAAATTATAACCTATACCAATAATTCTCCTGATCAGCTCAACTACCTGTGGATTCAGCTAGACCAGAACATACGAGCCAAAGATTCACAAACCCCTCAGGTTTCTGCCACTTCATTTCAATCGAATATAATGACAGCCAAGGCTTTTAAGCAGCATGTACTTATGGATTTTGACTATGATGGCGGCTTTAAACTCACATCTGTAAAGGACTCAGCGGGTAGGGATATGCGCTTTATTATCAACCACACTATGATGCGGCTGGATCTGGTAGAACCCCTAAAACCCGGACAGGCAATTTCGTTTTCTATAGACTGGTGGTATAATATGTACGATCGGATGCTTTTTCCGGATGCTCGCGGAGGGTATGAATATTTCCCGGAAGATGGTAATTATGATTTCACGTTGGCACAATGGTATCCGCGAATGGCAGTGTATGACGATGTGGAGGGGTGGCAAAATAAGCAATTCTTAGGCGAGGGTGAGTTCGCCCTTACTTTTGGTGATTTTATGGTGAATATAACTGTGCCATCTGATCATATTGTGGCGGCTACCGGCTGGTTGCAAAATCCTGAAGAGGTTCTCACACCCATTCAATATGAGCGGTTTAAGGAGGCGCAGAATTCAGAGGAAATAATATTCATAGTAAATGAAAAAGAGGCCAGGAAAAATGAAAAAACAAAAGCAGAAGACACAAAAACATGGAAGTTTAAAGCAGAAAATGTTCGTGATTTTGCTTTTACAAGCTCAAGAAAATATATCTGGGATGCGGTCTCTGTTCCGTTGAAATCGAATAGACCACTGGCCATGTCGTTTTACCCTAAAGAAGCAAACCCCCTTTGGGAGGAGTATTCTACCGGGGCAGTGGCCAACACATTGCGTTACTATTCTCAAAAAACCATTGATTATCCGTATCCCGTAGCTATTTCTGTTCATTCTGCCGAGCAGGGCATGGAGTATCCAATGATATGTTTTAACTATGGTCGACCCGATGAAAAAGGAAGGTATTCTGAGCTGTCAAAACAAGATTTGGTTTCTGTAGTGGTGCACGAAGTGGGGCATAATTTTTTCCCAATGATCATTAATTCGGATGAACGCCAATGGACCTGGATGGATGAGGGCCTGAATACCTTGCTTGAGCATTACACCATCGCTAAATACTATCCTGGTTTTGATCACTCCTGGGGTACACCTCAGGGAGTGACCGAATATATGAAAGGAGATAAAAGTTTTATGAGACCTACTATGACCAACCCGGAACAACTGTTACAGTCAGGCTATAATGCCTACGGTAAGCCATCAGCAGCTCTGGTTATACTTCGGGAGACAATTATGGGAGAAGAGTTATTTGATAAGGCATTTAAAGAGTATGCAGAAAGATGGGCGTTTAAGCAGCCTACTCCTGCTGATTTCTTTAGAACTATGGAAGATGCCTCAGCCGTGGACCTGGATTGGTTTTGGAGAGGTTGGTTTTACTCTGTTGACAATGTGGATGTGGAACTATCAGATGTACGATGGTTTAAAATGAATACACAGTTCAGGGGTATCGAGAATACCATCCAGGGAACTCAAATAAAATCGGGCATTTCAGATGCTGAAGGTGGTTCTAATTCAGGTTTTTCAGTAGAACCAGAGCCATTGACAATTACGGATACCGATTCCTGGTTTTATGGGGAATTCAGAAATAGGATGAATGACGATGAAGTGAGAAAATCGTATGCCGATAAAAATTTTTATGAACTTACATTTAAAAACATTGGAGGTTTGGTAACACCGCTTATTATCGAATGGACTTACAAGGATGGCACAAAGGAGGTAGATAGAATTCCTGCGGAAATTTGGAGGCTAAATGAGACTGAAGTGAAGAAGGTGTTTATGAAGGATAGGGAAGTGGTGCATATATCTATTGACCCAAATGAAGAGACGGCAGATACTGATGTAAGTAATAACTTCTTTCCCAAACATGAAATAAATACCAGATGGGAGAAGTTTAGAGAATCTCAAAAGTAAAGTGGCATTGAAAAGTATTGATAGCTACTTAGGCGGATTTTACAAATAGTCTTTAGAAGTAGTACTTTCCATACAATAGCAAACCACTGTACTCCATATTAATTTTACCAACAAAATCTAAAGGAGAGCTCTCATCTTCTACACTTATGTCAATTCCATTTAAATTAATTCCAGCTCCAAAACCAAAATGGGAGAAGGTTCTGTGCTCCAGAGCAAAATTGAAATCTGTGATCTTTCCTGTAAAATTTGAGATGGAAAGATACAGGAACTCTATGCTTTGATTCAGGTATAATTTGTCTGTAATCCTAAAATTCGTATAAAACCCAAGCAAGGGTAAAGGGGCGACAAAATGCGTGCTTTGTTCATCAAGACCCAATGCTTTAACACTGAAACTAAGAGGCATAATATAGAAACCAAATGTACCCCCCAGTGAAACCCTTTTATCCTGGAAAAAGGAGTACCCGTATTTAGCCCGGATAATAGTTAAATCAAATTGACTGGACACTTCTGTTCCAATTGGAAAAGTTTCATCGCCTATTTCAATTTCTTTTTCAAGCACTTTGTTGGCATTTCTCCTAACATCAAAATAGCCAAAAGAAGCTGAGTGTTTGCTCCTTTTTCCAAACCTGTAATCAGCATCAACCCTGAATACAAGCGTAGAAGTTTCAAGCCCCAGGGCATCTTCAACATCAATTTGGATACCAGCTCCTAACTGTTGGCTACCAAGTACCACCCCACTATTATTTGAAGAGATAAAACCGCCTGCATGTAGGGAAAACCTACTCCAGGAGGCAGATTGAAAACTGTTTTGCTGAAATTTTGTTGTATCCTGAGCCATTGCTTTTGTAAATGCAGCGCAGAAAAGAAGAAGTATGAAGGCATTTGCTGAACGTTGGGCACCGATTATTTTTAAAGATTTCATTTCTTGTTATAATTACTTCCTAAAAATACTTAAGAAGGAATTAAAAAACAGGAAGTTGAATCATCGAGAAACCTTTACTAACTTAGTTCAACAGTTAAAACTGTTTTTGAGGTTGCATTTATTAAATACTACATTATGAGAAGGTTTGCTTTTTTTGCATTTTGGTTACTTGCATATATTGCCAATGCTCAGGAGTTTACACTAACGAGTTCGGATCTCCAGGGTCAACTGACGAACAAACAGGTATTTTCGGGGTTCGGTTGTTCAGGTGAGAATATATCGCCACAACTTGCCTGGAAAAACGCTCCTGAAGGAACTAAGGGCTACGCTGTTACAATGTACGATCCGGATGCTCCTACCGGCAGTGGATGGTGGCATTGGCTGGTTTTTAATATTCCATCGTCTGTGATGGAATTGAAGGCAAATGCGGGTAATTTAGAAAGTGGAATTGCTCCCACAGGAAGTGTTCAAAGTATTACTTCCTTTGGACAACAAGGTTTTGGCGGTGCTTGCCCGCCTGAAGGAGACAGGGCGCATTCCTACATATTTACTGTTTATGCGCTCGATATAGAAAAAATTGATCTGGAGTCTAACGCTCCGGCAGAGATGGTAGGGTATTTTTTAAATGCTCATGCGCTGTCTAAAGCCTCACTAATTTCATATTTTAAACGATAACTGGTTTTGAAAAGTAGATTTTTTCTCATCTCATTGATTTTTTTCATTATTGCATGCGATCAAATAGGTGGTGAGGGGAGCGATGAAGGCAATATAATTAGAGACAAGGAAGGTAAGATTGTTTCAGGAACGGTAAAGCAATATACACCAGGTAAGGTACTTAAGGCAATTCGAAATGTAAAGGATTACAAACTCGATGGGAAATCTACACTTTTCCATAATGATGGTAAAACCGTAAAGAGTGAGATATTTTATAAGATGGGTAAAAAGGAGGGGGAGGCAAAATCGTACTATTCTGACGGAACACTCTATAGGGTCTTTCATTACAAAAATGATAAGCTGGAGGGTGAACAAACTAAATATCGTCAAAATGGACAGGCAAGAAGTATTGCCTACTACAGAGACGGTGAGCCCAATAATCAATTAAAGGAGTACCTGACTAATGGTAGTCTCAAGAAAAAATATCCTAAAATCGTTGTTGAGTCCATAGATAAAACACTGTTAACGGGAGAATATATTGTCAGAGTAAGAATGTCTGATAGATCTAAAAATGTGACCTATTATTTAGGGCAGTTGGATAAGGATGGTTTCGTTTCTTCAGAGGCTATATTTATGGGTAAAAGAAGTAATGGAATCCTGGACATAAAATATACCGTCTTCCCGGGGCAGTATTTGGTAGAAAAACTAGAGCTAATCGCAAAGGTCAAAACCTTTCAAAATAATTATTACCTTACAACCAAAACCTATAATGTTGCGTTCGAAAACAGGGTTCAATAACAATCCCTAATGCATCATTTTAAGCATCCTGTTTAAATTAAAATCATTTGGGTAATATGTCAGCCCTTTGTTTAAATAACTTCTTGCAGTGCTTACAGCACCTTTTTGATAATAATACAATGCGGCAGAGGAATAAACTTTGGATATGGCACTTTCATCTGGTTTTAGGTGGCCAAGATCAATTTCTTCAAATTCATTTAAGCATGCCTTAGCTTTTGAAGGTATTTTTTTATAAAAATAATAGGATGCTAGTTCCAGTTTAGCTGTAACAACCATTCGTTTAAAATTACTGTTTTCAATCAACTTTGGATAACTATCAAAGTAAGCATTCACTACAATGTTGGCTCTTTCAATGTCCTGTATTCCATTTAATTTATTACCAATGGCCGCAATTAGAAATGTCTGTACCTGAACATTATCAGGTTTTACTTTGTAAGCCCCTGCCACATACTTGAGAGCTTTTTCGTAATTTCCTTGGGTATAATAAAAACGCCCTGTTTCGTAAAAATACACATAGTCAATTTCGTTATGATATGTGGAGTCCTCTATGGCGGAATAGAATTCACTGTAAAGAGTGTCGTTTTTAGTAACATCACTTTTTTCAAAAAGAAGGTGGTTAATAATATTACTGTATTCACCTATTATCATTTCATTTGAAACACCAAATTTTTCATACCTGGCAAGCTTTAGTATGGTGGGCACATAATCTTCATCCTGATAGCTAAGCTTATCAAGCAAAGCAGTTGCATTTATATAGGTCAAATAACCGATTCTTTCACTAGGGTATAAATAATACGATTTCTCAAGTTGTAAAAAGGCAGTTTTAAAATCACCGTCCTCCATTTTATAAAGCGCATCATTATAATATTGTATGGCCACAAGCTCCTGAAGCTCAATATTCTTTTTTGTAAAGAAATACTTTTCAAACAGCTCTTCAGTAGTTTTAGAGGCTGCTTCCTCGGAGCCAATAAGTTTCACTTTGGTCAGCCTGTCAACAAAATCCTTTTTAAAAACCGTTGAATACTGCCTGTAACCTGCAGAAGGGTTTGTAGCTTCTACAACAATTTGGTCAGTTTCAGGAAAGGCAACAATGTAAACATGTGTGGGTTCTTCTTTTATAACATAAGGAATGCGTAATTCGCTTAAAGCAACAGCGTACATTCCGGTCGCTGACACGCAGTTATATTTACCAGCCTTAAAAATGTCGGAGAACATGTTTTTTTCTTCATATTGGTCAAAGAATGTCTCATGGATATCATTATAAAGGGTCTTTATTTTTTTTGGAGGTTTTTTCCCCGACCATTTAGGATCATCATATTTTTTTAAAAGTAATTCGAACCTGTTGTAGTAAGAATTAGCATCTCCAATTCCTATGCTTGGATCAACACAAGCAAGAGTATGAAAATAGTCAGTCTTTTTTTCGACTATATTAGTATAAAATTCTTTTTCTGCATCCGAGAAAAAATGGAGTTCAGAAAAGCTGGCCAGTTCGTTTTTCTTACTTTGCGCATTGGTTCTGGAAAAAGAAAAAAGGATAGCAAAAAATAGGATTAAATACTTCATGATTATTCTAAGAATGTCGATACAATGATGAGGCTATAATTCTGATTAATCAATGATAAATATTAGGAAGAAATACTGCAATTGATAAATTATTTAAAATTATGAATAACCCGTGGCATAATGTAGAGATCGGAAACAAAGTTCCGGATGAAGTAAGATGTATTATTGAAATACCCAAGAATACCCGGGCAAAGTACGAGCTTGACAAAGAAAGTGGCTTGCTTATTCTTGACAGGGTAATCTATTCATCCATGCACTATCCTGAAAACTATGGGTTTATCCCTCAGACTTTTTGTGACGATAAAGACCCATTGGATATAGTGGTGCTGTCACAAATAGAAGTGGTGCCCATGTGCATAATAAATGCCAAGGTAATTGGTGTGATGCGCATGTTGGATGGAGGCGAACTGGATGATAAAATCATTGCCGTGGCGTCCAATGATATGAGTGTAAACCACATAAACGATATTGATGAACTACCCCCGCATTTTGTCAAAGAGCTTCAAACCTTTTTTGAGGACTACAAAAAGCTGGAACACAAAACAGTGGTCGTGGAAGAATTTCAGAATAAAGCCACAGCCCAGGAAATTCTGCTTCAGAGTATTGAAGATTATAAACGCAAGTTTAAGACTTAGTAACTAATGGCTTATCACTTTTTTATAAACGATAACCGAAATTAAAGTGATAATAATGATAAACAGGATAAAACTCATAAAAGCCAGTATATACAGAAATCCTCCTTTAATAGCTGTTTTAAAATTTCTGGTTTTGTAAAAGCCATAGCATGACCAAATAAAATAGGTAAGGTCAGCTAGTATCAGGTACGGGTTAATAACTATAGATGTCCATTTATAGAGAAAAATGCCTAACATTTTAAGAAATACCATGTGGCCCTGCACGTAAAGTGCATTTACACTATGCTCAAAAAAATTAAGCTTTGATTTTTTGAAAAACACCATGCCCCAAAGTGCCAAAAAGGGGATAATTAAAAACTCCAGAATTTTAAGGTTATTTGAAATTATACCCATTACAGTTGAGCGCATGGCTTCACCTTCAGCCTGTAGATCAGGAGAGCTGACAATTGATTCAGATGAAGAGGAAAGAAATTCTTTAATGTCAATTCCAAGAAAGCTAAAGGTTAGAATAAAAAAAGTGTTTATCAGAAAAAAATAGCCAACAGGACCAATGTATTTTACCCTGTTCCCTCCAACAAATGTACTTCCAACCCGACCTGGTGAAATCGTCAGATCCCTTAGCGTCCGGAGAAAATTGGTATCCATCCCAAACAATCGGCTCAGGTAGTCTTCAAAAAAGGTTTTAATGGATAACCTCTTTACATTTCTTCTTTGTCCGCAATTGGAGCAATAGTTGCCGGTTAAAGGCGTGCTACAGTTAATGCAGTTTTGTGTCTCACTCATTTCAGGTTTTGGGTTTATGAAATATTAAATAAGGTTATCTTATTCTGTCAACAGAACGCACCAGTTTCTCATCTTTTTGGATGAACCTACGGGCAAGCACATTGAAAAACATTGCCAGTGCAAGTAAGAAGGCCCCGGGTTCAAACTGCCCTGGTGTTGTCTTCTGAAATCCATATATAAAATAGGCCATGAGGGCGATAGTTATCGTCATCACAAATGAGTTGATAACACTCATGGTCATTTGCCGAAGCCGGTTTTTGTACATGAACATTTCTAATAGAGCTATAAGGGCTCCGATAGCCGATAACCCAGCTACTAACGCATATAGTCCCAATTCTGTGATGGTTTCATTGCCCTCATAAACAACATATGCATAAGTAAGCAATTGATAAGTAGTACCTGTGCTTTCAGTAGTTGCCTGCCAGTACGGTAAAAAATTGAAGAACACCAGCAGTACTACCACCACAAAAAGGAAGATTGTTTGAATTCTTTGTATCATCTTTGAAGTTATTGGTGCACAAATGTAAGCCAACATGAGGTGATGCCAAAAATGCAAATAACCCTGAAACCATGGAAACAGCGTACGTTGTAGATATTTTAAGGACACCTATTGGCAGGTTTGGAGGTACACTGGCTTCTGTTCGCCCTGACGACCTGGCCGCTCATGTGATTAAAGCATTGGTAAGTAGAAATCCTGCTTTGCCGGTTAATGAAATGGAAGATGTGATTTTTGGTGCTGCCAACCAGGCAGGCGAAGACAACCGTAATGTAGCAAGGATGGCTTTGCTTATGGCTGGTTTGCCGGTTGAAGTAGCAGGCACAACGGTAAACCGATTATGTGCCTCCGGTTTGCAATCCATTATGGATGCTTCCAGAGCATTACTATTAGGCGAAGGTAATGCCTATATTGCAGGTGGGGTGGAAAGTATGAGCCGGGCCCCTTTTGTAACTGCTAAGGCGGAAACATCTTACAGCCGGAAAGTAGAATCGTATGATACCACCATTGGATGGAGGTTTGTAAATAAAAAACTGGCTGATCTTTATTACCCTTTTAGCATGGGTGAAACCGCTGAAAACGTAGCTGATCAATGGGAAATAACCCGCGATGCGCAAGATGCTTTTGCGCATGAATCTCAGGTGAGATACGATAATGCCCATAAGGCGGAAAAGTTCAATGAAGAACTGGTTCCGGTAAGTGTACCGCAGCGAAAAACTGATCCCATAATTTTTGAAAAGGATGAGCATCCCAGACTTTCTTCGTTAGAAAAACTGGCAAGCTTACAACCTGCTTTTAGAGAAAAAGGAACTGTTACTGCGGGCAATTCCTCAGGTATAAACGATGGAGCATCGGCATCACTTCTGGTGAATGAAGCCACACTTAAAAGATACAACCTTAAGCCTATGGCTCGGGTGGTTTCATTTGCAGTGGCAGGGGTAAATCCCGATATCATGGGCATTGGGCCTGTTCCGGCTACTAAAAAGGCTTTAAGCCGTGCCGGTTTAACAGTAAACGACCTTGACCTGATAGAACTAAATGAGGCATTTGCTTCTCAGTCTATTGCGTGCATTCAGGAATTGAAGCTGGAATCTTCAAAAGTAAATGTAAACGGAGGAGCTATTGCTATAGGGCATCCTTTAGGTGCCAGTGGAACAAGAATTTCGGCCACTTTATTACATGAAATGAAAAAGAGGGGTTCCCGGTATGGCCTCGCTACCATGTGTATTGGTGTGGGACAGGGAGCTGCCATTATTTATGAAAACCTGGCATAAGATTGCGCATTTTTGTTTACATAGCTTATAAGGGCACCCATTTTCATGGGTGGCAAATTCAGGAAAATGCTGTTAGCGTACAAAAGGCAATAACTGATGCTTTGTGTCTTTTATTGAGAGACAATACCATGAGCATAGTGGGTAGCGGTAGAACGGATACCGGAGTACATGCGAAAGAGCAGGTATTTCATACAGACGTTCCCGATTCCACTCAATTGGATAAGCTGAAATATCAGCTAAACGGTATTTTGCCTGAAAGTGTGGTAGTAGGTAAGATAATACAGGTTCATTCAGAAGCCCATGCACGTTTTGATGCTACCTCCAGAAGTTATGAGTACCATTTGCTTACTGACAAAAGCCCTTTTGGCAGAGATGAGAATTACTATTATCCCATAGCATTGAACTTTGAAGCTATGAATAAAGCTGCCTCTTTACTTTTAGGAACACATGATTTTCAATCGTTTAGTAAGGTGAAAACGGAAGTCAACAATTTTATTTGTACAATCGGAAGAGCAGAGTGGCAGGTTTTAGAAGGTAAGGCTATTTTTCATATTTCGGCAAATAGGTTTTTGAGAGGAATGGTAAGGGCAATTGTAGGCACGCTTTTGCTGGTAGGTGAGGGGAAAATACTTTCCCAGGAAGTAACGGAAATCATAGATAAAAGAAGCAGATCAGAAGCCGGCAGGGCCGTGCCTGCTCAGGGTCTTTATCTTTGTAGAGTTGAATACCCCGAATCGATAATAAAATTGCATGAGTAGTCAGGAAAAAATAACAGGCAAGGTAGTGGACTGGAATGTGCTAAAGCGCCTTCTGGTCTTTGTAAAGCCATATAGGTGGCAGTTTGTTTTGTTGGTGGTATTAACACTGTTAACTGCAGTTCTTGTTCCCCTGCGCCCTTACATTATTCAGCTTACATTGGATAATCAGGTTGCTGACAGCAATTACCAAGGGCTGGTAAACATGATTCTGCTTTTGCTGGGATTACTGGTAGTGCAGGCTCTGATTCAATATGTGCATACCTATCTTTCGGGTTGGCTGGGCCAATATATCATAAAAGATATTCGCACCAAATTATACGAGCATCTGGTGCATCTTAAGCTAAGTTTCTTTGACAAAACTCCGATAGGCAGGCTGGTGACTCGGGTGGTTTCTGATATAGAAACACTTTCAGAAGTATTTAGTCAGGGGCTGGCAGCCATCGTGGGCGATTTGCTTCAACTGGTATTTATTATAGGCTTTATGCTTTATGCCGACTGGCGACTTGCACTTATAAGCCTAATTACTTTTCCATTAATGCTTTTAGCCACCTATGTTTTCAAAGAAAAAATAAAGGTTTCGTTTAACGAGGTGCGTAATGCCGTTTCTAACCTTAACTCATTTGTACAGGAACATGTTACGGGGATGAACATAGTGCAGATTTTCAACAGCGAAAAATCGGAATTAAAAAAATTTAAAGCTATTAATGAAGAACATAAAAGAGCGAACATAAGATCTGTGCTTTACTATTCCATTTATTTTCCTGTGGCTGAGATCATAAGTGCTGCAGGAATAGGCTTATTAATATGGTATGGGGCTAAAGCTGCTTTGCATGAAGAGGTGACGGGTGTTTCGCTGGGAATGCTCATAGCTTTTATAATGTACATCCAGCTTTTCTTTAGGCCTATTCGCCAAATTGCAGATCGATTCAATACGCTTCAACTAGGTATCGTAAGTACCTCTCGCATTATTAATTTATTGGATAATAAGTCATTCGTTGCAGACAATGGCACCTACGCACCGGAAGAATTTGAAGGTCATGTAACGTTTGATCATGTTTGGTTCGCATACAATGAAGAGAACTATGTATTAAAAGATATTTCTTTCACGGTTGAGCCTGGGCAAACAGTAGCAATTGTGGGTGCTACCGGAGCAGGCAAATCATCCATTATAAATCTTCTCAGTAGGCTATATGAAATTAAAAAGGGTCATATTTTATTGGATGGCAAAGATCTGACAGAGTATGACCTTGAATATCTAAGACGTAGAATTGGCGTTGTATTACAAGATGTTTTCCTTTTCTCAGACTCCATTTTAAATAATATTACCTTAGGCAACAGCAATTTATCAGAGCAAAAAGTGCTGGAAGCTGCTGAACTTGTTGGAGCAAATAGATTTATTGAGAAACTTCCAGGAGGCTTTGAATACAATGTAATGGAAAGGGGAGTGGGTATTAGTGTAGGTCAGCGCCAGCTTATATCCTTTGTGAGGGCAATGGTGTACAACCCTGGAATTTTAGTTTTGGACGAAGCAACTTCTTCCATCGATTCTGAGACAGAGGAAATGATACAGGAAGCTATAGCACGAATGATGAAGGGTAGAACATCTATTGTAATAGCACATAGATTATCAACCATTCAAAATGCCGATAAAATTATTGTTTTAGATAAGGGCGAGATTAAAGAAACAGGAACACATGAAGAGTTGTTAGCAAAAAATGGATTTTATGCCCAATTGTATAGCATGCAATATAAAGCAGTTGTTTAATTTTATAGCAGAATATTGCAACCGTTTTTAATGTATATTTGCCCGAATGCGTGCACTGAAAATATTTCTGCTGTTGGCTTTATGGATGGGTGTTTCCTACTCGTATGCTCAAAAAAGTAAAAAGAGCTTAACGCAGCAATATGGGAACAACAAAAAACCGCTTAGGTTTAAGTCTAGTAAGAAAATGGCGGTCATATGTCCCATTTTTCACCCCAGTGAATATCCTTACCAGGGAATAGGCTTTAGGGCAGGCGACCCATTTGCACTTACTTATAAATTGTATGCAACCTCCTGGATAGCTGTTTCTATTGATGGAGGCATAGCTGCGTATGGTTTATATAAGGACAGGTACAAAGAGTTATATGTAAATTCCCCCGGTGCCGACACCTTAGTTTATTTTAATCATCAGGTAGATAAGGACCTTTTTTTCTCCGGTAAAGTCAGCTTTTATCATGAAGGACCCAAGTTTTTAAAAGGGCTTGATATCTATGCCGGTTTTGGTTGGCAACTACGTTATGCACAAGTTCTGTATGGGTATAACTATGACCTAAATGCTCAGGTTACGGAATTTGGAACCATAACAAAACAATACGACTATATGGGACCTGAATTTCATTTTGGCCTTGAATATGCGTATTTCGATTTGCCCATTTCTGCATTTATTGAAACCAATGTTTTTTATGACATTATAAACTCCCCTGAGTTTATCAAATTTCAGGGAGGTATAGGTCTTAGGTTTGTATTTTAATTATGAAAAAATACTTTGTTCTTGGAGCAGCCATTGTAATTTTTGGTCTCTTAATAAATTATACACTTGGCGGTTTTGCCAATTTTGAACCTCGGTTAGTTAACGTAAACAATTATACGATTTACGGAACTGCTTTTGAAGGAAGCTATAAAAGCAGCGATCTTAAAGAGACTGTTGAAAAAATGAAAAAAAAGCAGCAGGATTTTAATGGTGCTGCAGATGTGGTCATTATCAACTATTTTGATGATGACAGAGAAAGGATAGGAAGGGTGAGCAATTTTGTTGGCCTTAGGTTTCATCAAGCTGAACCTGATTCGCTGGCAGGCCTGGAAAAACGCAAGATAAAGGCAAGCCATGCACTGCGAACTGAAATTAAAATAAAGCCGTTGGTTATGCCCACACCTGAAAAAATACAGAAGAAAACCCTGGCACTTGCAGAACTAGAACATCTGCACTTGCAAAATCTGAGCATTGAACAATATAATGATTCAGGAATTTTGGTTGTAGAGTTTCCCGTTCAAGAGTAAGGTTTGAGCAATTACTCAAATGGCTGGCGAATAATGGTCTTCCATTTTTCGGGTGCGGCTCTGCGAATGTCGGATAAATATATTTCGTGATGCTTGCCACTTAGCTTATGGCCATTTATAGTAATAAATTCATGCACTTTTTGGATGTTGGGGCCCTCTTCTGAAAATGGGCCAATATGCATGATTTGAGCTGCTTTACCTTCTGTAAACGATTCAAACTTAATTTTATCAAGGACAGGTGGGTTTTTCTTTTTCCTGACTTCCCCTATGGCTCTTTCAACCATTTCCTTTGTAATTAATTCAGGTTGCATCATCAACAAGGTCCACTTCCAATCGTCTTTTTTATTGGCATCAAATTGTGCCATATCATCAACCCACCAAAGGCCTTCAAGGGGCATAACCCCATAGTCTACCTTCCATTCACCCTTTTTTACCATGAACTTAAGTGTGTAGGAAACCGAAAACAAAGCCTCAACTGCATTTTTGTAATCAATGGAGGTATTGGGGTTGCCCTGGCCGTCAATCATCAGGTAATTCATGGATGGCACCTCTACCATTTCTACATTTTTTGAGGAAGGTTTGTATAGATGCTTTAGTTCTTTTTTATAATCGATCTTTTTCATGGGTTTTGGAGACTATACTAATATTCAAACTCCCCAAACGGGCTTTTAATCGTAAGCTTCTTGCTTTCTGAAGCTAGTACTCTACCTACAATTTGAGCCTCTACGCCAATGCTTTTGGAAATAGCAATAATGTCTTCTGCATATTTTTCAGGTAAGTAAACTTCCATTCGGTGCCCCATGTTAAATACCTTATACATTTCCTTCCAATCGGTGCCGCTTTCTTCCTGTATAATTCGGAAAAGCGGAGGAAGCTCAAATAAGTTATCCTTAACTACATGCACATTATCAACAAAATGAAGCACTTTGGTTTGTGCGCCCCCACTACAATGCACCATGCCATGAATATGGTTACGATGTTCTTTTAATACCTCTGAAATGATAGGTGCATAGGTTCGGGTGGGTGAAAGCACCAGCTTACCGGCATCCAAAGGGCTTCCATCTACAGAATCGGTAAGTTTATAACTTCCCATGAAGACCAAATCTTCAGGTACCTGAGGATCATATGATTCAGGATACTTTTGCGCATATGTATGGCTAAATACATCATGGCGTGCAGAAGTAAGCCCGTTGCTGCCCATACCGCCATTATATTCGGTTTCATAATTGGCCTGGCCAAAAGAAGCTAACCCAACAATTACATCGCCTGGTTGAATTCTGTGATTGGAAATCACATCTTCCCGTTTCATACGCGCAGTTACCGTGCTGTCTACAATAATGGTGCGGGTAAGGTCACCCACATCAGCTGTTTCCCCCCCTGTGCTGATGATGTTCATGCCGTTGTCGCGAAGCATTTGCAGCACCTCTTCCGTGCCATTAATTATAGCCGCGATCACTTCCCCCGGAATAAGATTTTTATTGCGGCCAATGGTAGAGGAAAGCAGGATATTATCAGTCGCTCCCACACATAGCAGATCGTCTGTATTCATAACCACCGCATCCTGGGCAATGCCTTTCCATACCGATAAATCACCGGTTTCTTTCCAGTACATGTAGGCAAGACTTGACTTCGTACCGGCTCCATCAGCATGCATAATGTTGCAATAAGCGCTATCACCTCCAATAAAATCATCTACAATTTTGCAGAAAGCCTTTGGGAAAAGACCCTTATCTAGGTTTTTGATGGCATTGTGTACGTCCTCCTTGTCGGCCGAAACACCCCGTTGCATGTACTTGTTGCTCATGCCGCAAAGGTAAGAAAAACAGTTTTGTTAGGTTGTTAATTTAATCAGGGAGTGTTGTTGGATGAATCATCGTCCTTAAAGTACTTGTCTTCATCAAAATACTGATCATTCCCCGTGTCTTCTTCCTCCGTCAGCTGTTTTTTCGATTGATCAATACGGGTCACTTTGAATTCTGTACGCCTGTTTTTCTGGCGGCCTTCCGGGTTATCCGTTCCATCAGGGTTGGTGTTGCGGGCAATGGGCCGTGATTCACCATATCCTTTAGCCATTATCCGGCTGGGGTCTATACCTGCACTTACAATATATTGAACGGCACTTTCGGCACGCCTTTGTGACAATCGCATATTGTACGATTCAGTATCTACACTGTCTGTATGTGAGCTCAGTTCAATGCTGATTTCCGGGTTATCAATAAGAATATCTACCAGCTTATCCAATTCCTGGGCCGCATCAGGGCGGATGTCCCACTTGGCAAATTCATAGTATATATTTTCGAGCACAATCGCTTTATCTACGATAATTGGTTCAAGATACATAAGTGTATCGAACGTGACATTGGTAACTAATTGTTTCAATTCTTCCTGAGGTATAGAGCGGCCAACAGTACTATAATCCAGGCGGGTGACATAATACTTTTGGGCATCCTGCCCTTCTTTGGTAGCAAGAAGAATGTAGTTTTCGTTTTCGTATACCCTGAAATTGAAATTTCCACCGTCATCTGTTACCACTTCATCAAGTACATTGTTTTCAAAGTCCACCAAAGAAACCCTGACATTTGGAAGTATTTGAGAAGAGTCCTTTTCATCATGGGTTAGTGTTAAACCATGCAGGAAGTAGTTAACGGTTCTAAGATTAGGATCATCATTTACAAATGTAAAAATATCATCATCCCCTTTTCCTTCGGGCCTGTTGGATGAAAAGAATCCTCTGTCTGCCGAGAACAGAAAAATCCCAAAATCATCGCTGGATGTATTGATGGGCTGTCCCAGGTTTTCCACAGTTATTTCCCCTGCTTTTCTGGAGGCCACAAATATGTCTAAACCTCCAAAACCGGGATGTCCAGTAGAGGAAAAATATAGTTTACCATCATCGGCTACATAGGGAAACATCTCATCTCCGGGAGTATTTATAGGAGTACCAAGGTTTTGTGGTTTGCCAAATCTGCCGCGGCTGTTCATTCGGGCAGAGTACAGGTCAATGCCGCCTTGGGCCTTTGGATCTTCACGGTTAGAAGCAAAATAGAGCGTTCGGCCATCCCTGCTGAAAGCAGGTGATGAATCCCAGGAATCCGGGCGACTCATGGATAAAATACGTGGCTCTGACCAGGAGTTGTTCCTGAAACGAGTGATGTATAAGCCTACTTCTGCAGCTCCCTTTCGTTTACCTGTATTTCCCTTGGCAAATACCATGGTTTTACCATCTGGTGAAAAAGTTACAGAACCTTCGTTGGTATTATAATCATTTATAAGTTCCGGCATCTTTTCAAGCGTGGTGGTATCTACACGGGCACCACGTGTTTTAGCCTTATAAATATCTGTAAAGCCTGTTCCTGTAGCCTTGTAAATCTTGCTGCTTTCCCTGTTGCTGGTAAAATAAAGCTCACCGTTTTTATATATAGGGCTATATTCTGCGTTGGAGGTATTTAATACATCCAGATTTTTTACCCTATAATAGTTTTTCTTAGCCATTATAACCTTAAGTTCGGCCAGGTTAGATAGTTCTGACTCCGCCAGCGATACCATGTCTTCGTCTTTAGAAACTTTAAGAAATGTTTCCAACTGCTTTTCGGCTTCATCATATTTGGCCAATTCTTTATATCCGAGAGCTAAATAGTAATAGACAGCAGGATCTTTATATTTCTTTTTTATGGCCTCTTCATAATACGGAATGGCCTGCTTTATTCTATTGGAAAGCCTATAAGCTTCAGCAATATTGAAATTAGCCTTGGCTGCGTGTTTAGGTGAGTTCAGTTTTTTACTATAGCGCTCAATGGCTACTTCATACTCTCCACGCTTGTACTTTTTATCTGCTTTTTTAATACCTTGTGCATCCGCATAAACACACAAAAAAATCAGCAATATGCTTAAAATTATTTTCATATTAAAAGTACCTTTTCAACCAGGTGTCTTTAGCCGGAACCACCCACTGGGTATCAAATGAATCAACGGTTTGCACCAAGTTATTAAAAGTTTTTGTGTCTTCCGAAATAACCCCCTCATTCACCTTAGCCGGTATGGTCGATAACGTTTCAACAAACACTTCATTGTTTGCCAGAAATGCCACCTGTGAGCGGTCCATAAAGTTTAACTTATAAGCCTGTTCCAGTTGCTTTATCTGATTCACAGAAGAGTCGATTGAACAACCTGAAGCCATATTGAAGCCTTCGTCTACTGCAATTACTATAAAACGATCATGTAATATTTGAAATGAGCTCCTCAATCCTGCCCCATGCGCTGACCAATCGTTACAAAAGGAAGTGAGCTGAGCCGAGATTTCATCGGCTTCTATTGGGGTCAATTCCTTGTTGGATTGGTAAATCCAAACACGGGCTGTTTTGGGTAGTTCATCAAAAGCAATATACATATCAAAGTATTGTAACGATGGAACAATGCAAAGGTTTATCCTCCTCAAATATAGAGAATGAGTTGTGTTCAAAAAGAAGAAAAGGGGCTTTCTTACCTATAAATCTTCAGCCTGAGCTATCAATTCTGCCAAATCGTACACCTTGATTTCCTCTTCCTTTTCTTTGGCTTTTATTCCATCTGAGAGCATGGTAAGACAGAACGGGCAGGCAGATGCTATAATCCCGGCCCCTGTTTCAAGAGCATCTTCTGTACGTTCTACATTTATTTCTTTGTTTCCGGGTTCGGCATCTTTGAACATTTGTGCACCACCTGCACCGCAGCACAAGCCATTGGTTTTGCACCGTTTCATTTCTACCAATTCTATGTCCAGTGCTTCCAACACCTTTCGAGGAGCTTCATATACATTGTTTGCCCTGCCTAAGTAACATGAATCGTGATAAGTGATTTTTTGACCTTTGAAAGCCTGCCCGTCAGCAGGTTTTACCTTGCCTTCATCAATTAATTGCTGTAGAAAAGTCGAATGGTGTATGACTTCGTAATTTCCGCCTAGCGCAGGATATTCGTTTTTTAATGTGTTGAAACAATGTGGGCAGGCAGTAACAATCTTTTTTACATTATAGCCCTCAAACACCTGGATATTTGACATGGCTTGCATTTGAAACAAAAACTCGTTCCCCGCCCTTCGTGCGGGATCTCCGGTGCAGGTTTCTTCCTGGCCCAATACTGCAAAAGAAACACCTACCTTGTTCAATATTTTTACAAATGCTTTGGTCACGCTTTTGTAGCGGTCGTCAAATGAGCCGGCACAGCCTACCCAAAAAAGAATTTCCGGGCTTTCGCCTTTAGCGGCCATTTCAGCCATTGTTGGAATTAAATATTTTTTATCTGACATGTTAATTTCTTTTGATTTTAGAATTAAGTGTTACGGCTTACGACTTGTAATTTTGTTTCGCTTTAATGGTTGTAATAGATTTTACAAGGATTGCAAGTAATTGATCTCCTTCATCATGCATTGATTTCCATAGATTATTTTCTTTGGGAGACAGCTCTAAGATTAGTTCTATAAAGAATAGAGATTCGTCCAGTTCTTCTTCTACAATTTTCAATTTATTAATAAAATCATTAGTCGATTTTGCTCTGCATGCAGCACGGTAATTAGCGCCCACAGAACTTGAACTTCTAACCAATTGTTTTTTGTAATCTAAGAATTCGTTTGGCAGGGTCTGGCAAAGCTTCCAGCCATCAATTGCAAATTTCTTGGTTCTATGCAATAACTCTTCTTTCATTGGCCAAAATCCTAAATCTGTAATTCTAAATTCTAAACTTCTTTTAAATCATCGGCCCAATTAAAGCGATCTGTTGGAGCAAATTTCCACGGAGCAAAATTGGTTTCAATATTCTGGAACATGGCATTCCACGCTGCTGGTGAGCCACTTTCCTCCATGGAAACATATCTCCTTAGTTCCAGAATAATTGATAGCGGATCAATAAGGACAGGGCAGGCTTCCACACAGGCATTGCATGAAGTACAGGCGTTTATTTCTTCCTTAGAGATGTAGTCACCCAAAAGCGATTTACCATCTTCCAGGCCCTTTTCACTCTTAGCAACCTCTTCAACTCTGTCACGGGTGGCCATCATAATTCCACGTGGAGAAAGCTTTTTGCCTGTTTGGTTGGCAGGACACTCGGCTGTGCATCTGCCACACTCGGTACACGTAAACGAATCCATCAGGCTTTTCCACGTAAGGTCGTTGACATCTTTGGCGCCAAACCTTCCTACTTCAGCAGGGGATTCGCTTACATCAGTTTCGGATGGGAGCCCAAGCATGAGTTTAACCTCGTTGGTAACGTTGTACATATTGTCGATCTGGCCCATTGGTTTTAAGTTGGCAAAGTAAGTATTAGGGAATGCCATGAAAATATGTAGATGTTTGGAGTAAGTTACATATACGGCAAATCCCAAAATGCCAATAATGTGAAACCACCAGAAAAAGCGTTCTAAAATAATAAGTGTAGAAACCTCACTGTTTTGAAAAAGCGGAATCAAAAATGAACTGAAGAATAGTTGGCCTGTTGGGGTATAATGCTCAGCTCCCTTTGCTTGTAAAACCTGGTCACTTGCATTCATAAGCAAAATGGCACTGGTTAACAAAATCTCAAAAACCAGGATCAGGTTGGCATCTAAAGTTGGCCAGGCAGTCATTTCGGGTTTATGAAAGCGAGCTACCTTAACAATATTTCTCCTGATAAGAAATACGGCACAAGCTACAAATACGGCTACCGCTAAAAACTCGAAAAAGCTCAGTAATATAGTGTAGGTTCCTCCTAAAAACGGAGCAAAAATGCGGTGGGTTCCGGCAATACCGTCTATAATAAACTCCAGCACCTCTATGTTGATGACCAGAAAGCCAACGTAAACAAATAGATGCAAAAGAGCCGGTAGTGGTTTTTTAAACATTTTCTTTTGACCAAAGGCTACTAATGCCATTGAGCGCCACCGGGCAGACGGATTGTCGCTACGGCTTAAAGGTTTGCCTAGTTTTATGCCCTTTCGTATAAATTGTATCCTTTTAAAAAGCAAATAGGTGGCAGAGGCCAAAACCAGAATGAAGATAAGTTGTTGAATGATATGCATACTTTTTACATAAGAATTTCTACACTTTTAAGTTGGCCACAATAGTTTTTCTATTACTTTTGTGCCTCCAAATACGGTGATGTAGCTCAGTTGGTAGAGCATCGGACTGAAAATCCGTGAGTCGGTGGTTCGAGCCCACTCATCACCACGCAAAAAGCCTTCCTTTTCGGAGGGCTTTTTTGTTGGTGCTTTTCAGATAATCGATCCTCATTCCTGCCTTTAAGTTACATCATAAAGATAGAAATTAAAATAAAATAGTCGGCATGCCGACTATTTTATTTGATCTTATGTATATGACTAAAGTGAAAGCCGAATTAGCTATGAATTTGCCAGGTTAGGCAGCGTAAGCTCAAAGGTTGTTCCAACGCCTTCTTTTGACGAAACATGGATGGAACCTCTCATTTTCTGGATGGTTTCTTTTACAATGTACAATCCCAAACCTGACCCATATGATTTTTCACTTGCCCTGTAAAACATATCAAAAACATGTGGAATGCTTTCCTTACTTATTCCCATACCATTATCTGAAACTTTGATATGGAAATCTTTTTTGGACGTTAGAATCTCCACCATGACCCATGATTTTTCCAGGTCCGGATTATGGTATTTTACGGCATTAGAAATTAGATTTTTAAGTACGCTCTGAAGCCTGTTTTCATCAGACATCACAGGTGTTTCAATGTCGTATCTCGTTATAAGTTCAACACCCTCGGCCATATGCATGTGCTTAAGGTCTTCGCGTGCTGATTCCACCTGTTGCTGGAAATTGATTGGATCTTTTTTAATGGTAAGTCTTGAATTTCGTGAGTATTCTAAAATATCCTGTACGAAACCATTTAATTTATTTATACTTCGCTCCATTAGTTGAAGATGGCGCTCCAGGTCTTCTTCTGGCGAGAGTCTTATAAGGTTTACCAATCCAAGAACAGAGGCAAGAGGGGCTTTAATGTCGTGCGAAACGCTATACACAAAACGGTCCAGTTCCTGGTTGGTTTTTTCCAATGAAGAGGTTCTGTCGGCTACTTTTTTCTCAAGCTGGAAGTTGGCTTCTTTTAACTCCTGGTATGCTTTACGAATTTTCCCTTCAGCTTCTTTCAACTCCTTTGCCTGTTTCAGTAGAGTTTCTTTCTGAAATTCAATTTTCGCTGTTCTGTTTTCAATAGTTCTTTTTAGTTCGTCCTTACGTTTTTTCTCATGTAATACATTCTTTTTACGTTCGAGTGTATTAATAAATACGTTTGCGATAAGAACAATGGGCTTGGCAAAATCTTCAGACCAGCCTTTAGAAGCATTTATTTTCCCAATTAAAACCAGTGCACCATAATATTTCTTCTCCAGAATAAGTGGGCATATAAAGGCCGGGCAATCTTTGAGAGTGGCATTTGAGTCATCGGGGAGGATTAACCTTGGGGTAGCATCGTGGTTTTCGGAAACAACCGATGAAAGAAAGACACTTACATTGCTAATATTGCAGGTCCTGTTATTAGTACTTGCAATCGAATGCCATTCAAAATCGATAGCAGAGTCTGGAGTGCCGCTTAATTTTATAAATGCGTGTTCTGAATTGGTAAATCGTGCAATAAGTTCGAGCGATTCTTCAATACCTTTATCTATTTCGTCAGCAGGCAAATTTATAAACTTGGAGGAGATGTTTAAGAACAATTTTTCCAGGTTCATTTTATGCTCGTAACGCTTCTTGGCATTTTTAAATTCTGTGATATCTACCGAGGTCAATGCATAACCAAAAAGCACGTTTTCTTCATCGAACAAAGGTTTTACAGTTGTTTCATGACATATTAGCTCTCCACTGCTTTTAAAAAGTGTTTCAAAGGAGGTGATGGCTTTGGTTTTTTCTACTTCCTTTAGTTTTTCTCTAACAATTAGGGTATAAGTGCCAGGTGCAATAGAAAAGAAATCTTTTCCAGTTGCTTCTGATTTTGGAGTTTCAAATATGTTTTTATTGGTAAAGACAATGCGGCCTGTCTTATCGATTACAAGTACCTGCTCAGAGGCAATATTAAGTAGTGCCTTCCAAAAATCGCTATTACGAAAATAGAGTTCATCTCTCTTCCTGCTATTTTCCAAAAAATGCTCCATTCCTTCTCCTCTCCTTTATGGGGGTGCAAAGCTACAGGATGTGAATTAACTCAGACTCAGTATTAGTACTTAGGCTATATCTGGCTTAGAGCTAACTCCGTCATTTTCAGGAAGTTTTTCTCTCTGTCCTGATGTGAGGCCACCTCTCCGGTAACAAGGCTGTCACTTACCGTAAGAATGGTCAAAGCTTCAGCTTTGTGCTTGGCAGCAAGTGCATAGAGAGCCGCTGTTTCCATCTCCACCGCAAGTATTCCATAGTTTGCCCATTTCCTGAAGTGATCAGGATCATCCTGATAAAAAATATCACTGGAGAAAATGGGGCCTACATGTACTTCAAGGCTTCTATTTTGTGCTTCCTGATAAGCGCCCAACAATAGGTTAAAACTTGCAGTTGGGGCAAAGTTAAGGTGGTCAAAAGCCGTATTATTAATATTTGAATCGGTTGATGCTGAAACAGCAATTACAATATCTCCCAACTTAAGAAAAGGTTGGTAGGCACCGCAAGTACCAACGCGTATCAGGCGCTTAGCTCCCAGGCCTACAAGCTCATTTACATAAATAGAAAGTGAGGGCATACCCATTCCAGAACCCTGAACAGATACACGCTTACCATTAAACTCACCTGTGTACCCGAGCATACCCCTGATCTCATTATAACAAACTGCATTTTCCAGAAAAGTATCTGCAATGGCTTTTGCTCGTAAAGGATCACCGGGTAAAAGCACGGTATCTGCAATGTCTCCCTTTTTCGCTGAAATATGAATACTCATGGTCAAAGATTAGGGCTCAAATCTACCCAATTAGTATTATTCAAGAAAATGATCGCATAGATCTATCAGCTCCTGGGGGGATATAGTAAGTGCCAATTCTCCCTTTACCCAACTATCCACTTCTGTGGGATGCTGATTTAGGAGAAAGTCGAAAATAAGCAGCGGGAGCCTGTCCAATTGATGAATTTTTTGTTCGGAAAGACTTTCCTCTGTTCTGTTGGCCGCTCTCATTAAATAAGTTGACTGAGGGTTGTCTGCCTTTAGTGAAATAATGCCTAAGGTATCTGCCTGATATCGTAAAAGAAGCAGGCCTTGTGAAGGGAGCGACATATAGTATTTCAATTGCACCACCAGAAAATTTCGATACCAGTTTTTGAACGAGCTGTTTTTGGCAGGAAGCGGGCAAGCCTGTTCCAATAGAGTCTGAAGCTGCTCCCTGGTATGACTCAAAAGATAGTAGTACAAATCTTCTTTATCCTCGAAGTACTGGTATATACTTCCTTTGGCCATTTTTAGAGTAGAGACCAATTTGCTTATAGAGGCACCTTCGTAAGCATGAAGAGCAAACTCCTGATAGGCATAGCGCAGGAAGTTCTTCTTTTTAACGGGTTTTAATTGATGAAATCGTTCGCTAGGCATTACCAGTCAGAGTCTTTTAGGAATTTACCAACCAGGGTGGCCATCAAAATGGCCAGGTATAATTGTCCTGTTACAGAAACCAAAATTGCAGAAGCCTGCCCTTGCGGGGTGCTGGGCGTAATATCGCCATACCCGAGTGTAGATAATGTAACAAAACTATAATACATCATGTCGTATCCTCCCCCGTAATGAAAATTATAATTAAATGATTCAGGATAAAAAAGATCAACCAAACCAAACAACATGGCCCCTGCCAGCCCAAGTAACAGATAGGCACCAACAGAAGCCGCCAGTACTTTAGCATTTATTTTCTTCAATTTAAATATACTTCTGATTACTTTGACAGCGGTTGCGCTAAGCAGAAGGAAAAGAAGCAAGGCTCTGAAAGATTCTAAAATTCGACTTTCTTTTATTACCGGATTAAGGGTAAACCATGTAATGATTAATGAAATAACCAATAAACCTATGCCATAAGAGGAGTACCTTGAATTATCAAAAAGTATCAGAACACAGCTTATAATAACAAATGATAATAGCAGGTAAATGGAAAAGGTTCCGAACCAAAAGGT
>JAGQYJ010000278.1 GCA_020436145.1 Cyclobacteriaceae bacterium | reverse complement strand
CATTAGAACTGGGGAAGAATGGGCCGAACCCATTTTAAAACAACACCCTGATTTTAAGGGTGAATACCCTCGGATGGTCCTCTTCCATGGTACGGCCGACTCACTGGTAAGTATTGTAAATGCACAGGAAATGGTTAAGCAATATAAAGCGCTTCACCATATTGATTCAGCGCCTGAAATTATTAAAAACTTTGATGGGAATGAGAATGTTACACTTGAAAGGTACGTGGATAAAAATGGTAAGGATGTAGTAGATCTGTATTCAATTAATATGAAACACGGCATATCTGTTTCTCCAGGAGAGGGGAAAAAGCAAGGAGGGAAAAAAGCAATGTTTGCCCATGATACAAAATTTCATTCAACGTATTGGGCAGCTAAGTTTTTTGGTATTGTGAATGAAGAATTAACGAAACAATTGTTAATATGTATAACATGCATGCAGCAGATTTATTAACAAACAGGGCAAGGTTAACTCCAGATAGGGAAGCTGTGTATGATTTCGATACTAATACCCGGTACACC
>JAGQYJ010000277.1 GCA_020436145.1 Cyclobacteriaceae bacterium | reverse complement strand
GAATTGTAAATGCCGGCATGATCGAAGTGTATGCGGACATCCCCAAAGATTTACTTAAACTGGTGGAAGATGTGCTCTTTAACCGCCATGATGGTGCGACCGATGCGCTGACTGCCTATGCGGAGGCACACAAAGGAAAAGGAAAAACGCGAACCCTGGATCTGACCTGGAGAGAAGAGCCGTTGCCTAAAAAAATTGAACATGCCCTGGTCAGTGGAATCGATGGATTCATCGAGGATGATATGGCGGAAGCTTTGACCACATACGATTCTCCTCTGGATATCATCGAAGGGCCTCTGATGGATGGAATGAATGTGGTGGGTGATTTATTCGGTATTGGTAAAATGTTTTTACCCCAGGTGGTCAAAAGTGCCCGGGTGATGAAGCGAGCCGTAGCTTACCTGACGCCCTATCTGGAAGCAGCCAAACAGGCTGCTGCCAGTCGTGCCAAAGGGAAAGTACTCCTGGCTACCGTCAAAGGCGATGTCCATAATAAAAAAAAAAATATTGTCGGTGTCGTCCT
>JAGQYJ010000276.1 GCA_020436145.1 Cyclobacteriaceae bacterium | reverse complement strand
CCAATTTTTATAATTGAATATTTTTAGTAAATTACATAACTAACACCAATCTAACCTTATTGATTACCACGCTATATGTAGTACTTGTAGTGCCTCTCCATAAAAACTTTCGACCAAACTTGTATGTACCTGAATATTCAGCAAAAAAAATGGCAGAAATTAAATAGGGGCGTATACTTTATATTATTTCTTGCAGCACTCTCATTTGATCTTAGAGCACAAATGGTTTTTACATCCAATCCTAGTGCTAATGCCAATAATGTTGCCGTGAACTCAAATATTGAACTAGACTTTGATACAGACATTGATTTGCTCACAGTGCATAACAATAGCACAAATGCTAATGAGGTCTATGACGATAACATCAGGATTATCGGTAATCAAAGTGGGCAATTAGAGGGCATTTACTTAGTTGGAGGTGATAATTCAATTATAATCTTTGACCCATCAAATGATTTCAAAGCCGGTGAGAAAATAACTGTTATTGTAACTTCCTCTGTATTAGGTACCGGAGGAGAAGTAG
>JAGQYJ010000275.1 GCA_020436145.1 Cyclobacteriaceae bacterium | reverse complement strand
ATCCCTCTGCGACGACCCAAGCGTTGTCACGACGGTGGACACGCCGTCCGGCCTCGGCTTTCAAGCTGTCGCCCCGGGCACGACACTCTGCTCCGCGGGCTCCGGTGTCGGCCCCCGCCGCTTCTTCAACATCACTGTAAAGTAGCACACCCCGGCGGGCTTCAGCGAATTGCGTCTGCAAAACTTTAACGTCGCGGCGCCATACCGCGACCCCACATTTCTGTCATCCTGAACTTGATTCAGGATCTAATTCTTTTGTTTTCATCCTCCCCCCCAGAAAAACGAGGGGATTTACTCCTTCACTCCCTCCCCCTCCCAATCACCCCATCCACCGACCACTTCCCTCCGCCGCGAATGAGAACTATAAGCGCCAAACCCAGCGCAAGTATGTGATACTCGAACCCTTCCCCCGCCGCGGTCCCCGCCCAGTTCATGAAGAACCCGAACTGCGCATGCACCGTGAGCACAGCCCCCATCATCACGAGCCCGACGCCCAGCGCAGAAAACCTGCTTATGAGTCCCAGTA
>JAGQYJ010000274.1 GCA_020436145.1 Cyclobacteriaceae bacterium | reverse complement strand
GCATAAAAGCCTTAACCATCCATGGTCGTACGCGCCAGCAGATGTACAAGGGCGAAGCTGACTGGACCATGATTGCCACTGTGAAAAACGACCCTGAAATTGAAATACCTATATTTGGTAATGGCGACATTGACTCTCCTGAAAAGGCGCTTGAATACAAAGAAAAGTACGGGGTAGATGGAATAATGATTGGTCGTGCGGCCATTGGGTATCCATGGATTTTCAACGAAATAAAGCATTACATGTCAACTGGGGAGCATCTTGCCCCTCCTACTATTCAGCAACGTGTAGATGCGGTAAAAAAACACCTTGCTTTTTCCATGGATTGGAAGCAAGGTAAAACAGGAATATTCGAAATGCGCAGGCATTACACCAACTACTTTAAGGGTATTCCTCATTTCAAACCTTACCGGACTCAATTAGTGGAACTGGAAGAAGAACAGGCACTCTTTGACCTGCTGGATGAAATAAGTGAAGAATTTAGCCAAACGGTATTCGTCTCATGACCATAGGGGCTAAACAGCAGAGATC
>JAGQYJ010000273.1 GCA_020436145.1 Cyclobacteriaceae bacterium | reverse complement strand
GTGAATAGCCACCATGTTGAGGTTGCCAATGAAGCCTATGCCCGCTTTACAGGCAGTGAAGAGAACATCAGCAAGGCTCGCCATTTTTTAGACAAAAAAGAGGAGCTTACACCTCTTCAGGCAAAACAATTGGAAGTTATTCTTTATGCGGCAGCTAATAATCCTGCTACTGTAAAAGACCTGGTAGACGAACGTATAAAAGCAGAAGCTCAACAAACAGAGTTGCTTTTTGGCTACGATTTTAAAATTGATGGAGGGAGCGTAACCACCAATAAAATTGACGAAATTCTTAACGATTCAAAAAGTCTTGATGACCGCTTGAACGCATGGAGTGTCAGTAAGGAAGTGGGCACCACGCTTCGGGATGGCCTGCTTAATCTTCGAAGGCTGAGAAATCAGACCGTACAGGCGCTGGGCTACGATGATTATTTCACCTACCAGGTAAGCGATTATGGAATGTCAACTCAGGAGATGATGGAGCTGAATGAGAAGCTCATCCGTGACATATGGCCTCTGTACCGTGAATTGCATAC
>JAGQYJ010000272.1 GCA_020436145.1 Cyclobacteriaceae bacterium | reverse complement strand
CATCTAATTCCTTGGGGAGTACATATACTTTTCCTTTTTCGTACTTGTCGTCATTTCTGTGAATCCATAAATCTATTTGAGCTAGAACTTAGTTAGTGAAAGAGTTTGACATCACAAATGAGGGATGGCCAGTTGCACATCCAAGATTCAATAGTCTTCCTTCTGCTAAGATGAGTACTCCGTGTCCATCTGGGAATTCAAATCTGTCCAATTGAGGTTTGATTTGTTCTCTCTTGATTCCGGGATAGCTTTCAAGTCCAGCCATATCAATTTCATTATCGAAGTGGCCAATGTTTCCGACAATAGCATTGTTCTTCATCTGAGCCATATGGTGAGCCATGATGATGTCTTTGTTTCCTGTGGCAGTGACATAGATATCACAAATTGGTAATACACTTTCAAGTTTTTTAACTTAGTATCCCTCCATACAGGCCTAAAGAGCACAAATTGGATCACATTCAGCGACAACAACTCTAGCTCCACAAGCTTTCATGGCAGCAGCACAACCTTTACCAACATCACCATATCCACAGATC
>JAGQYJ010000271.1 GCA_020436145.1 Cyclobacteriaceae bacterium | reverse complement strand
AAAGCTATTGAGCACTACGATCAGATTTGGTGGAAGGATTCATTTGAAGAGGCAGTTTCTGCGCTTACAGCCAATAAGAAACCGGGGAAAAAGCTGAAAAAGCAGGTATATATGCAGGCTCGAAATTCATTGATTGAAAAAATTAAGCTGCACGAAACAAAGAGACCAAAACCAACTCAGAAGCAAATTGATGCATACGCTCGCTGGGCCTGGAACACCTATAGTACCAATATTGCACTTATAAATAATTCAGCTCGGCTGCCTGTCCGCTTGCTGGACACCGCTTATTTCTGCACAACTACCCTGGGACAGGATAGTTTTGAATCGTTCAGGCGCCACCTCAATTTTTACGTAGAGCATGCGTACTACCCTCAAGCACTGGACTTTGATACACCTTATAACCTGAAACGATTATCGGGTTACAGTTATGTGATGTTGCCAGCCACATCCCTTACCCCTACGCAATTAACCAACCTTAATACTATTGCGGAAAAAACAAAGGTTATTTTGGTATGGTTCAGCCAAGGATTACCACC
>JAGQYJ010000270.1 GCA_020436145.1 Cyclobacteriaceae bacterium | reverse complement strand
TAGCAACGGTAGTTCAATAATATTAAAATTAAGAACCCCTTCAAACCCGCCCAGTGGCTCATCGCTTATGACTTTGTCATTTTCAAAGGTTTTTTTTATGGCCATATGTGTGAAGCCAATACCAGGATTAGCATACCACTTATCAAATAACTTGTATTCAGCATTTAAGCCAACTCTAAAACCAATTTGGGGTGTATATTTCTGGCGGTCGCCATTGAGATCGGCTGCACCGTTTAAAGATGTTATTACGGGCTGACCAACCACTGCACCACCAAGAATACCAATACTTACTAAGGGCTCTGTTCTGTATTTATTATACAAGTTAATAAACTCACTGGGATCAACGGTTTCATTTATTTCAAACTCATGGTTGGTCTCCAGTAATTTAAGCATGGTGCCCTCGGCTAATTCAAGCTCCTTCAGGAAAATATAGGAAAGAGTCAATAGTTTATATGCTTGAGTCTTGTCGGCCTTGTTAAATTCTTCGCCTTCAACACATTTTCCAATCAAGGGCTCTACATCCTGAATACGCCCCTG
>JAGQYJ010000269.1 GCA_020436145.1 Cyclobacteriaceae bacterium | reverse complement strand
GAGCTATCCAATGGTGCATTATAATAATTTTCATGCCATTGATCTGCACACCATTCTTTTACATTACCAGACATATCATACAATCCTAATTTATTGGCAATTTTGGACTTAACAGGAGCTAATCTTAAGTTATCAAATACAGCATAATTGAATAGTTCTCCTTCATCATTTTTCGTAGACCATAAAGTACGGTTTTCAGATCCCCCTCCAGCAGCATATTCCCATTCTGCTTCGGATGGCAAACGATATTCTCGCCATTTGCAGTATTCAATGGCTCCTAGCCAGCTAACATAGATCACCGGAAAATTCTCGTATCCTTTTTCTACTGAATAATTTTCTCCTAATTTGTTAATACGACATTTTTCATCCCCAAACCTGCCATTCAAATTGATCCACTCATTAAGGGTGTTTAAACCAGGCTTCTTAGCATTAAGAAATGCTATAAACTGATTGTTTGTAACCTCAGTTTCTGATAAGTAAAAATCCGATACTGCTACTTTTCGCAATGGTTGTGCATTTTTCTCACCATCAAGAGATC
>JAGQYJ010000268.1 GCA_020436145.1 Cyclobacteriaceae bacterium | reverse complement strand
AAGTATCTTGTAAATGATAATAATCGAGTGTCAGGTGGTTTCAACAGATTTCCCATTATTCGTTTAAACTTGACAGCAGGCGTACCATTAATCGATGCAGATCTGACCTATCAGAAACTTGGATTTGAGTTCATTAAAAAAATAAAAATGGGTGAATTGGGGACTTCCTTCCTTACACTTGAGGGAGAGTATGTTTTTGGTAATGTTCCCTATCCTGTACTGCAAAATCATCTAGGTAATGAAACTCCATTTTATACATCGTATACCTACAACCTCATGAATAATTTTGAATTTGTTACCGACAGATACATTGGGATGGATTACAGGCATCACTTCGAAGGTAAAATCTTAAACCACATTCCACTTTTACGTGCCCTGAAACTACGTTTGGTAGGAGAGGCTAAAATTATTTATGGAGGAACAAGGCAAGAGAATATCGATATTATGGTTCCTATTTATGATAACGGTGGTAATACCATTGAGCAGTTTGGTGTACTTAGAGACGACCTGCCTTACATTGAGTTAGGGTACGGATTGGAAAA
>JAGQYJ010000267.1 GCA_020436145.1 Cyclobacteriaceae bacterium | reverse complement strand
CCTGCCTATCAGAAGGATATTTCCCTGGCACTGGCATCCCATAGTAAGGCCACCTGGAAATGCATGATTGGCAACCTGAAAAAATGGAATTCTGGCGAAAATTTGTGGCTTAAATTTGAACACAATCATAAGAAAATTCGATTGGAAGCCGCATTGATTAACAAGGAAGAAAGGTTGGTCGAGTTTTCGTGGGATAACGAGCTTTCCTTCGCACAAGTAATTGATATTCTGGGGAAAACACCACTACCACCCTACATTAAACGGCCATCTAATTCTCAGGACAAGGAGCGGTATCAAACCGTATATTCAAAAATTGAAGGAGCTGTAGCAGCTCCCACTGCCGGCCTACATTTTACTCAGCCTATTTTGGAGAAACTGAAGAGAAGTGGAGTTAAAGAGCGCTTTTTTACATTACATGTAGGCGCTGGAACGTTTATGCCTATCAAAGCTAAACGGGTACAGGACCATCCAATGCACAACGAATCCATGACGGTTCCGATTGATGCAATTGAATCTGTTTTAAGATCTGAGTTTAGAATAGC
>JAGQYJ010000266.1 GCA_020436145.1 Cyclobacteriaceae bacterium | reverse complement strand
ATTGGTATGGGAGGAATATTAGATAGCGCTCGCTTTAAAACATATTTACAACAAGCGTTAAGCTGCTCTCCGAATGATCTACAGGGTACTGTAATCGGTGGTCATGGAGATACTACGATGATACCGCTTACTAGATTAGCAACTTTAGCTGGTGTTCCGGTTTCTGAATATCTGAACGAAGGTCAGCTCGAAGAAATAGCGTCTGCTACAATGGTAGGTGGTGCTACTTTAACTAAGCTTTTGGGTACTTCTGCATGGTATGCTCCGGGTGCTGCGGGAGCTGCTTTGGTAGAAAGTATTATTCGTGACGAGAAAAAAGTATTCCCTTGTTGTGTAGCTCTTGATGGTGAATATGGTCAGAAAGACATCTGTTTAGGTGTTCCTGTTGTTGTTGGTAAAACTGGTTGGGAGAAGATCGTAGAATACAAACTAACTGCTGATGAACAAGAGAAGTTCAACAACTCTGCAGAAGCTGTTCGCAAAATGAATAGCGTATTAGATACACTTGTAGAAGGTTAATAAGAATTAAGTGATATCATTATAAA
>JAGQYJ010000265.1 GCA_020436145.1 Cyclobacteriaceae bacterium | reverse complement strand
AATATTTCCTGATCCTCCGGTTGTCATATCCTCCCAAATAGGATTATAAACGCCATTAAGTGCATCAAAATAACCATCCGCACGTTCTGACCAGCTTCCATACATGTCAAGAGCTGGTTTCGTTGGTCTACCACAAGAACAATCTTCATATTGACCCCCATTTCCTGATCCAAATTTTTTTGTATAAGCATCAGGACCACCATCCTGTGGAGTAGCCCCAGAAGGATCATTCCAATAAATGGGATCATTGAATGAATAATTGTAAGGGGTCAACGAAGCAAAGCTATTCACCATAGGATCTACTCCACTCATCCTGCCAATGGCTGGGTCATAACTTCTGAACATCATCTCATAATTGCTGGTAGCTTCGTTCAATTCACTACCCGCATTGTACAAATACTGGTTGGGTTGAGTAGCCATGCGTGTCCATGAGTCATCGGTTTGCAAACCAAATGCATAGTAGTTGTTACTCTGCACCACTTTTGATTTCGTATAGGTCACCTTCAGGTCGTCAAAATACACCCAGTTGTTGCTTTCGTTTTCATA
>JAGQYJ010000264.1 GCA_020436145.1 Cyclobacteriaceae bacterium | reverse complement strand
CAACGGTTATACGTCATCTGGTTCAAGCCCTCATCACTGTGCGTAGTTGCAGCAAACGGACAAACCGTCTCACATGGAGCATGGTTACAATGCTGACACATTACAGGCTGATAAGAAACCTGTGGTGCCTCAGCAGCTTGCTCCATCAAGCTGAACTTATCGATAGGACCGATACCTTCTTCGTGTGCCTTCTCTTCTGTCATGTCAGAAGAATAGTAGCGGTCAATACGCAACCAGTGCATATCTCTACCTCTTCTTACTTCTTCTTTACCTACTACCGGAACGTTGTTCTCAGAAGTACAAGACGTAACGCACGCTGCACAACCCACACATTTGTTCAGGTCAATGGCCATTCCCCAACGGTGACCCTGCTCAATAGCGTGGTCATCCCAAAGGTTAACGTCTGTTACAGGAAGGAAAGAATCGTGTCCGCCCTCTCCATGACCTTCGCCATGGGCAGCCGCTTCCTGTCCGTGTCCTTCTTCTGCATGAGCATCTCCATGACCTCTATGTGCGTCACCATGTCCGCCACCGTGGCTAGATGCACCA
>JAGQYJ010000263.1 GCA_020436145.1 Cyclobacteriaceae bacterium | reverse complement strand
TCATCAAAAAAAGTTGTAGTAGCTAATTTATTTTGGGCAATAATCATTAAGACTGCAATAAGTGACCAAAATAATTATTTTTTTAAAACTTCTTTAATCCAATTTTCAGCATCATGTATACTATAGAAAATTCGCGATTGAATTGAAAGTCGTTCCCCAATTCGAGCAATTCTTCCGGAAAGATGATTTACAATAACATCATCTTTGACAATGATAGCTTGTGCCTTGACATTGTTCTTTGCAAGAACTGGATAGAATGTTCCGGACAAATAATCTAGAAGTTTCGCAAATGAACCATATAAACCCCTTACATCTGCTATCACAGCATCTACATTGGAGGAATCCGATTGGTAAAACCTAATGCTCTTTTCTATATGCTCCATAGCAAATTGCTCATTGCTTTTGCCATGGTAAGTTCCAACAACGATTTTTCGCTGAGGCAAATATTCCGTAGTCCCTTGTTTGTTTTGGGCAATAATCATGGTTTGGCTAACAGAAGATAACCAATTTACGATATAATTCTTTCTAAATCCACTAATTTCGCCCAAAA
>JAGQYJ010000262.1 GCA_020436145.1 Cyclobacteriaceae bacterium | reverse complement strand
TCATCAAAAAAAGTTGTAGTAGCTAATTTATTTTGGGCAATAATCATTAAGACTGCAATAAGTGACCAAAATAATTAATTTTTTAAAAATTCATTTACCCATTCTTCTGCATCTGCCATTGAAAAGAATACCCTTGTTTTGATTGAAAACAAATCGGTGACAAGAACCAATTTACTTACCAAATGGTTGATAATCATATCGTCATTAACAACAATTATTTGTGCTCTAAGACTCGTTTTAGTGATAGCCGGATAAAAAGTATTGGTAAAGTATCCCATAAGTTTTATAAATGATCCATATAAAGCCCTAAGATCGACAATTGCAACATCAACAATAGGCGCCTTTGATTGATAGAAATGGACGATCTTTTCAAGGTGTTCTAATGCTAGCGCTTCATCCGCCTTTCCATGATAAGTACACACAACCTTTTTTTGCTTAGGCAAAAACTCAGAAATACCTTGTTTGTTTTGACAAATAATCATGGTTTGGCTAACAGAAGATAACCAATTTACGATATAATTCTTTCTAAATCCACTAATTTCGCCCAAAA
>JAGQYJ010000261.1 GCA_020436145.1 Cyclobacteriaceae bacterium | reverse complement strand
TTGTTAATACTTACAATTTTTTCTACATCAGAAAAGTAGGGGCCATCAGGATATATGCTCTCACTATTGGCACCTTGTACTTTAAGAACCCCATTTTGCTTGTCCGCAACCCAAAAATTTGAACTCCCTTCGACTGCCTGTACCGGATCGGTAAGGTACTCAGATTCAATTGTTGAAAAACCAGATGGTTCTAGTTCGTAAACCCCACTTGATGTTGTTATAATTGTTCCTGCTATTCCTTCTGCCATAAAAAGGAAGTTCTCTCCATTTAGCTTATTTACTGCATTCCAAATTCCATTTTCATATGTAAGCAAGCCCAAAGCAGGCGTTCCTGTTATGGGTTTGCCTTCGTAACGGCTTACAGCATAAATAGCTTCTTTGTTTATTCCTGATGCTATATCAAATCGTTTCCATTTTGTATAGTCTTTCAGGTTATCAGATAAACTGCCTGCCATCATTCCATCTTTAGTAGCCAGAAAAAGGGAATCGTTACTTATTGTGCTTGCATAAATGGGCAAAACCTCACCGGTTTCACCCAAATGAAGGAAAGATTC
>JAGQYJ010000260.1 GCA_020436145.1 Cyclobacteriaceae bacterium | reverse complement strand
AACCTATTGGTACGGTGGACGATCAAAACGTGAATTGTTCTATCTGGAACACTTTCGTAAGATAGAACGGGAATTTCCTAACTTCAATTTCTTCGTGGTATTGTCTGAGCCACTTCCGGAAGATAACTGGAAGGTCAAGACCGATGTACACGATAAAGAAGGCGATGGGTTTACCGGATTTGTGCACCAGGCCGTGATTGATCAATATCTTTCCAAGCATGATGCACCAGAGGATATTGAATTCTATTTCTGTGGACCTCCAATGATGAACCAGGCCGTCCTGAAAATGTGTGACGACTGGGGCGTGCCACCAGAGAATGTATCGTTTGACGATTTTGGAGGCTGATGACTAATCGGCTCAAAAACATACAAGTCGCCGTGCTCCTGCCGGCGACTTTTTTGTTCTTGTTGTTTTCTTCCGGATGTGGAAGTAAACAGTCTGGTGAAGAGTGGGTCTATTTGGAAGGCGCTACCATGGGTACGTCGTATCACATAAAAATGCTAACCAATCTAAATGAGGAAGAGGCCAAGCATGTGGTTGATTCAACATCCTCT
>JAGQYJ010000259.1 GCA_020436145.1 Cyclobacteriaceae bacterium | reverse complement strand
CTGGAAGCTCCTTCGTTAATGGGCGGTCTTGCTTTGGGTGAAGAAGTACGCAAAGCATTGGTTGAATTTAAGGAATCGGGTAAGTTTATTTGGTCCTATGCTGATTTACTGACCGAAGGTGGTTTTTACATTTCTTCAGTGGCGGATGAGCTATATGTAAGTCCGGTAGGTGATGTGGAATGGAATGGTCTTTCATCAAAAGCAGTGTTTTTTAAAGGGACATTGGATAAGTTGGACATAGAAGCCCAGATTTTTAGGGTTGGTGCCTATAAAAGTGCTGTTGAGCCTTTTATGCTGGATAAAATGAGTGAAGCGAGTAGAGAACAGACAACCTCATTTGTCAATTCTATTTACGATCAGATTGTAAGTGAAATGGCCCCTGACTTAGGAATTGAAAGTACGAAGCTACATGATATTTCAAACCAAATGACAGTGCAGACACCTCAACAGGCTATTGATTTCGGATTAATTACCGGTATGTTGTACAGAGACCAATTCTTGCAGAAAATAGCTGACAAAATAGAAGTGGAAAAGACCAAGGATATCAACTTCGTAA
>JAGQYJ010000025.1:6374-29324 GCA_020436145.1 Cyclobacteriaceae bacterium | reverse complement strand
GGTCAGTTTGAAACCACAACACCTGGATACAATTTGGTGAATATGGGTTTTAATATGGCTTTAGGTTCCGGAAGCAGGCCTTTCGAAATTAACGGTGGGGTTAAAAATATTTTCAATACAGAATATATTGATCACCTGTCTCGCTTCAAGCCTATGGGAATACCTAATCCTGGGATTAATTTTTTCCTTGGTATAAAAATGGGGTTTGAAAAGAAAATATAAAATCATTAAGGCTACCTTTATAAAAAAGGTGGCCTTTAATGAAACGCTCTGAGATAATCTCAAACCTGGAAAGAAACAAAGAGGTCTTTAAATCCGTTCTTCAAAACCGTTCCCGGGAACAGGTGGTATGGAAGCCCACTCCGGACAAGTGGTGCATGTTAGAAGTGCTTTGCCACCTGGTAGATGAGGAAAGAGAAGATTTCAGGACAAGGGTTCGTTCTGTATTGGAAGACCCTGACCAGGCACCTCCTTCCATTGACCCACAGGGTTGGGTATCTTCCAGAAAGTACCTGGATCAAGATTTTGATATGAAGCTGAATGAGTTTTTGGAAGAAAGAGCCCTTTCCATAGCTTGGTTGAAATCACTTGCCGACCCTAAATGGGAGAACGCATATCAACACCCAAAATTAGGGCCCCTGTCTGCAGGGCTTTTTCTTGCCAACTGGCTTGCCCACGATTATATTCACATTCGGCAGTTGAATCGTCTTGCTTATGAATTTCACCAACATCAGTCTGGTATCAATTTGTCGTATGCCGGTAACTGGTAGCTTTTGCATACGTTTTAATTTTTTCGTCTTATCCTCCTCTTGGCCCACCTCCTGGTCCTGTGGAACCACCTACGCTTGTTACCATACTACTGGTAGTAAATGATGTGCTGGTTGCAGTTCCGCCAGAATATTCTCCACTTAAAACCAACCCATTAAATTCCACCTCGTTCGTTACACTACCTCCGGTATACACTGTGTAAGTAGTATTTGGCTTAAGTTTAGCACTTGAATACAGCATTGTAGTATAAGATTGCGGAATGAAAAAGGTTAATGCCTCTACGCTGTCTGCAGATTGGATATTTATATAGTTCCCTGAAGAGTAAGATCCTAATATAACGGACCTTTGCGTTGAAGCTGTGCTGGAAGGTTGAGATGTTGAACCTCCAATCCCCAATAATGTCCCCCCTGTAATTTTGAATGTATTATTGTCGCAATCAAAGCCTGCTTCCGGAGATGAGGCTCCAATGGCCACTGTTATTCCTCCCGTTACAGTTAAAATTCCATTGGAATCAATCGCATCGTTGGTCGTACTTTTTACGTACAGTTTACCACCATTAATATATAGCGCACTTCCTGCATTAAGTCCATCATCTGCCGTATTGATTGTAAATTCTCCGTCATTAATTGTAAGAGTGCTTTTGCTCTCTATTCCTTCTCCTTCCGATGAATTTATTTCAAAGGTGCCTCCATTAATTGTCAGGTAAGGATCAATCGTATTGTCAGTTTCATAGGAAGCTGCGATTCCATCATCTCCAACATTAAGATAGAATTCTCCACTATTAATAACAATATAGCCTTCTTCACACTCAATACCATCGCTTGGCGCGGTTATATCTATTACTCCGCCATCCGAAATAAAAGCATCGTTGACGTGAATTCCATCTTTAACTGCTCCAGTAACGATTATGGTTCCTTCTCTAATACGAACATAATCATCGCTGCAAATTCCATGTTTGTAATTTCCTTGTACCGACAGGCTACCACTCCCACTAAAAACAAGTTGTCCTTCACTGAAAAAGGCAGCCTTTGCATCTTCGTCATCGGGAATTCCTTCATACGTTTCGCTATCCGTAAGGGTATTGGTGGTTCCTTCATTCATAACAACAAATATTGTTTTCCCTGTTTGAATATTAATCGCAGGTCCATCGCTATTGGTTATGTTAGCTCCATTAAGAATTAGTTCCAGTTTCTTTTCACTGTAAATCTTAAAAGAGCCATCGGTTGTTTTCCCTGAAAGTTCGTAAGCAACTTCAGAAACCGTTGCCTCTACGGTCACATCTCCATTTTCTTGTGTAACGGTTACGCCCAATCCCTCCAATGGATTTGTTATGGTAACGCCTGATTCAGCATACTCTATTTTGACAGTACTTGAAAAGGTTTGATTTTCTATTAGATCGTCTTCATCTGCTGCATCATCCGTATTGCCTTCTGGCGTTGCGGATTCGCTTTCGTCCGTAATATCAATAGTTGATGTGCCTGTTGGGCTCACATCATCAGTACCTGCACATCCTGCTAAAAGTAGTATTACCAGGATGCCAACTTTTGTCCATCCAAGGTGGGCTAAAGTTATTTTGTTTAAATGTTTATATTTCACTATTCTGATTATTTGCTCTATTTATTAAACGCAATTGAGTAGATTATAATTGACCTAAAAAGCTGATTTTCAACCAACAAACGGGTTTCATCAAGATATATAAGGCTGCCTTCAACGAAAATTTCACAATTATTTGGCTATCTATGCTTACAGCACCTTTAGTGCATTATGAATAGGTATATTACCTTAGTCCTTTAGTTTTTTTGATCCTGTAAAAACCGTTGACTAAATGAATTTTGGGAAAATCAACTTCTTATTGCTCGCGCTTTTTTTCATAGCTTGCTCATCATCAAAAAAGGATACTCTTACCATTGCCACTGCTGCTAATGTGCAATTTGCAATGGAAGAACTTACTGAGCTCTTCACACAGGAAACCGGCATAGAAACCGAAATCGTTCTTGGTTCTTCTGGTAAGTTGCTTGCTCAAATTAAAGAAGGCGCCCCTTTTGACCTTTTCGTTTCCGCCAACATGAAATATCCTGAAGATTTGTACAAAAATGGTTTCGCTGAAGATGAGCCCAAAGTTTATGCCTGGGGAAAACTTGTAATGTGGACAATGTATGAAGACATCAAGCCTTCCATTTCTTTATTACTATCAGATTCTGTTAAGCACATTGCCATTGCCAACGCCAAGACTGCACCTTATGGCATAGCTGCGGAACAGCTTTTTTCGAACTTAAAAATTTACGACCTGCTTAAGGACAAACTTGTCTATGGAGAAAGCATTTCCCAAACTAATCAGTTTATTATTTCTGGCGCTGCCGAAATTGGCCTAACTGCCATGTCTGTAGTTATGTCTCCTGAAGTGCAGGGAAAGGGAAGATGGGCTTCTCTTGACGACAGCTTGTATATGCCAATTGCCCAGGGGGCCGTTGTGATTAAAAAGAAAGATCATGATACCACAAAGGCTGAACAGTTTTATGCATTTTTGTTTTCGGAAAAAGCACAACAAGTGCTAGCAGCATACGGATACATTACCCATGAACAGCCTTAAAGGAAAGGTAGAAACGCTCAATGTTTACGAAAATCTAACACTTGCCAGGATAAGAGTGGGTGAGGTTTTAGTCACTTCCATTGTTATTGAAACTCCTGACACTTGCCCCTATCTGGTCGTAGGCAAAGAGGTGAATGTTCTCTTTAAAGAAAATGAAGTAATTATTGGAAAAGGAAGTAATCTATCTATTAGTTTACAAAATCGTTTTGCCTGTACCATAAAGCACATTGAACAAGGCATCCTTCTAAGTAAGCTCACGCTTTTAACTCAAGGAATTGAGATTTACTCCATTATTACTACCAATGCAGTTAAGCAGCTTGGGCTTAATGTGGGTATGGCGGTTCAGGCAATGATAAAAACCAACGAAATTATGTTATCCGAATAATGGAGTGGGGACCTATCATATTAACATTTAAGCTAGCATTTATAACAACCGCTATCCTATTGGTTGTTTCTATTCCTATTGCCTATTGGCTTGCTTCTACTAAAAACCGCTTCAAACCCGTTCTTGAAACCCTGGTTAGTATGCCACTTGTGTTGCCCCCAACAGTCCTCGGTTTTTACCTGCTTGTTGCTTTCAGTCCATCCCTTTTTTTGGGCCGTTTTCTCAACGAGTGGTTTGGCTTAAAGCTGGTTTTTTCCTTTGAGGGGTTGGTAATTGCCTCAATAATTTATAGTCTTCCTTTTATGGTACACCCCATTCAGTCGGGTTTTGCCAACCTGCCTTCATCACTTGTCGAAGCTTCCTCTGTTTTAGGTAAATCCAGGATTATCACCTTGTTTAAGGTCTTGCTTCCTAATATTAAACCTTCCTTGCTTACAGGGCTTGTGCTTGCATTTGCCCATACTATCGGTGAGTTTGGGGTTGTATTAATGATTGGTGGAAACATTCCGGACAAAACAAAAGTTGCTTCCATTGCTATTTACGATGAGGTGGAATCACTAAACTATGCATCTGCCAATGCCTACTCTTTCATTTTGTTTGCAGTAACATTTGCAGTATTGCTTGCTGTCTATTTATTTAATGGAGGTTATATGAAACGGTTTTTAAAATGATTGAGCTAAACCTTCATAAAAAGCTAAGTACGCCTGCAGGGGAAATGGACCTCCATTTTGAGTGTGTTCTCAAAGCCGGCTCCCTTACTACCATCTATGGCCCATCGGGAGCTGGTAAAACTTCTGTCCTTCGGATGCTGGCTGGCCTGATGCAACCCGATTCCGGTGTTATTAAAGTAAACAACCAAACCTGGTTTGATGCCTCTAAAGGCATAAATCTAAAACCTCAAAAGCGTGAAGTTGGTTTCGTATTTCAGGACTACGCCCTTTTCCCCAACATGAGTGTTCGCGAAAACCTGGAATATGCCTTGGCTACAAAAAAGGAAACGAAGGTTATTGATGAGCTTATTGAACTAATGGAACTTGGTAGTTTGGAAAAACGAAGACCAGATACGCTTTCCGGAGGACAAAAACAAAGGGTAGCCCTGGCTCGTTCCATTGTTCGTAAGCCCGAGATTTTAATGTTAGATGAGCCGCTTTCTGCACTTGACCAATCTATGCGATCAAAACTGCAGGATTATATTCTTCAAATTCACAAAGAATACAGCCCTACCATGCTGCTTGTTAGCCATGAAATGGGAGAGGTTTTTAAGCTTTCTGATGAAGTAGTTGTTCTTGAGCGAGGCAGCATCAAACAGCAGGGCCCACCCTCCCTCCTGTTTGCCAGCCGCCAGGTAAGTGGCAAGTTCCAGTTTACGGGGGAGATCCTGAATATCCAGAAGGAAGATATTATCTATATTATCTCTGTCTTAATAGGAAACAATCTTGTTAAGGTTGCCGCAGACGAGCGGGAAGTAGTAAAACTTGCGGTTGGTGACAAAGTATTGGTTGCCTCGAAAGCATTCAACCCCATTATCCAAAAAATCGGATAGGCTCATTTTACCCTCTTTTTGATAGCAGTTGGTTTTTAAGTAAATTAACAAGATGAATGTTCGTGTCAGGTTTTTAGGTGGGGCCCAGTCTGTAACGGGCTCTAAGTACTTACTTGAAATAGGCCACAAAAAACTTCTTATTGATTGCGGGATGTTTCAGGGACGTAAAGAGTTGCGTCTGCGCAATTGGGATTCTTTGCCCATAGAAATCAATTCCATTGACGCTGTGGTGCTGACACATGCCCATATAGACCACAGTGGTTACTTGCCTAAAATTGTAAAAGAGGGCTTTACGGGAAATGTGTATTGTACAGAGGCAACCAAGGGATTACTGGATATAATGCTTTTAGACGCAGCCAAACTACAAGAGGAAGAAGCTCATTTTGCTGCCAAAAAGGGGTATTCGAAACATGAAAAGCCACAGCCGCTTTTTAACTCAAAAGATGCAGAAGATGCGTTGGCTTTGCTAAAAACTTATCCCTATGGGGCACCTATTGATATTTTTGAAGATGTGCATCTTGTTTTTCATAATGCGGGACATATTCTGGGTTCGGCTATTATCGAGATCCGGATAAAAAACAATTCCAATACAAAAACCATAGTATTTTCCGGTGACCTTGGCCGCAATCGAAATCCCATTCTTGGTGGCCCGGCCGTTATTAATACAGCCGATATCCTTTTTGTTGAGTCAACCTACGGAGACAGGATAAATGAAGATAAAAATGTAGAGGAGAGGTTTGTTCAACTTGTGAATGACGCCTTACATAGAAAAGGGTGCATTTTAATTCCCGCCTTTGCCGTGGGGCGAACGCAGCTTCTTTTATACTATTTTAAGCAGTTTATGGAAAGTGGCGAGATTCCTAGCGTTCCGGTTTATATTGATAGCCCCATGGCCATTAGTACAACTAAGCTTTATTGGCAGTACCCAAATTACCATACGCTTGCCGATAGGGTACACCAACAGGCTTCTGTTTTTGATTACCCTCAGTTTCACTATTACCGAAGCCGGGAAGCATCCACCAGCTTAAACGCTATTGAAAAAGACGCCATCATTATTTCAGCTAGTGGTATGTGCACCGGAGGAAGAATTCTTCATCATTTATATCATCGGTTGCATCGAAACCGTGATACCCTTATGTTCGTTGGTTACCAGGCCGAAGAAACCCGGGGAAGAAAAATACTTGATGGGGAGCCCACCATTAAGATCTTTGGCGATGAAATGATTGTTAACTGTCATATTGAGAAATTTGATGGGCTCTCCGCCCATGCAGATAAAGCAGAATTGCTTCAATGGGTTGGTAATTTTACGTCTCCTCCTCAAAAAACATTTATTGTTCATGGGGAAAAGACAAGCTCAAATGCGCTGAAAGAAAGCATAATGCATGACTTGGGCTGGCAAAATGTAATCGTACCGGAGTATTTTGAATCTTTTGATTTGTTCACCAGTATTTGACCAATCAAAAATTTATTCCCATGATCAAATTGGGAGTTGGGCCTAATGACGAATACAAAAAACTGGTTACTGGTTCACCTCAGCTTCAGATTCTATTTTTTTAAACATCCTCTTAACCAGTCGTGGTATTGCTGATCGAAAACGTTTAGGGTCTCTATCCAAAATGCCTTCGATCTGCGATTGAGCAATAACTTTTTGGGTGTCCCCATCAATAAAAACCAACGAAAATGCCCCTTGTGTATAATTGAACGAATCTTGCTGTAAATCTATCCATGGCTTGTAAACTACAGCTGAATCAATACGGGTATCGGTCATATCTTTTATAGAGAGGCTATAAGCTACCCATAGCTTTTTCCCCAATTGGCTTTTTCTTAATCCCAGCTCTTCCATTTCATTTACAATAGATTCTTCAATTAAAGCGCGGTTCTCCGGATTGTCGTATTCAGGTTGAGTAACGTTTATCTCTGCGGGATAATCTGCAAAGGAAAAAGAACTGTACTGTGAAAGGTCGATTTCCGGAACAACCTGGGCTGTAAACGTTGAAACCTTACACCCTGCAAGGACCAGAAATACAAACCACTTCTTCATATACTTATCTACATGATTGCGGTCTGGCTCTTAAAATTATGTTATGAGCAAACCCTTGATCTAAGGTACATATTTTATTATTCTTTTGCTCCTGATTTTTGGGCGGCTTGTCGTGAATTAGCTTACACTTGTCTCTTTTTGCAGCTTTTCCCATATAAGGGCGCTTGCCCCAAGAACGGCTGCATTTTTGTTCTGAAGGCCCGAAACCAGGAGTTTTACCTTCCCCTTAAAGTTTCGCATCATATTATCCTCCATATGGAATTTGGCAGGTTTCATCAAATGGTCTCCAGCATTAACCAATCCTCCAAACAAGAAAATAGCTTCCGGGCTAAAGTGAGCTACCGTATCAGCCAACTTCATTCCCAGTATCCTACCTGTATATTCAAAAGCTTGTACGGCAATGAAATCTCCACGTAACGCAGCTTCTGTGATCATTCTGCCAGAAAGGTCGTTAAATGATACACCTCGTAATTCGCTATCGCACAGATAATCGGCCAAAAGTTTATACACCGTTCGTTTTATACCTGTGGCAGATACATATGTTTCCAGGCAACCTTTACGCCCGCAACCGCAGGTCCTTCCAAATACATTTACAAGGGTATGGCCAATTTCTCCGGCAAATCCATCATGGCCATAAATTAACTGCCCGTTTGCCACAATACCACTTCCTAGTCCTGTGCCAAGGGTAAATACAATAAAGTCATTCATCCCTTTTGCTCCGCCAAACGTCATTTCTCCTATGGCAGCTGCATTGGCGTCATTGGTCAATACAATGGGAATATCTTCCTTTAGGTACTTTCTAAATTCTTTCACGAACGGTACTGTGCCTTTCCATTCCAGGTTGGGTGCATCAACAATAGTACCATCATAGTAATTGCCATTAGGTGCTCCAACACCAACACCAACAAGATGATGAGAGGGTAGATGTTCCCTTATTTCTTTAATATGAGAGAAAAGATGTTCCAAAAAATCCGTAAAGTCAGGATGCCCTTTTGTCTTACAGGTTCCTTCTCCCAGTAATTCCCCTTCTCGTGTTACAAACCCAAACTTTGAATTGGTTCCTCCAATATCTATCCCTAAAACTACCTCTTGCATTTTCTCTCCTATTTACATTTTTCTTTCAACTCTTTTCTGGCATCCGTTAGTCCCAGCTCCACAGCTTGATTCAAATCCAGACACCCATCCAGTTTGTTGCCCATCTCAAATTTCACCTGAGACCGGAAATAATAGTTTTCAGGATCTTCAGGGTTCAAATCTATCGCAATGGTATAATCCTGTTCTGCTTCTTTATATTTCCCATTATCAAAATATGCTGCTGCCCTGTTTTCATACAGCAACGGTGCAGATGGCTCAATATCAATGGCAGCCGTATAATCTTCGATTGCCTCATCATACTTCTGGGCTGTATAATAGACCACACCCCTTAGGTTATACAATTCAGGGCCTGGCTCATACTCCTTTTCGTAAAGTTGAATAGCAACAGTATAGTCACTTACGGCTTCTTCATACTTTTCCAATTCACTGTAAACAAGAGCCCTACTCGCAAATTTCAATTCATCGAGGGAGTCAAGCTGAATAGCCATAGTGTAATCCCTGAGTGACGATTCCAATGCCCCAATCTGGTATTCAGCATCGGCTCGTAATTTATAGGCCTCCGGATCAAGTGAATCCAACGCAATAGACCTATTGAAATCATCAATGGAACCCACAAATTCTCCTAGATCAAGCCGCACAAATCCACGATTATAATATAAATCTGCATTTTGAGGTTCCAGCTCAATTGCTTTGGAAAAATCAAAATAAGCATCTTCGTTGGCTCCTAAAGCATACAGGGCAAATCCACGGTTAGAGTAGGCGTCAGCAAAATCAGGATTTATTTTTATGGCAATATCAAAGTCTTCAAGGGCCAATTCCGGGTCTCCGTTATAATGAATGGCAAGTCCGCGTTGGTTATAGGCTTCTGCAAAAGCAGTATCAAGTTCTATGGCAAAGCCAAAGTCTCCTGCAGCTCCATAATAATCCTGAAACATAAATTTTAGCTTTCCCCTTTCAAAAAACAGCTGAGGATTACCTGGTGTCTCTCTTATGGCAGATGTTAGGATCGCAAAGGCACCATCGTAATCCTCGGATTCTATTTTCTTTTTGGCCTGCTCAATGATCTCTGAACTTTCCTGTGCCCACGCAGGCACAGCAAACGTTACAGAAAATAAGACAAGTAAAACAAACCTTAGGCCGGCAGACAGCTTAACTATCTGCTTCTTCCTTCTTTGTTGTTGGGTGCGAAACATTGAGTTCAAAAGTAATTGTAAAATAACTAGCTTTGGCATCTACAAATGCTAAAAATGCTTGGAGCAAAAGCCAATGCACTTTTTCATTGCCACTTTTAGGTAAAAAAACATATTTTTTTATCAAATTTTGAGCATTTCTTGTACATAAATGCTATTTTGCTTTTTCTTTGACAATTAATTAGGTGCACTATGCGTTTGTAGGTTACTTGCGAATGCTGTAAATTGTACCGCAAAGTGTAAACAGAGCACTTTGCTCAACTGTATGAGAAAACAATTTTGATGAAAAGAATACTATATATGAAATCATTATTTGGTTTAGCCAAAGCATTTACTGTTGTAGGTGTTACTGCTTTGGTTTTCACGGCTTGTGGTAGAAGAGGAAGTCAACCAACCAGTGAATATCCTGGTGCTCTGAGTACCGCTACCGGTTTGGCTTATAACGAAGACTCTTCGTTTATGGTACATCCATTCCATGGCCAGCCGGAAGGCCCTAACCTTGTATTTGTTGAAGGTGGTAGGATGACCCTGGGTTCTTTTGAGGAAGACATTATGTTGTCAAGAGACAACCTGGAAAGAACTGTGACGGTGGCGTCCTTTTATATGGACGAAACAGAAGTTGCCAATATCCACTGGCTGGAATACATGTTTTATGTGGAGAATTCTGATTCATCGGCTGCCTTTAAAGAAACCATCCATCCTAATGAAGATGTTTGGAAAGAACGACTTGCCTTTAATGACCCTTATTCGAGTCATTATTTGAAATACCCTGGTTTCCGTTACTTTCCTGTTGTGGGTGTTAGCTGGAGACAAGCAAACGATTATGCAAAATGGAGAACAGATGCTGTTAACATGGGGTTAGAGCAAGCTGCTATTGATAATGGCGATTGGGATCCGGACCTTATGGCGGAAGCCGAATCAGATGGAAGAATTCCTTTGGAATCAGGTATTGTGCTTCCTAATTATCGTTTGCCATCAGAAGCAGAATGGGAATATGCTGCTCAGGCTCTTATTGGAACACAGTGGTTGGATGAGAACCAAACCCACCAACGACTTTATCCATGGGACGGCCATGCGCTTCGTAATCCTTATGGAAAAGAGATGGGTTATTTCCTTGCCAACTTTAAACGAGGCCGTGGTGATTATGCTGGTATTGCCGGAAAATTAAATGATGGTGCCATGATTACTGCCTATGTATATGAGTATCCTCCAAACGATTATGGTTTGTACAACATGGCTGGTAATGTAAATGAATGGGTACAGGACTTGTACCGACCTATGTCATTCCAGGATATGGACGATTTGAACCCAATGCGTAGGGATGACTTCCTTGACAATATTGATAAGTACGATCCGCAAAAACAATTGATCACCAACCGATCAAGAGTTTACAAAGGTGGTTCCTGGAAAGATGTAGCCTATTGGTTATCTCCGGGTACGCGCAGATACCTGGACGAAGACTCGGCAACCGCCACTATTGGCTTCCGTTGCGCCATGATCAGGGCAGGATCTAATTACTAGAGAAAATTTATAGAAGAAAAGGCGCTCAAATGAGCGCCTTTTTTATTAAGGTCGAAGTTTTTTATGCCATTGCTAAACAGCCTGCACTTACTTTCTTAGCTCCTGCATCCAATATACTTTGTACACAGCTTTCCAGTGTGGCTCCTGTGGTAATAACATCATCCACAACAAGTACATGCTTCCCACTAAGTACTGATTGACTAGTTTCAAATATTCTTTCCACATTTTTCCATCGTTCCGTTCTTGATTTTTTCGTTTGGGTAGAAGTTTTGACTAAACGAGTTACTGCCTTAGTTTCGACCGGAACCCCCAGCTTTTCTCCCAGGCCCTTCGCAATAAGCTCACTTTGATTAAACCCTCTAAGTCTTAATTTACTGTCGTGAAGCGGAACAGGAACAATTACATCAATTGATTTATATAGCTCAAGTTCACTGCATTTTTCTCCAAACAGTCTTCCCATTTCAATAGCCAGTTCCCTGTTTCCTCCATATTTAATTTCATGTAATATTCTTTGCGATAATCCACTGCGACTGAAGCTTAAAAATGTATGTGCCTCTGTTAGTAAAACCCGCCCGTAAAATCGTTGGATTAATTCCCCGCTGGTAAGGTGCAGCCTTACTGGCAGGCCAGTCTGGCAATGAATACATAGTTCGTTCTCGCTTTTTAACAAAGGGCGCTGGCAACCCGGGCATACTTTAGGAAAAAGGAGATTGGCGATATCTGTTAAAGGACGAACCATGAAACAAGTTATATGTTTAAGATGAAGAATAAAAATTGAATAGCAGACTATATTTGTTCAATTGGTGTATTAAAATTTGAACTATGAACCCCGTTGAAGAATTCAATGAGTATCGTCAAAAAATGAACGATAAGATCATGGCCCAGGACAACCTGGTGATCAAGCGCCTTTTTAACCTGGATACCAACACCTATAAAGAAGGCGCCCTCGACTCCAAAACCAAAGAGCTGCTCGGCTTGGTGGCCTCCATGGTGCTCCGCTGTGACGATTGTATTAAATATCATCTGGAAAAGTGTAAGGAATTAGGGGTTACAACAGAGCAGCTTTTTGAAGCTTTTTCGGTGGCCAATATTGTGGGTGGTACCATTGTTATCCCACATCTTAGGAGAGCTGTTGAGTACTGGGAGACACTCGACAAACATTATGTATAAAAAAGACCTGGAACTTGAACGTAATTGGCAGAAGCTTAGGTTAATGCTAAAAGAAATCATTGGCAAAAAACCCAAAGGTCTGAATGCCGTTCTTTTGCTTATCGGTGTTCAGGAACTAGGCAAAGGCACTCTCGAATTCAGTAAGGAACAGAAACAGGACTTATTACATATTGCCATTTGCAAAGTGCTAAGCTTTTCGGGCTATTATAAGCTCGAAGGCCTTGACGAAGACGGCTGGCCTCATTGGAAAAACGTAAAACAACTTCCTCATTTTGACCTCCTTGAACAAGAGCAGTTGCTGAAAATGCATATTTTGGAGTATTTTACAAATGAAATTGACCTGAAACTTTAATTACCAAAAAACTATGAGAATCATATCCTATAATGTGAACGGAATTAGAGCCGCTATTAATAAAGGCCTTATCGATTGGCTGGAAGATGAACAACCCGATGTGGTCTGCATTCAGGAATTAAAGGCTAAACAAGATCAGGTAGATACTTCCAAACTTGAAGAAATGGGTTACCACCAGTTTTGGTTCCCTGCTGAGAAACCGGGATATAGTGGTGTAGCGCTGTTTTCGAAAATTGCACCGCAGCATGTTGAATACGGATGTGGTATAGAAAAGTATGATGTGGAAGGAAGAGTGGTGCGTGCCGACTATAATGGAGGGTCCGTGATTTCGGTTTACATGCCGTCCGGAACCAGTGGTGATGAGCGACAAGCCTTTAAAATGCAATGGCTTGATGATTTTCAGGACTATGTAAACAGCTTGAAAAAAGAACTGCCTAATCTTATTATTTGCGGTGATTACAACATTGCTCATGAAGAAATAGATATTCATAATCCTAAGGGTAACCAAAAGAATTCAGGGTTCTTGCCTGAGGAGCGCGCCTGGGTCAGCTCATTTTTGGAAAGTGGTTTTACGGATTCTTACCGTTCTCTGCACTCAGAGCCAGATCGCTATAGCTGGTGGACCTACCGCTTTAACGCCAGAAAAAACAATAAAGGCTGGCGCATTGATTATCAAATGGTGAGCGATCCATTGCAAAATAAAATTTCTGATGCCGACTTACGAGAGTTCGTTGTGCACTCCGACCATTGCCCCACGTATTTAGATATCAATTTATAAATCAGTTTTTCAGATTTTTCGTTAACAACAAAAAAGACCGTCCTGAAACAAGACGCCCACCATATTGAAGAGAAACTACACCGATACAAACGCAAATCGTTGCAGACAGAATTACTTAAAGGTGTACTTATTTGGGTCTCAGTATTCTCCGGTTTGCTTCTTATCGCCAGCATAACCGAATGGGTTGGCCAATTGAGCTCCATTTCGCGGACAGTGGTAGTTGTATTGTTTTCCATTGCCTCTTTGGTAACTTTAATTCGTTTCGTACTTCAACCACTTGTACAGTTGGCGCGTATCAACACTGTTTTTACTGATGACGAAGCAGCCAAAAAAATTGGTTCTTTTTTCCCGGTTATTGGTGACAAGCTCCTTAATTTCCTGGAATTGAAGAGAAAGGCACCTGAAAACGCTTTGGTACAAGCCAGTCTGCAGCAGCGCTCACAAACATTTGAACACATTTCATTCACCGAAGCCGTAGATACCTCTGAAGCTCACACTCCTGTTCGCTTTTTTATTCCTATTGTCATCGTATTTGCTCTTTTGCTTCTTATCGCACCAAAAGATTTTATTTCCAGTACCAGAAGAGTTATTCATTTCAGGCAGGAGTTCATTCCTGCTGCTCCTTTCAGCTTTACAGTTTCTTCACCCCTGGAAACATACCAAAATGAAGACTATCAGCTTCTTGTGGAGTTAAAGGGCGAATCTGTTCCTTCAGAGCTTTATTATGTGGATGGAAACATGCGGTTAAAAATGATTCCTGATTCAAAAGGTTCATTTACACTTATGTTCCCTAAAATCCAGCAGTCTAAAGTGTTCCACCTGGAAACAGCAGGGTACTCTTCATCTGGTTATTCTTTAAAGCTTTTGCAACGCCCGTCTCTTAACATGCTTTCCGCACAAATTACTTATCCTGGCTATCTTGGAAAAAAGCCTGAATACATCGAGCCTGCTGGTGAGCTTACAGTGCCTGAAGGTTCTAATGTAGAGTGGAAATTGAAAACTCTCTATACAGAAAATGCTTCTTTTTATTATGATACGGACTCAAGTGCGGCTGTAAAAAATAATAAGAATTCATTTTCTGCCTCACATATAATTAATGCTTCTGGTCTCTATGGGTTTAAACTGTATTCTGGAAGCGCTATTCAAAAAGGTAAAACTGAATATAACATTACCTCTCTCAAAGATGAGTTTCCTAAAATTCAGGTACACAGTTTTATTGATACTTTGCTATTTCGCTTCATTACGATTGGTGGTGAGGTGTCAGATGATCATGGTATATCACAACTTAATCTTATTTTCCAAAAGGGAGAAGAAAATAAGTCGCATCGGATCAAATTGAATGTTCAGCCGGGAGCCACTCAGCAACAGCTGTTTTTCCAATGGCTCCTCGACAGCCTTCAGCTTCAACCGGGAGACCAGCTCAGTTATTACTTGCAAGTATTTGATAATGATGGTGTTAACGGTAGAAAATCAGCCAAGTCTCAAACCATGTACCTTAAAATACCTACTAAAATGGAGCTGGAAGAAAAAGTTCATAAAGCCTCTTCTTCTGAAAAAAAGGACATTTCCAAATCGCACAAGGAGGCTAAAGAGCTTAGAAAACATTTGGATGAAACAATAGAAAACCTGAAAGGAAAGAAAGAGCTCTCCTGGGAAGATAAGCAGAACATAAAACAACTGTTGAAGGATAAGGATAAGTTAAGTAAGCAAATTGAGGAGTTTAAAAAGGAAAATGAACTGCTTAATATGCAGCGAAACGAGCTACAAAGGCCCAGCCCTGAATTGGAAGAGAAAGCCGAACAGCTTCAGGAGTTAATGAACAACCTGTTGGACGAAGAAACCCGTAAGCTTTATGACGAACTTCAAAAGTTGCTACAGGAACAAGCCGATGCCGATCAAGTACAGTCGCTTTTACAGAACCTGAAAAACAAAGAAATAAACCTGGAAGAAGAGCTCGAAAGAACGCTGGAGCTTTTTAAACGTTTACAGGTGGAACAAAACCTGGAAAAGCTTACAGAAGATTTGAATGAATTGGCAAAAGCACAAGATAGCCTTGCCCAGGAAACCTTAGATCGTGATAATTCTGTAGAAGATTTGAAAAATTCGCAGGAAGAAATTGAAAACCGTTTCCAGTCAATTAAAGAAGAGCTCGAGCAGACAAAAGAGAAAAATAACGAGCTTAAACAACCACAAAATTTTGAAGATACCTCAGGGGAAGAAGATAGTATTGATAAGGAGATAAATGATTCAAAAAGTAATCTTGAAAAAAATAATAGGAAAAATTCTTCACAAAACCAAGAAAACTCAGGTAAAAATATGAAGCAGCTTGCACAAAAGCTGGAAAACATGCAAGGTGCCATGCAAATGCAACAGATGCAGGAAGATATTTCCAATTTGAGAGGGATTTTATCGAATCTGATTACACTATCCTATGACCAGGAGCGTGTGATGAAAGAGTTCAGGGCGGTAAATCAAAGCAATCCTCAGTTTGTTACCCTTTCAGAAGAGCAATTAAAGATTCAGGATGACTCCAAAATAATAAAAGACAGCCTTTTGGCACTTGCCAACCGGGTGATGGCCCTTTCTTCTTTTGTGACGCGAGAGCTTAACGAAATGGATACACAGCTTGAAAAAAGCTCTGCAGCTATACGAGACCGTGAACAGGCTAAAGCTGTAGGGTACCAACAGCTTTCCATGACCTCCATGAACAACCTGGCGTTAATGCTGGATAATGTACTACAGCAAATGCAGCAAAGTATGGCTTCTGCCATGGGTAAATCAAAAGGAAGTGAGCAACAACCGATGCCCGGAATGTCGGAATTGCAAAAACAGCTAAATGATGAAATCCGCGAACTAAGACAAAGTGGCAAAACAGGTAAAGAATTATCTGAGGAATTAGCTAAATTGGCTGCCAAGCAGGAAATGATTCGTAAAGCCTTGCGCGAAGCAGAGGAAAAGTTAGGGGGAAAAGATGGAAAGAATCCTGGCAATCTGGGCAATCTTCAACGACAAATGGAGCAAAGCGAGCTGGATCTTGTGAATAAAAACCTCTCAAAACAACTGCAAAACAGGCAGCAACAAATTTTAACCCGTTTGCTGGAAGCAGAAGAATCTTTGAGAGAACAGGAAATGGATTCCAAACGAGAATCAAAAACTGCCGTACAATATGAGCAGGAATTACCCAGAGCGTTTGAAGAATACATGAAACAAAAACAAAAGGAAATAGAGCTTATAAAGACAATACCTCCTAAATTGCACCCCTACTACAAAAAGGAGGTCAACGATTATTTCGATCGGCTAAAAAATGAATATAACTAATTGATTATCAATGTAATAAATGGATACTGTTAACATTCAGATACCCTCTCTAACTGAAAACCTCCGCATTGTTGAGAGTTTTATTGATAATGTAAAGGAAAGATTCCGGCTGGATGATGACATTTATGGAAACATCATGATTTCTGTTACAGAATCAGTCAACAACGCCATTCACCATGGCAACAGGCAGGATAAAGACAAGAATGTATCTGTGACCCTTCATCTGAACGAAAGCGAGGTTCGCTTTACCATACAGGATCAGGGAAAAGGGTTTGATTTTCATAATCTCCCTGACCCTACTGCTCCCGACAATATAGAAAAGTTAGGAGGGCGTGGAATATTCCTGATGAAGAATCTGGCTGACGAAGTTCACTTTGAAGACGAGGGCAGGGTTGTTATCCTTGTATTCTATCTTAGTTAGATTTTCATGAGTATCGAATTTTTTTATGAAGACACTGATTTTATGCTGGATCAGCCAGAAACATATGCTATTTGGATTACCAGAATAGTGGATGGGGAAGGCTACTCAATTGAAGCGTTGAATTATGTTTTTTGCTCAGATGCCTATTTGCATCAAATAAATATGGACTACCTCCGGCACGACACCTACACCGATATTATTACATTTGACAATTCTGATGAGGATAGGTTAATTGAGTCGGATATCTTCATAAGCATTGATAGAGTAAAGGAAAACAGCGTTACTCAAAACATTTCATTCATAGATGAGCTGGCCCGTGTGTTGGTGCATGGCGTGCTACACCTGATGGGATGGAACGACAAAACGCCAGAGCAGAAGAAACAGATGCGAGAAAAAGAGGATGCTTCTTTATCTTTGCGCTGAAATAACGTTCCACGTGGAACAAAGGCCTTTGAGGTTTCACGTGGAACATTTTTATTATGTTTAAGAAATACGATGTAATTGTTGTTGGGGCAGGCCATGCCGGCTGCGAAGCTGCAGCTGCGGCTGCAAACATGGGTTCCAAAGTTTTGCTGGTAACCATGAATATGGCTACTATGGCTCAGATGTCATGCAATCCTGCTATGGGAGGTGTGGCAAAGGGCCAGATCGTGCGTGAAATTGATGCCCTTGGTGGTCTTTCAGGTATTATCTCCGACCACTCTATGATACAGTTCCGTATGCTTAACAAGTCGAAAGGCCCGGCTATGTGGAGTCCTCGTACCCAAAACGATCGTGTTTTGTTTGCTCAGGAATGGCGTCTGGCTCTTGAAAAAATCAACAACCTCGATTTCTGGCAAGAAATGGTGAAAGAGATTGTGGTGGAGAAGGGTAAGGTAGTTGGTGTTAAAACAGGGATGGGCCATGTGATAGAAGCTTCATCAGTAGTACTGACCAATGGTACTTTCCTGAATGGAATTATTCATGTGGGCGAAAAGCAATTTGGTGGAGGTCGTACAGCCGAGCAAGCTGCTTATGGCTTAACGGAACAACTCGTTTCTCTTGGATTTGAATCCGGAAGAATGAAAACAGGAACTCCTCCGCGTGTAGATGGCCGCTCTTTGAACTATGAAGCCATGGAAGAGCAAAAGGGAGATGAAAATCCTGGTAAATTCTCCTTTACGGATACAGAACCTTTAAAAGAGCAGAGAAGCTGTTTTATTACCTATACCAATCCTAAAGTTCATGGTATTCTTGAAACAGGCTTTGAGCAATCACCCATGTTCACTGGCCGTATTCAGGGAATAGGCCCAAGATATTGCCCATCAATTGAAGATAAGATAAATAGGTTTGCCGAACGTGATCGCCATCAGATATTTGTTGAGCCGGAAGGTTGGAATACAGTGGAAGTATATGTTAACGGCTTTTCCACTTCATTACCTGAAGAGATACAATATAAGGCGCTAACTCAAATACCAGGTTTTGAAAATGCACGCATGTTCCGACCTGGTTATGCGATTGAGTATGATTATTTCCCGCCTACTCAATTAGAACTTTCCCTTGAAACCAAGCTTGTTAGGAACTTATTCTTTGCAGGACAAATCAACGGGACAACAGGTTATGAAGAAGCGGGTGGGCAAGGGTTGATGGCCGGGATTAATGCACATAACAAAGTGCATGGTAAAGACCCGTTTATTTTAAGTCGTTCTGAAGCCTATATTGGTGTACTTATTGACGATTTAATTAACAAAGGCACCGAGGAGCCTTACCGAATGTTTACTTCACGTGCAGAGTTCCGTATCTTACTTCGCCAGGACAATGCCGATATTCGCCTCACCCAAAAAGGCTATGACCTTGGGCTTGCAAGCCAGAACAGTCTTGACAAAGTAAACGAAAAGCTACGCTCGGTAGAAGCCCTCGAAAACGTTATTTCTACCTTTAAGATAAAACCGGCTAAAGTAAATGATCGCCTGGAGCACCTGGGAACAGCCACATTGAAAGAAGGCACTTCTTTGGAAAAGCTTTTGAAGCGGCCAGAGCTAGGTATTGAAGAACTGAAACAAATAAGTCCTGATTTTAGCGATGTACTGGAAACCTATCCTGAAGATGTCATTGAACAAACAGAGATCAAAATTAAATACGCAACCTATATTGATAAAGAATCGCAGTTGGCCGGTAAGTTAGGGAGCATGGATTCCAAGAAAATTCCAGAAGGATTCAATTACAATTCTATCGCTGCACTTTCTGCTGAATCTCGGGAAAAACTAAACAAGATTCAGCCGAGGACACTTGGCCAGGCCAGCCGCATAAGTGGTGTCTCTCCCGCAGACATTTCCGTTCTACTTGTTTATCTGAATCGTTAAGAACTCTTGGAAAAATTAATATTCTGTCCCGTTTGCGAATCAGACAACATACAACATTTTAGTCGCATCAAAGATTTTTCTGTTTCAGGAGAAACTTTTCAAGTAGATCAATGTGATTCCTGCCGACTGCTGTTCACCAACCCAAGGCCCTTACCATCCGAACTGTGGAAGTACTACAAATCGGAAAACTATGTTTCCCATACAAACAAAGGAAACAACACTGTTAACTTTCTTTATAAATTGGCGCGTACACAAACCTTACGATGGAAGTACAATCTTGTCAGGAAATTTACTCCCGTTTCGCTTTTAGATTATGGTTGTGGTACCGGACATTTCTTATCTTATTGTAAAACCAAAGGTTTAGAAGTTTATGGATTTGAACCTGACAACCAGGCTAGGGATATTGCCGGAAACAAAGTTGGCGAAACCATTTATGCGGATATTTCACTAATTGATAAATCTTTCGATGTGGTTACGCTGTGGCATGTATTAGAGCATGTGTCTTTACTTTCAGATACAATGCTTTGGCTTAAACAAAAACTAAACAAAAACGGTCGCGTAATCATTGCGGTTCCTAATTATGAATCATATGATGCCGGTATATTTAAAGAGTTCTGGGCTGCATATGATGTGCCGCGCCACCTTTATCACTTTTCAAAAGCCTCATTAACCACATTAGCAAATAAGTACGGTTTTTGTGTAGAGTCCATACATCCTATGAAATTGGATTCGTTTTACGTTAGTTTGCTAAGCAATCGTTATAAAGGTAAGGGCTCTAATCCTCTCCATTCATTTATAACAGGCTTAAAATCAAATACTTATGGTAAAAAAGAAGTAAATTATTCGAGCCTTATTTACGTACTTAAACATGAATCTGCATAAATCCCTTTTTTACCTACTTCCTTTGCTTTTTTGGTCATGCGCAAATCGTGTTCCACCAAAAGGTGGACCCAAAGATGTGACTCCGCCTAAACTTATTGGCTCGATTCCAAAAACAGGTAGTATTAATGTCAAAGCCAATGAAATAACATTACTTTTTGATGAACAGATAGTTGTTAAAAATATCAAAAAAGAACTTCTAATTACTCCCAGAATAGAGTCTGATTATACTTACAAAACCAAAAAGAACACATTCATTCTCTCTCTTGAAGAGCCTTTGGACTCAGCAACGACCTACACGTTTAATTTTCGTGAAGCCATTGGAGATATTACGGAAGGAAATCCTGCTCAGAACTTGATTGTTGCCTTTAGCACAGGCCCTGTTTTAGATACCCTTCAGGTTACTGGTAAGGTAATGGACTTGCTAACTGAAAAACCTGAAAAAGACATTATTGTTGGACTTTACAAAGCAGATGATACCTTATATCTATTTAACAGTCCCCCATATTACCTTGCCCAAACAAACAAAAACGGTGACTATACTTTTAGAAATATTAAGTCAGACAACTACAAAATATTTGCCTTCAAGGATAAAAACAACAACCTAATTTGTCAATCCGATAGAGAAAGCTATGCGTTTCTTGATTCACTGATTCGTCTTGACAGCAATTTTGTTGCTCGTAACTTGCAATTGCAAACACTTAATATTGATTCTATAAAATTAAAACGAACTCGTTCCAGCGGTCACTACTTTTATGTAATTGCTAATAAAGGACTCTTATCTTCTCAACTCAAAGCAGGTAATGATAGTACCCTTTGGTTTAGCTATGGAGAAGGGAGAAAGGAAATTAAAATCTATAACACGTTTTCAATTAAAGATAGTTTATTGGTCAGCGTAACAATGACTGATTCCCTATATCAATCAAGGACGGATAGCTTCTATCTTTCTTTTCCTGAAACACAACGGTCCAGAGACGATTTCGAAACAAATATTAAAGACATCTTAATAACTCCCGAAAGTAAAGAAATAACGTTTACTTTATCTGCTTCAAAGCCGATACAAACTTTCTTAACCGATAGTATTTATATCAGGCTTGATACTTTGGAGCAAATTTTCTTTGATTCCGTGTGGAGTATTGAAGCAAATGAATCAAGAACACGGTTTGAGTGCAAGAATTATCTTCCTAAGCAATACCTTGATTCTCTAAATTTAGCACCTGCTGTAGCTTCATCCCGTGCATCTGGAAAAAACAGGCTTGCTCCTTCAAACAATGAACAAACAAGTAAAAAAAGAGCTAAATCTTCATTTCAACTGGTGCTTCCTATCTCTTCCCTAATATCTATTGAATCAGACACCTCTAAACGTTTGGAGCAAAGCTTAAAACCGAGATACTCCAAAGACTATGGAGTTTTCATGGGTAAAATTTCTACAGACTTGCAAAACTTCACCATACAATTGCTTGATAAGGATTTTAATATTGCAGACGAACTACACAATCCAGGAAAGCATTACAAATTCGTATATATTACTCCTGGTGATTACTCTATCCGTATATTGATTGATGAAAACAATAATGGAAGATGGGACCCTGGAAATATTCTCCTTAACCAACTTCCTGAACCAATATTTATTTATAAAAACCAAGAAGGAATTAGCAAAACAACGATTCGGGCCAATTGGGAAATCTCACTTGATCTAAATTTTTAGTGTGGATATCCAGGTTTACTATGTGAACAAAAGACATTCTTTCCACACAGTACATTGTTTACTCACTTTACCTGCATTCTCTTCATTTTCCTTTTAACACTATTAGCTAATTCCTCTTCAGTTATTCATATATCGTGCACATACAATCTCTAAAAAGTTTTCAACATATAACACTGTTAACTAATTCTTAATAAGCATAAGTTTTTGATTTATAACCGTTTAATTCTCTTCCATTTCTACTATATCCACAAAATATGTTCTGTTTATTAACAAATAGAAAAACAAAATATTAATCCCAAAACTTATGCACAAATCCACAGAGCTAATAAAGAATAATAATTTAATTAAATAGATTAGTATATATTATTTAGGGTGTTTGTAAGTGGATAATCAAAGCATGATGAAATACGTTAGATAGAAAAAACCATGCGCTACATTATTTATATTCTTTCTTTTTTTTCTTTTTCTGTTGTTTATGGGCAAACCGCAACAGTAGAACTTGCCCGTCAGTACTATCAACAAGGAGAAACAGAAAAAGCACTTGATACCTATTCAAAACTTGCAAGAAACCCTGGTAACTGGCAACTTATACACACACAATATTTTTCTCTGCTTTTACAAACGAATGACTACCAGAAAGCCACAAAATATATAGACCGACTTATAAAAACCTATCCGACTAACGCAAAGTATAAAATTGACAAGGGAAGAATAATCTATGAAGAAAAGGGAGAAGATAAGGCAGAAAACTATTATAAAGATTTAGCTAATTTCTTTTCTTCAGATCCATTTATTGCCCGGCAAGCAGCGCAATATTATTTACAGTTGGGAGAAAGAGAACAAGCTGTG
>JAGQYJ010000025.1:4886-6276 GCA_020436145.1 Cyclobacteriaceae bacterium | reverse complement strand
TTTCTTTTCTTCAGATCCATTTATTGCCCGGCAAGCAGCGCAATATTATTTACAGTTGGGAGAAAGAGAACAAGCTGTTGAACTGCTTTTACAAACAAGGAAGAGATCTGAAACGCCTTCGCTGTTTTCTATTGACTTGGCCAATATTTACAGGTACATGAATAAAAAGCAGGAAATGGTTGAAGAGTACATAAGATTTGCCGATCAGAGTACCGGAAATCTACGATATGTAAAAAATTCACTACAGGCTACCCTCACAGAACCAGAGGACATTGAAAACCTGGAAAGATATCTCTTTCAGAAGATACAGGAACAGCCCGAAAATGAAGTGTATTCAGAATTGTTGATTTGGGCCAATGTACAAACCAAAAATTTTATGAGTGCATTTATTCAGGCAAGGGCACTGGACCGAAGACTACAACAAAGTGGAAAGCCGTTAATGGATATTGGTCAAATGGCTTTATCTAACGAAGATTTTGAGGCTGCTGATAGAATTTTTTCATATATCGCAACAAATTACCCGGGTAGTATTGAAGGAACAAAAGCTGAGCTTTGGAAAATAAATTCCAAGGAAGAGCAGGCAAAAAGGTCATATCCTCAAAACAATGAAGCACTGCTTGAGCTAACCGGTTTGTATACCAATTTTATTGATGCGCATCCAAATACAGACGAAGCGTATAAGGCAAGCCTTCAGGTTGCCCTGCTTAATGGGTATTACCTTGGTAAACGAAAGGAAGCGATAGTTACCCTGAAAGAGTTGATCTCTAACCCACGTATTAATCCGAACCTGACAGCAGAGGCAAAACTGATATTGGCAGATATTTATCTGCTAAATGAAGAACCATGGGAATCGGCCCTTCTGTATGCCCAGGTAGATAAAACCATGAAGGAAACACCTGTTGGATACGAGGCAAAGTTGAAAAGAGCAAAGCTGGCCTATTACCAGGGTGAGTTTGAGCTCTCCCAGGCAGTGCTGGATATTCTCAAATTGGCTACGACCCGGGAAATCGCTAACGATGCGCTGGATCTGAGTGTGTTCATAAAAGAAAATACATTATTTGACAGCACTAATGTGGCCCTGAAGGCATATGCCTCATTGGAACTTCTCGAATATCAGCATAAGGATCAGCAAGTGCTGGAAATTATAGATAGTTTGCTAATTCAATTTAAAGGGCAAAATCTTGAAGATGATTTTTTAATGCTGAAAGCAAATGAACTCAGGAAAACCGGTAATTTCATAGCTGCCGCTGAAACCTATGCAAAGTTGGTAGAAGAATTTGGCCACGATGTACTTGGAGATAAAGCCCTGTTTTTGCAGGCCGACACCTATCAAAACTATTTGAAGGACTATGAGAAGGCGCAGCAACTTTATGTGAAATTACTAAAGGAA
>JAGQYJ010000025.1:3245-4787 GCA_020436145.1 Cyclobacteriaceae bacterium | reverse complement strand
TATCCCGGAAGTATTTATGTTGCTGAATCTCGAAAAAGATTCCGGACTTTAAGGGGCGACTTTTCAGAAGTAACTACAAAAGAGCCGAACTTCTAGAAGGGGCTACGGTACAGAACAAAAAAATTTGTAGATTCATGCCGCAAATTCCGATACATGCAAATAACCCGACTATTTGATGTTCCTTATTACCAGTTGGAGCATTTTCCTAAAGACAAAAGTCTCAATATAAAGGATGGAGATACGTGGATAAGCTATTCCACCCAACAGGTAATTGATGAGGTGAACGAGCTGAGTGCCGGTTTGATCAAAATGGGTATTAGACCTGGGGATAAAATAGCTGTTGTATCGCTTAATCGCCCTGAGTGGATTTTTGCTGATTTGGCAATTTCGCAAATAGGTGCAATTAATGTTCCACTCTACCCCAACATTACAATAAAGGATTACAGCTATACCCTGGAGCAATCAGAATCGGTAATTGCGTTCGTAGGAGGGACCGAACTCCATGAAAAAATAAAGGAAGCAACCAGGGATATTTCCGGGTTCAAAGGGATTTATACGTTTGACAAAGTGGAAAATATTCCTCACTGGAAAGAATTGCAGGTTAGCTATGATGAAGCGAGGGAGGAAATTGAAAAAAGGAAAGCAGCTATTAAACACGAAGACCTTGCAACCATAATCTATACAAGTGGAACAACCGGATTCCCCAAGGGTGTTATGCTCACGCATAAAAACATTTTGACTAACTCGGAAGGAGTAGTGGAAAGGTTTAAGAATGTTGGGAACGGATATCGTACATTGAGCTTTCTTCCGCTGTGTCACATTTTTGAACGAACGGCAAGCTATACGCATATGCGTTTGGGGGTAGAAGTGTACTTCACTGCTATTGATACTATAGCAGATGCCATGAAGGAATTACATCCACATTATTTTGCTACAGTACCCCGGCTTTTGGAAAAAGTATATGATAAAATAGTAAAGAAGGGCTATGAACTAAAAGGAGTAAAAAAGGCCTTGTTCTTTTGGGCATTGAGATTGGGAGAAAAGTATGACCCCAATGAAAACCGTGGCGCCTGGTACAACAGTCAGTTAAAACTGGCCAACAAACTTATTTTTAGTAAATGGAGAGAAGCGCTTGGGGGCAACATTGAATTCATTGTCTCAGGAGCCGCAGCACTGCAGCCAAGATTAGCCCGGGTTTTCTGGGCAGCACAAATCCCGATTCTTGAAGCCTACGGCTTAACAGAAACATCACCCGGTATTAGCTTTTCCAAACTTGATCCCGGGGGATATCGACTGGGCTATGTGGGCGAGTTGATGAAGGATGTACATGTACGCATAGCTGAGGACGGAGAAATTGAAGCTGCCGGGCCGGGAATTATGCAAGGGTATTACAAAAAGCCGGAAGAAACAGCCGAAGTACTAAAAGATGGCTGGTTCAGGACGGGTGATATTGGTGTGATGGAGGATGGTTTTCTGAAAATAACTGATCGTAAAAAGGAAATATTCAAGACATCAGGTGGCAAGTACATTATTCCTCAGCAA
>JAGQYJ010000025.1:0-3147 GCA_020436145.1 Cyclobacteriaceae bacterium | reverse complement strand
AGATGGTTTTCTGAAAATAACTGATCGTAAAAAGGAAATATTCAAGACATCAGGTGGCAAGTACATTATTCCTCAGCAAATGGAAAATAAATTCAAGGAATCGATGTACATAGAACAGATTATGGTGGTGGGGGAAGGCCACAAACACCCGGCTGCGCTAATTGTTCCCGATTTTGAATCGGTAGCAGAATGGTGCCGCCTGCACCATACCGAGTGTAAAACAAGGGAGGATATTTTGAGCAGCCCGGCCGTAAGAGAGAAATTTGATAGAGAGATTGAACATTACAACGAAAATTTCTCACAATACGAACGCGTAAAAAAATATGCTCTTTTACCGCAGGAATGGTCTGTGGAAGGAGGAGAGCTAACGGCAAAACTATCTATGAAACGAAGGGAAATTTTAGCAAAATATGCCGACATCATTCAGGATTTTTACAAAGAAGAAGACTAGGAAAGAATTTTTAGAACATTTATACACAAAAATGAAACAAGTATTTTTTGGCTTGTTCCTGGCATTGGGAACAACCGGTTTTGCACAATCTCAAAGTGATGAAGAGATGATCAAAAGGATCTTCGACTTTGAACTTACCAAAGGCCAATCGTATGAAATGCTGGATTACCTTAGTAACCGGATTGGAGGCAGGTTGAGTGGCTCACCCCAGGCAGCAGCAGCCGTGGAATTTACCCGCCAGCAAATGCTATCCTATGGTTTTGATACCGTTTTTCTGCAACCGGTTATGGTACCGCACTGGGTACGTGGCAGGCTGGAAGTAGCCCGTATAGTAAATTCAAAACGTTTGGGTTCGTTGGATATGACCATCTGTGCCATAGGAAATTCTGTAGGCACAGGAGAAGGAGGTATAACGGCCGGAATAATAGAAGTACAAAGTTTGGATGAGTTAAAGGTCTTAGGAAAGAAAAACATTGAAGGTAAAATAGTTTTTTTCAATCGCGGGTTCGATCAAACCAAAATAACAACCTTTAGCGCTTATGGAGGCGCTGTGGACCAACGCGGGAGTGGCGCTTCTGAAGCGGCCCGCTATGGTGCAGTGGGTGTGGTGGTTCGTTCCATGGCATCGAATCATGACGATGTGCCACATACCGGGGCGCTAAATTACGAAGAAGATGCGCCTCGTATTCCGGCAGTAGCCATTAGCACGGTAGATGCCGATGTGCTCAGCGAAGCACTGAAAAAGGAAAAGGACCTGAAGTTTTATTTTGAAGACCATTGCCAAATGCTTCCCGATGTACTTTCCTACAATGTGGTGGGCGAGATACACGGAAGCGAAAAGCCAAAAGAGTACATTATTGTTGGAGGCCATTTGGATTCCTGGGATCTGGGAGATGGGGCGCACGATGATGGTGCCGGTTGCGTTCAGTCTATTGAAGTACTAAGAATTATGAAAGAGCTCGGGTATAAACCCAAACACAGCATTCGGGCGGTTATGTTTATGAACGAAGAAAATGGCTTACGAGGGGGGAAAAAGTATTTGGAGTTGGCTAAAGCCAATAATGAAAAACATCTGGCAGCGTTGGAGTCGGACAGTGGAGGATTCTCACCAAGAGGATTTCGGTCAAGTGGGAACGAGCAGGTAAGAGAAAAACTTCAAAGCTGGAGGTTCATGCTGGAACCCTATGGTTTATACGACTTTTCCGGAGAGGGAGGAGGAGCCGACATAGGACCTTTAGGGGATACCGGAACAGTTTTGTTTGGCTTATACCCGGACAGCCAGCGGTATTTCAATTATCATCATACCATTTCCGACACCTTTGATAAAGTGAATAAACGAGAGTTAGAGTTGGGGGCAGCAGCCATGGCATCCTTAGTTTATTTGATTGACCAAAACGGGTTGCAATAGCCAATTTTAAAAACCGGTTTGCGTAGGCCGCAAAAAAGTTATACCTTGAACAAGGTTCAATAAAAGTTAGTTATGTCAAATTCCAGAAAAACAGTTTGGATCATCTTTGCCATCTACACATTTATTATGCTCCTGGTGGCGTACATGGTTGATAGAAATCAAAATAACCTGGACTTTCTGCTGCGCATGAAGAACTACATTCCTTTCATGTTGTATTATGCAATTTTCGGTGTTGTCATTTTTCTGTTTGCGCTCCTGTTCCATCAAATGGATAACCAAAAAGCGAAAAAACTGATAACACAGTTGGAAAACGACAAGAACCAGCTCAAAGCAAAACTTTTTGATATGCAGGAAGAACAAGGCAAGGCCGTTGCAACACAAAAGGCAGTAGACACCCCAAAAGAAGAACCTGGAAAAAAAGAGAACCCACCCTCAACGGAAGACGATTCGGAGTAAGCCATGCTTTCTAAAACCTATGGAAGTGCAGTATACGGAGTAGAGGCAACACAAATAGACATTGAGGTAAATGTGTTGCAGGGAACAGGCGTGTGGATGAGTGGCCTGCCCGATAATGCGGTAAAGGAAAGCACCCACCGGATAGAGTCAGCGATTAAACATCTTGGTTATTTTTTCCCTCGCCAGAAAGTGGTGGTTAACATGGCACCTGCCGATATTCGAAAAGAAGGCTCCGCCTACGATCTGCCCATTGGTCTGGGAATTTTGCAGGCATCGGGACAGATCAAAACCGAAACGCTCGAAAACTATGTGATCATGGGGGAGCTCTCGCTTGATGGAGCACTCAGGCCCATTAAGGGTGTGCTGCCCATTGCCATTGATGCACGCAAACAAGGATTCAAAGGATTTGTACTCCCGAAAGAAAATGCTACTGAAGCTGCCATTGTAAATGATCTGGATATCATTGGGGTAGAAAACATTAAGGAGGCGATTGATTTTTTTGAAGGAACGTTGGAGATTACCCCATTGCAAATGGACACCCGGGATATGTTTATGGCCGAGCTCAATAATTATGAAACGGATTTTAAAGATGTGCAGGGCCAGGAAAATATCAAGCGGGCATTGGAGATTGCAGCTGCGGGTGGGCACAATGTAATTCTTATCGGACCTCCTGGTGCGGGTAAAACCATGTTGGCCAAACGGCTGCCCTCTATTTTACCACCCCTCTCTTTTCTTAATGATACGGAAACCACCGAGATCCACACGGTGGCGGGGCGGCTGGGTAATAATGCTACACTTATGACCACTCGTCCTTTTCGAAGCCCACACCACA
>JAGQYJ010000258.1 GCA_020436145.1 Cyclobacteriaceae bacterium | reverse complement strand
CTACAAATGGGCTGGCATCAACAAAAGAACATGTAAAGAAGTCGCCTGGTGCGGGATACATAATTGGTGCTTTGAATCGCTTGGACATATTGCTCAGTACTTCGTCCTGAGAATTGATAAATACCGTTTCTCCATGTTGCAGTACATAATCGTAGAGCTCGCTTTTGGCTCTTAAGACACCTTCGAAGCTGCCAAACCCCTCAAGGTGGGCTTTGCCAATATTGGTAATGATACCATATTCAGGCTGGGCTATTTCACACAGGGCCGCAATCTCTCCAATATGATTGGCTCCCATTTCAACAACAGCTATTTCTGTGCCCTCGGGCATCGAAAGCAGGGTCAGCGGAACACCAATATGATTATTAAAATTACCTTTCGTAAAGTGGACGTTCAGGGCACTCCCTAACACGGCAGCAATGAGTTCTTTGGTAGTTGTTTTGCCATTGCTGCCCGTTATACCAATTACAGGAATATCAAATTGTCTTCGATGAAAAGCCGCCAGTTCCTGCAAAGTTTGCAATACATCGTTTACCCGTACAATCCTTTCTTTTGGCCCTTC
>JAGQYJ010000257.1 GCA_020436145.1 Cyclobacteriaceae bacterium | reverse complement strand
TGGTAAAATATAAGACACCATCGAACGTATATGGGCAGTAGTCCAAACTATTACTGTTAACAGGAGCTTCAATGTGTCTGGCTGGCTGCCATTCGCCTTTCTCGTTCTTACGACTTATGTACAAATCTCCACCACCCAGGCCATCCTCTCTTCCGTATCCTGTAAATAAAATATACGATTCGTTGAAGTCAACAAAGGCATTAAATTCGTACCCGGAAGAGTTAATGGCTTCAGGAAGTGATTCCGGTGCCTCATAATTACCTCCCTTAAAATGAGAAATAAAAATATCTTCCTTCCCTTTTGTACCTTCACGCTGAGCCGTAAAATAAAGATTTCCGGAAGCCGCAATTGAAGGATAGAACTCATCTGCTTCGGTGTTTACAGGTTTGCCTAAATTAACAGGTGAGGACCATGCAGAAATCAATGAAGCCCTGTTTACCTTCCAGATATCGTAGTTTGGCTTTTCTGCTTTCCTGCCTTCCACCGGCCTATTGGAAGCGAAGTAAAGCGTAAGGCCATCCTTGCTTAAAAAGGGCTCAATATCCATGAATTGACCCGAAAA
>JAGQYJ010000256.1 GCA_020436145.1 Cyclobacteriaceae bacterium | reverse complement strand
TGATAGAGTAGTTATTGGAACAGAATCTAAAAAAGCTGAAGATATTTTAATTGAGCTTCATACGCCTTTGAAAGGAGAGTTTGTATTAACGAATCTAGAATCTGCAGAGCTTATTAAATATGCATCTAACTCATTTCTTGCGACAAAAATCTCTTTTGCGAATGCAGTCTCTAAACTTGCTGAGCTTTGTGGAGCAGATGGGCTAACGGTTCTTCGGGGAATTGGACTGGATAAAAGAATAGGATCAGCATTTCTCTCTGCGGGAGCAGGATATGGAGGAAGTTGTTTCCCAAAAGATGTAAAAGCACTTCTTGCGATATCTAAAACATATGATTACGATTTTGGACTCTTAGATGAAGTAGAGCGGATTAATGAAACGGCGAGGCGAGACATTGTTAAGAAAACAAAAAAACTTCTTGGAGAAGATATAAGAGGAAAAACGATTGGTATTTTAGGTCTTGCGTTTAAACCAAATACTGACGATATGCGGGATGCATCATCCATTATGATTATTAACCTTTTGCAAAATGATGGAGCGCATATTAAAGCATATGACCCCCAGGCA
>JAGQYJ010000255.1 GCA_020436145.1 Cyclobacteriaceae bacterium | reverse complement strand
AGACCACTCAATTGGCTTGAATCTGTAAGGTTCACAAGCTGTAACCACCCACAAAATATCTTTCCCATGTTGATCGTAATAGGTGGTATAGTTTTTTGAAGGCCTCAACCCCAGCGAATCAAAGGCAAAGGCTCGTATTTCATTAACAACACCAAGTTTAAGGCGAATAGTATCAGGTGTAACAGGGTTTGTAATCACCTCTTCAACAGGAACAGCATTCCACAGTACTTTAAACTGGCCCTTAGCCTGGCCAAGCCCATATCTAATAAGGTCATGGTAGTAAATGGCAGCTATAACCAGTAGTATTGCTATCCCAAAAACGATTTTTTTAGTCATAGGTATTTTATTCCGATAACCGTAAATCTACTAATTATCGAATGGTTACAATTTCCGTTTGTCATAATCTTGAAAACTCAATATCTTCACCTTTCCTTTGCACAAAACCAAATAAAAATATGAGTGAGCAATCAGAAAAACTAAAAGCCCTGCAAATGACCATCGATAAGCTTGAAAAAGCCTACGGTAAGGGTACAGTGATGAAATTGAGTGATGAGAAAGTGATTGA
>JAGQYJ010000254.1 GCA_020436145.1 Cyclobacteriaceae bacterium | reverse complement strand
TTTTAAGTTAATTGATTTCTGTCAGATAATTCTATTCGGCAGTTCTCGAATAGCTCAAAACACAATCTGCTATTGCCAACAGCACATATTTGCTCGAATTTGTGCCTTAGTGCTATGGTTTAGATTAAAGGATAATGCTAACATTGAGCTTTTAAATTAATAACTAACAAAAACCCATTTTAATTATGAAACCAGTAAAATTTCTAAAATACGCACTTGTTGCGTTGGTTATCTACGGATTTACCGCATGTCATCCGGAAGAAATAAATCCTAAAAATACTAACGGAGATACCAAAACGGAAACTCCAATTGTAATTCAATGATTTAGCAGCTTAAATAAATTCTTATGAAAACGTATAAAATATTACTTGGTGCTATTGTTTTAGTATTAATGATTGCATTGACCAGCTTGAAAGAAAAGAATGATTATAGTAAACTGAAGGGTGGATTGACAAAAACCGAAGCGCCATTAGTGATTGAGTAGTTAAAATCATAACTATAATATAATTGGTACTTTTACCTCTATGAGGTTATTGATTGTGTTTTCTTTTTTGTGTTCTTGTTCTTTT
>JAGQYJ010000253.1 GCA_020436145.1 Cyclobacteriaceae bacterium | reverse complement strand
TATCTGACATACCGATAAGATCTTCATCATTAAGTGGAGTAATTTCAGCCTTATACTGATCTTTACTGTAAACAGTTTTAAATTTCTTACGAAGATTTTCTGCTATTTCAGCCTGTGATGCATCATGGGCATCAAGCATTTCTGAAATCTGAACGCCTAAACCACGGGAAGCCCAACCAAGATGGGTTTCAAGGATCTGCCCCACATTCATACGTGACGGCACGCCAAGCGGGTTAAGACAGATATCAACTGGAGTTCCGTCTTCAAGATATGGCATATCCTCCTGTGGAAGAATGCGGGAAATGACCCCTTTGTTACCATGACGACCCGCCATTTTATCACCAGGTTGAAGTTTACGTTTAACAGCAACAAATACTTTAACCATTTTAAGAACACCCGGCAGCAGTTCATCACCACGCTGAAGTTTCTCAATTTTTTCTTCGAAACGTTCATGCAGTCTGGCACGTGCTTCTTCAAATTGCTGGTGAAGACCATCAATTTTTGCCGTTGCTTTTTCATCATCAACCGCAATCTGCCACCAGAGACCATTTGAGAGTTCATCAAGAAGCTCTT
>JAGQYJ010000252.1 GCA_020436145.1 Cyclobacteriaceae bacterium | reverse complement strand
ATCCTAAATACGACAAAATAATAAAGGAAGAGGTGAATGAATTCAACGCAATAATCACAATTGAATATAAAAATCCAGATCAACCATATTCAGTTGCAGTTCATGAGTTGCATTTTGAAAAAGAAAATTACAGATGGTACTTGGTTGAGGTTTATTATGTTGATGAAGATGGAAAATATGAAGGACTATAAATGTTCCTTGCTGAACAATACCCAACAAGATAGTAAGAGACAAAACACTGTCAAACCATTTTACAACATTTGATTATACTAAAACATTATAAAAACTCATTTGCCAAATTAGCTAATTCAGAACGTTCTCCTTTTTCTAAAGTAATGTGTGCATATAAATTCTGATTTTTTAATTTGTCAATCAGATAGGATAATCCATTACTTTGAGTATCCAAGTATGGCGTATCAATTTGGTAAATATCTCCTGTAAAAATAATTTTTGTGTTTTCACCTGCTCTTGAAATAACTGTTTTAACCTCATGAGGTGTTAAGTTTTGAGCTTCATCAACTATAAAAAGCACGTTTGACAAACTTCTACCTCTGATGTAAGCCAAAGGGCAAACCAC
>JAGQYJ010000251.1 GCA_020436145.1 Cyclobacteriaceae bacterium | reverse complement strand
TCGTACAACAAATGGCTTTCCTGCACGAAACGATTTAGGAGTTTCTGTTTTTGAAGATGGCTTATGGACCAATTATAATGCCACCGGAAACCCAAATACACTAACCATACCTGAATTTATGGATATAAGTGGAGTTGCTTATTTCCAAAACAACATTGTTTTCAGCTCATATGGATATGGGCTAATGGAGTGGAATAATGAAAGCTTTACAATTATTGATGAATCAAACAGTCCCTTGGTCAATTCGCTACCCCCAGGCCGCAATGTTCTTATAGCTGATGTATTTACCAGCAATCAGGGGTTGTGGGTGCTCAATAACAACACGATTATATCTCCCATTCAACTTTGGAATACGGATCAATCCTGGTCAACTTATACTGGGTCTGACCTTATATCCAATGCAAAACAGCTGTTGAGTACGCCCTGGGGTGACCAATGGATGTCTATTGAAGACGCTGCAGGAGGAGGGTTACATATTTTTAACGTACAGAATGGGGAAGTTACGCTCAAATCGGATGGAACCGGTACTTTACCGGACAATTCTATAAATGATTTCCTACTTGATAATGAAGATAAGCTAT
>JAGQYJ010000250.1 GCA_020436145.1 Cyclobacteriaceae bacterium | reverse complement strand
TCTCCGGGCCAAACTTCCTTTGCCCTGCATAAGGACTATCATCCCAAGGACTGGCTCCACTCGGATCATTCCAATATACCGGATCATTGAACCCATAATTGTAAGGAGTCTGTGAGGCATAAAAATCAGCTTCAGGATCAACCCCACTCATTCGCCCAATAGCAGGATCATATCCACGGAAAAACAGATCGTAATTCCCAGTAACCTCATTGAGTTCGCTACCACTGTTGTAGAGATATTGATTGGGTTTAGTATCAATTCGGGTCCAACTCTGTGATGTCTGCAAACCAAAGGCATAGTAATTGTTGCTCTGTACCACCTGTGATTTTTTGTAGTTCACTTTGAGGTCATCCTGCCTACGCAAAGCTACGGCAGGCAGGCAAAATATATCCAATTGTTGCTTTCGTTCTCGTAGGTCAGGTACACATAAATATAGCCTGGTTTTTTGATCCTAATGACGCTGTCAAATTTAACCAAAGTTTTATTGTAGTATGCGGAGGACGGGACAGCCTTCCATCCAAAATCATCGTGTTGGTAAAGAGTGTCAAACCCATTTGACTCATCAAAGAAAAGATAATTCAAATAGGCTG
>JAGQYJ010000249.1 GCA_020436145.1 Cyclobacteriaceae bacterium | reverse complement strand
GGTTCTCTTTAGCACAATAATTTATTTGTAAATTATGAAGGTTTGACAATAAAAATATCTTATCTTAGCAAAAAAAATATTTTATGCAATTTCCATCAGAATTAAAGTATTCAAAAGAACACGAGTGGGTAAAAGTTGAGGGCGATACAGCTACAATTGGAATTACAGAATTTGCTCAAAAAGAATTGGGTGATATCATTTATGTTGATATTGAAACTTTAGGAGAAGAAATAGAGCAAAATGGAATTTTTGGTTCTGTTGAAGCTGTAAAAACTGTTTCTGATTTATTTATGCCTATTTCAGGTGAAATTATAGAGATAAATGCATTATTAGCAGACCAACCTGAATTAGTAAATTCTGCACCTTATGGCGATGGTTGGATGGTTAAAATTAAAATTACTGATGCGTCTCAAGTTGAAAGCCTTTTAGATAGCGAAGCTTATCAGGCGTTGGTAGGCTAAAATCTATGTTTGATAAAATAATAAAAACTATTCCGGCAGCTATTTGGACTGCTATGATTTTGTATCTGTGTTTTCTCCCTGGTGAAAAAATACCAAAGGATGAATTTTTGCAAAAGATTTTTTTTGATAAATTC
>JAGQYJ010000024.1:2646-29364 GCA_020436145.1 Cyclobacteriaceae bacterium | reverse complement strand
TGGTGTCAATATCGGCAGCCAACTGCTTTTTGGACTCCTCCCTAGCTTTAACCTGTGCTTTTGCCATTTGATCCATACGATATTTCTTATAATCTTCAGCAGTAAGTATTTCAGTAACTCCAAGATTAACCGTTATTTCACCATCTGCGTCTATGGAATCAGGCAAAGATCTTCTCAAGGATTTTTCGAATAATGTCTTTGCATTTACTTTAAGGACTATACTGTCTCCTTTGCCACACATTTTAAAACCCTCACCAATACTCCCATCATTGGTGAAAACTGAGTCTACATAGTTAACAGGTTGTTGCATACCATTATCCAGGCTAGAATACATCTTGTGGCCATTTGGATCAAAGTAAGCAATGTTTATTAATACGAACTGACCATTAACCGGCTTTTCTCCTGTGCCTTCAACTACTTTTATATATTTTAATCCACTTTCTGTTGTCACAAAATCTTTTTGTCCACAAGCTGTAAATACTGTAGCCAATAAGACTACCATAAACATCATTTGTTTTATTTTGTTCATAATGCTTTATTTAATTCTGTTTTATATTCTGGCAATAAGCTTTCAAATTTTCCTATTACTTCTTTTAGATTCATTTCATTAGAAATACCTCCAGCCGCATTCATATGACCTCCTCCATTAAAGTTTTTACGTGCAAAATCATTTACTGAAAACGAACCAATAGACCGAAATGACATCTTAACCAAGTTTTCTTTTTCTGTAAATAAGGCCGCCATCACAATCCCTTTGATTGAAAGGGCATAGTTAACCAGGCCTTCAGTGTCCCCTTTTTGCGCATTGTGATCTGCCAAATCTTTTTTGGAGAGATAAATGTAAGCCACTTTATAGTTCGGCAAAACATTAAGTCGCTCACTAAGTGCAAAACCCAATAACTTTATTCTATTTAAAGAATTGCTGTCATATACCCATTTTGAAACCCTTGCAGCGTCCACTCCAATGCCTATTAATTTAGCTACTATTTCATGGATATGTTGGGTTGTGTTTGGGTGTTTGAACCCTCCGGTATCTGTCATTATTCCAGCGTACAAGCACTCTCCAGCATCCTTATCCAATAGGTCCTTCCAATCAAGCTCCCCTAAAAGGTCAAAGACTAATTCTGCAGTAGCGCCTGCTTTGGTACTCCATTCCATAAAGTCTGCGTAATCTTCGGGCTCAATATGGTGGTCAATAATAATCTTCTGTGCCTTTGAGTTGGCTATTAGAAGCCCGATTTCACCTGCTCTTTTCAAGGAAGAATAATCGATGCTAAAAATCATATCTGCTTCCTTAATTAGTCCTTCACATATTTCCCTTTCCCTTTCAAAAACTTTCACATCTTCATTACCCTTCATCCACTTTAAAAAATCTGGATAAGCATTTGGTGACAATACGGAAACCTCATGACCTTTCTTTAGCAATACAGATGCCAACCCAAGTGCAGAACCCAACGCATCAGCGTCCGGGTTTAAATGTACTGTAAGAACAATTTTCTTAGAAGTAGTAAAAAATTGTTTGAAAGCATCAATATTTTGCATAAGCTTAGAAACCCATTATGTGAGCTTCTTTAGTGAGCCTGCAAAGTTTGTAAGTTTTGAACTAAATGCAAAGAATAAAAACGGGAGTACTTACATATAATTTAATTTAGGAGTAAACCTAATTGATTTAAATTATAGCCTTTTTACCATTTATATATCCTAATTTTGCGGCCTGATTCAAATAACTTTTTTCAAAATGGCAAATAATAAGACCTTTACAATGATTAAGCCTGATGCTGTGGAAGCAGGAAATATTGGCTCTATTACTAAAATGATTCAGGAAGCTGGCTTTGTAATTAAGGCAATGAAATTAACCAAGCTATCCAAAGAAAGAGCTGGACAGTTTTACGCTATTCATAAAGAAAGGCCTTTCTACACCGATCTTTGCAACTACATGTCTTCGGGCCCCATTGTTCCAATGATTCTTGAAAAGGAAAATGCAGTAGAAGATTTCAGAACGTTAATTGGCGCAACTAATCCTAAAGAGGCTGCTGAAGGTACTATCCGTAACTTATTTGCCAAATCTATAGAAGCAAATGCCATTCATGGTTCTGATTCTGATGAAAACGCAATTATTGAAGGAAACTTTTTCTTTTCTGAAGTAGAAAAATTCTAATACTCCGGCTTATTTCCTGGCTCATATCGTCAGGAGATAATCACACCTTTTCAACTTCTGGTTCCCTTTTTTGTACCCAGAAATTATTATACCCTTCTCCAACGGTAATGCCTATTAGCTGAAGTTGCAGAAGCTCAAGAATGGCCAGGAAATTGAATATTGTAGCAATACGATTGTTTTCCTCAGTAATCATATCTTTAAAAGACATTTTCTTGCGATCGATAAGTTTGCTCAAAATGGATTTTTTCTTTTCTTCAATGGTGTAAGGAAAAGGAACCACCGTATGCGTTGGTTTATTTTTTTGCTCTTCAAATCGTGCTGCAACACGTTCAAAAACCTTAAGCAATTTATACAAATCAACGTCTTGTAATTCCGCTTCTACATTTGTGCTTTCGGCTAGTTTACGGATTTCCCTCATCAGATTGCCCCGCTTCTCCCGCTCCAGGCGGCCCTCTTCCATTTCTGAAAGTTCCTTTATAACAGATTTGTATTTTTTGTATTCAAGCAAATGTCTGACAAGTTCCTCCCTCGGGTCTATTTCATTACCTTCTTCATCCAACTGCGGTCTTGGTAAAAGCATTTTTGCCTTAATTCGCATTAAGGTAGCTGCCACCAAAATAAACTCGCTAGCTACTTCAATATTAAACTTCTCGAGGTCATCCATATAGGCTAGAAAATCTTGCGTAATTTGAGAAATTGGAATATCATAAATGTCCAATTCATCCCTTTCAATAAAGAAAAGCAAAAGGTCAAAAGGCCCTTCAAACAGTGGTAGTTTTATTTCAAAGCTCAATCTGCAAAGAATTTAGTAGCGAGAATTACCTTCAAAGATATATGTATTTTATCTTTCTTACATTTTTAATTCTGGCTCAATAAAATAGATAGTATTACTAAAAAGTGTAGATTTGCCTATTCGGTATATTACTTTATCGGATTAGCTACTTTTAGTTTAATTAATACCATTAGCTATGGAAATTAAACCCGGCAAATTGCTGGAGTCAATCAATTCACCCGAGGATTTAAAAAAAATAGACCGGGCAAAACTCACCCAACTTTCGGAAGAGCTTCGAAACTTTATAATTGATAGTGTTTCGGTATATGGTGGCCATTTTGCCTCGAGTTTGGGTGTAGTTGAATTAACCATTGCCCTTCACTATGTTTTTAATGCACCTTACGATCAATTGGTGTGGGATGTAGGCCACCAGGCTTACGGGCATAAAATCTTAACAGGGAGAAGAAATGAGTTTTATACCAACCGGGTTTACAAAGGTATTTCTGGCTTCCCGAAACGTAATGAAAGCAAATACGATGCTTTTGGTGTAGGCCACTCTTCTACTTCCATTTCTGCGGCATTGGGTATGGCAGTTGCATCGGCAATTAAAGATGAATCGGACAGGCAGCATATCGCGGTAATAGGAGACGGTGCCATGACAGGCGGGCTTGCTTTCGAAGCCATGAACCATGCAGGTGTTGCTAACTCTAATCTGCTGATTATCCTTAACGACAATAACATGTCGATTGACCCAAACGTTGGAGCTTTAAAGGATTATCTTACAGATATAACTACCAGCCATACGTACAATCGATTAAAAGATGAGGCATGGAAAATATTAGGAAAACTAAATAAATTAGGCGGTCCTAACGCGCAGGAACTTGCCTCAAAATTTGAAAACAGTGTCAAATCATTTCTACTGAAGCAAAGTAACCTTTTTGAATCTCTTAACCTGCGCTACTTTGGCCCGGTTGACGGCCATGATGTTGACCACCTGGTTTCCATCCTTAGTGACATGAAGGATATTAAGGGCCCTAAATTATTGCATTGCATTACCACTAAAGGCAAGGGCTTTGAGCCTGCTGAAAAAGAGCAGACCAAATGGCATGCCACCGGGTCTTTTGATAAAGTTACAGGTGCTATTCATAAAAAAAGTTTTGCAGAACCCCAGCCTCCAAAGTATCAGGATGTTTTCGGCCATACACTTGTTGAGCTTGCTAAGGCCAATGAAAAAATAGTTGGGATAACGCCTGCTATGCCTTCCGGCTCTTCTATGAATATTATGATGGAGGCGTTGCCTGACCGTGCGTTTGATGTAGGGATTGCTGAGCAACATGCTGTTACCTTCTCAGCTGGTCTTGCTACTCAGGGACTTGTACCATTTTGCAATATTTACAGCACATTTATGCAGCGTGCTTATGATCAGGTTATACATGATGTGGCCATTCAGAACCTTCCTGTAAATTTCTGCTTGGATAGGGCCGGCTTTGCAGGAGCCGATGGACCAACCCATCATGGTGCATACGATCTTGCCTACATGCGTTGCGTACCCAATATGATTGTTGCAGCTCCTTTAAACGAGAGTGAACTTAGGGACATGATGTTTACAGCCCAGATGCCAAGAGAAAAAAAGGCATTTACCATTCGTTACCCCAGAGGTGAAGGTGTTATGCCTGACTGGAGAACACCAATGAAAGCCATGGAAATTGGTAAGGGTGAAGAAATTGTAGAAGGTAAGGATATAGCTGTATTAACGATCGGTCATATAGGAAATTTAGCAATTGAAGCCTCAAAAGAATTATTAGAAGACGGTTTTTCTGTTGCTGTTTATAATATGAGGTTTGTAAAGCCCATTGATGAGAACCTCTTGCACACGGTTTTTGAGAAATTTGATCATGTGATAACAATTGAAGACGGAACCATTATAGGAGGCTTTGGCAGTGCTGTGCTGGAGTTCATGGCAGAACACAACTATAAAGCTCATATCAGACGTCTGGGTATTCCTGATAACATTATTGAACATGGAACCCAGGCTGAATTACAACATCAATGTGGTTTTGATAAGCAAGGGATAAAAAATGCTGTGAGAGAACTTCTTACTATTGAAAAGAAGGAAATGGTGTAATGCCCATCCCATCAAAACCAACTCTTGTTTTGCTTCATGGGTTTTGTGAGAATCACACGCTTTGGGATCATATAATCCCGTTTTTAGAATATGATGGCCCCATAGTAGCACCGGACCTTCCAGGTTTTGGCTCTGCACCACCTTTGAACAAAGATTTCACCCTTGAAGATATTGCCGTTTATTTGCATAACTCGTTAACTAAACAGAATGTACAAAGTTGTGTGTGTATTGGTCATTCATTAGGTGGGTACATTACACTTTCTTTAAAGAGAAGCTTCCCCGAATTTGTTAAAAAAATTGGACTGGTTCATTCCACTGCTTTTGAAGATACACCTGAAAAGAAAGAAGGTAGAAATAAGTTAATTAAATTCCTTGACAATAACCCTTCCAGCAGATTCCTTTCCACATTTGCCTATACCCTCTTCTGCGATACTAATCAGCAAAGACTGAAAGAAGATATAGAAAAAGTAGTTCGGATGTCAGATGGCCTAAGCGGAAATATTATCCAGGGTTATGCGAAAGCAATGAGGGATAGAAAGGATTCCATTGACATACTTACCCATGAAAAATCACCTCTTTTCATTGCAGGAGAATGTGATAACTCTGTTCCGGCAGAAAGCAGTAAAAAGCAAATTTCCTTAATAGAGAACCCCTCTCATTGCTATATGCTTGAGAATGTAGCGCATATGGGAATGTATGAAAAAAAAGAGGCAATTATTGAAGCCATTGGTAGATTTATAGATGAATAAACTATTATAGATTCGTTGATATTGATTAAAAAATTGGTTTATATTGTACTTTATTGCTTACAATTTATGGTAAAGTGCTATTAAGTACTAAACCTATAACCGAAAACCTTACGTACAATGGAAGAGGCTCCCTTACAATTTATTGATACATGGAATGCTTGGGGCAGAAATATAGCAATTGCCTTTATTCTTTTTGCGGTTTTTAGAATAGCGTACCACTATCTGAAACTCGTTACTATTAAGGACTTTAAAATGCGTTATGACTTTATTAGTCAAAACGAGATTAGCGCACTTTGGACTGCCACAATTCTTTTTCTTATTGGGGCTGGTGTAATGGCCAATTCATTTATTTCTGAGATTGGCGTTTTCTGGTTTATCATAAGAGGATTTGTAACATTGGTGGTAGCTTTCCTTATTGGAGTTATTGTTAATAACATGCTTAAGTTTTACTATCCTTTTAACCTGGAAAAGAGACTAAAAAAATTGAGGTATAAACCCAGAATTTCTCCGAAAACAGGTAAGCCAATGAAGCTAATGAGCGAAGAAGAAGAAGATGTTTACCTTGATGAAGGTATGCAGGCAGAAGAAGATGTATTTAGTATTGATTATGATGTTTGGCTGGACGAAGAAACAGGATTTACCAAGATCGAAAAATATTCAGGCCATTTGCATGCCGAAGAATGCCCAGAGTGTGGATATCAAACATTTAAAGTTGTTAAAGAAGAAATTGTTCGTAAGCCAACCGAAACAGAAGATGGCGAGCTTATTAAATATTATGAATGCGGATTTTGTGAGCATAGAGCACAATCAACTCATAGGATTGGACATACTGTTATCCACGAAGGTGAAACAATGCCTGCTTCTAGTTAAGGTTAGTTAAATATAAAATTGTAAAGTAAGGCCTTCAATACTTGAGGGCCTTATTTTTTTGCTTTGGCCTGCTCCCAATATTCGTCCATTTCTTCCAGGCTCATGTCTGCAAGTGATTTTCCATTGCCCTTAACCTTCTCCTCAAGGTAGGTAAATCTTTTAATAAATTTTTTATTGGTTCTTTCCAGTGCATCTTCAGGATTAATTCCCACAAAACGCGCATAATTGATCAATGAAAAAAGTAAGTCTCCAAATTCATGTTCGGCTTCATTTTTATTAATCGGTTCGTTATTCTCAATATTAAATTCCGTCTTAAACTCATTTAGCTCTTCTTCTACTTTCTGCCAAACCTGCTCCTTCTTTTCCCAGTCAAATCCTACGCCACGAGCCTTTTCCTGAATGCGCATAGCCTTTACCATAGCCGGAAGCGAACTGGGAACTCCGCCCAGTACTGAGCGATTACCCTTTTCTTTCAATTTTATTCTTTCCCAATTTTCACTCACCTCTTTCTCGTCTTTAACTTTGACATCTGAGTAAATATGTGGATGTCTGTGAATTAACTTATCAGCAATTGAGGTAAGTACATCAGCTATATCAAAACTACCCTTTTCAGATCCTATTTTGGCATAAAACACCAAATGGAGCATCAAATCCCCCAACTCCTTTTTAATCTCAGGTATATTGTTTTCCAAAATTGCATCGGAAAGTTCATACACTTCTTCAAGAGTAAGGTATCTTAACGACTCCATTGTTTGTTTTTTATCCCATGGGCAAAACATCCTCAGCTCATCCATAATGGTTAACAACTTATCAAATGCTTCTAATTTTTTTGCTCTTTGGGAATCTACCGGAACTTTATTTGCGGCCATATTTAGGAATCTAAAAGTGAACAATTGAAAACCCAATTGTGTTATCTTTGCACAAAGATATTCAAATTATGACCACCTTAATTGTAATTGGTTTCGTAGCCATATTTTTTGTCTTGATGTCGGTAAGGGTACTATTAAAAAAAGACGGCAAGTTTAAAGGAACGTGTGCATCTCAAAACCCATACCTGGCTAAAGAGCCTGGAGCTCCATGTGGTTATTGTGGCCGGACATTTGATGAGGATGGCAATGGTCAGTGTCAAAAGGAAGAAAACATTGTTCACAAAGTGGTATCTACCTTCCGATAGTTGTTCCAGTAAGCTTCTTACACCATTCGTTAACTATATCACTATCTTTGTAAAAATTTGCAAATAACAGCGTGACTTTAATTAAATCCATCTCCGGAATTCGCGGCACAATAGGAGGCAAATCCGGAAACAACTTGACCCCTATTGATATTGTAAAATTCACGTCTGCTTTTGGCAGATGGGCTACTCAAAATTATTCATCAAAAACTATTGTGATTGGTAGGGATGCTCGCCCATCCGGACAAATGGTAAGCGACCTTGTAAGTTCTACACTTACAGGTATGGGTATTAATGTCGTAGACCTGGGATTATCAACTACTCCAACTGTTGAGATGGCTGTGCCAAAAGAGAATGCTTGCGGGGGAATTATTATTACTGCCAGTCACAACCCTGTGGAATGGAATGCGCTTAAGCTATTAAATGCAAAAGGTGAATTCGTTTCAGGGAAAGATGGTGCTGAAATCCTCGAAATTGCCGAATCAGATTCAGTTGAATTTGCAAAAGTTCATAAGCTTGGCAAGCTTACCCAATTGGACACGTACCTCGATTATCATATAGAAAAAATACTTGAACTTCCTTTGGTCGATGTTGAAGCTATAAAGGAAAGGAAGTTCCATGTGGCCATTGATGCTGTTAATTCCTCCGGAGGTATAGCAGTTCCCAAACTGCTCAAAGCTTTGGGAGTAGAAAATACTATTGAATTGTTTTGCGAACCCAATGGCAACTTTCCTCATAATCCTGAGCCTCTTCCCGAAAACCTGACAACCATAAGTTATGAGGTTGAAAAAAACAGGTGCGACCTGGGAATTGTGGTTGACCCTGATGTGGACCGTCTTGCTTTTGTATGCGAGGATGGCTCCATGTTTGGTGAAGAGTATACCCTTGTTGCCATAGCAGATTACATCTTACACCATACACCAGGAAATACTGTTTCAAATTTATCATCCACCCGTGCACTAAGAGATGTTACGGAAAAGAATAAGGGAAATTATTTTGCCTCTGCTGTAGGTGAAGTAAATGTTGTTGAGGAAATGAAGTTACGCGATGCTGTAATCGGAGGCGAAGGGAATGGTGGAATTATTTATCCTGAATTACACTATGGCAGAGATGCCCTGGTGGGAATTGCATTGTTTTTAACGCACCTGGCAAAGAGTAAAAAAAGTTGTGCTCAGCTAAAAGCAAGCTATCCGGTATATCATATTTCTAAAAACAAAATTGAGCTTCAGCCAGCAATTAATGTTGACGATGTACTTGTAGCTATTAAGGACAAATACAAATCGAACCCTGTGAACACCATAGATGGTGTGAAAGTTGAATTCGAAAAAGAATGGGTCCATTTGAGAAAATCAAATACGGAACCCATTATCAGGATTTATGCAGAAGCCGAATCTGAAACAACAGCTGATAATCTGGCAAAAAAGCTGATAGAAGATATTCATGAAATAATTCAGGCATAACTATGCTTGCTTATTTTGACAACGCTGCTACCACACCTTTAGATCCGCAAGTTCTTTCGGAGATACATAATTTCATGGGTAAGTTCTACGGCAACCCTTCCTCCACTCACTACAAGGGAAGAGAGGCCCGGGTAGAATTGGAAAAAGCCAGAAAGAGAATTGCCATGTTGGTTGGTGCAGCTGAAAAAGAAATAATTTTTACATCTGGAGGAACGGAAGCTAATAATTTTATTCTGAAATCACTAAGCCTCAACGGTGATGTAGAACGCATTATTTCTTCTCCTATTGAACACCACTCCATCTTAGATACACTTGAATGGATTTCCGATAATACAAATATAACAGTCACCTATCTGAGTGTTGACAGCAAGGGAAATCTTGATTTGAATGAACTGGAGGACTTACTTTCATCAAAGCAAAGAACCCTTGTTTCATTAATGCATGGCAATAATGAAATTGGTAATAAGCTAAATATAGAAAGTGTAGGTAGGCTTTGTAAAGCCTGCAATGCACTTTTTCATTCTGACATGGTGCAAACTCTTGGCCACTACCCAATCAATTTGGCAGACTTACCCATTGATTTTGCCTCAGCATCCGCACATAAGTTACATGGGCCAAAAGGAGCAGGCTTTTTATATGTAAAAACCAGGATCCTTAAACCACAACCATTTTTTCATGGCGGAGCCCAGGAAAGAGGACTACGTGGTGGAACCGAAAATGTGGCTGGTATAATTGGTATGTCTAAAGCCTTTGAAGTAGCCTATCTTACAATGGATAAAAATGAAGGGCATATTCGCAGTTTAAAAGCTGCAATGGTTGAGAAACTAAAGTGTCATATTCCTGATCTGAAATTCAATGGACTTTCAGCAGATATGGATGGTAGTATGCACAGCATTCTGAATATTCAACTCCCGGGACCTCGTGATAATACATTGCTATTCAATCTGGATATTAATGGTGTCGCTGTTTCAGAAGGCAGTGCTTGTTCAAGTGGGGCAACCGAAGGGTCACACGTTTTGAAGGCTCTTGGACAAAGTGAAGCAAACTTCAACAATTTAAGGGTATCATTTAGCAAAATGAATACTTTAGAAGAAGTAGACTATGCCGTTAAGGCAATCACTGAAGTGTACAAGGACTTACTACAGTAAACTTGCCTGCCATACCAAATAACCGTAAACCGCAAACCTCAAAAGCCTGGAGAGTGTTATAAGGAAAAATTTTCTCATGGGGTATTTAACTGAACCAACCAACATGCAAATAGCCGAGTAGGGCACAGGGGTTATAGCCGCTACAAAAACTAAAAAACCCCCATATTGGCCAAACAATTGTTCATATTTTCTAAGGTACTTTTTTCTTACATACCTATATATAACAGTGGTATTGAAATATCTTCCAAAAAAATAGGTTATGGTGCCTGCTGCATAAGATATTATTGCAAGTAATGTGACATCTACCCAATAATTTCGAAACTGGGCCAATTCCAATGACCAAATCATAAAAAACTCAGGGGGTATAATACCCATTACTATCTCAGAGGCAATATAGATTGCATAGACGATTAATGGTTTATTGCCATAATGAAGCAGAACTTCATTCGATTTTACATCCAGGCTATTCTTAACATATACAAAAAGCAGGATAAGCGCTAAAAGCCACCCAAGGCCTTTGAGCAAATTGAGGAAAAAAAACTTGTACTTGCCTGTTTGTGACATGAGACGCGGTTGTTGGCAAATAAAATGACTTAAGCTTACAAAGACAAAAAACGTTTATTCTTCAAGAGCAGGAAGCCATATGGTAAAGGTTGTACCTTCACCGTAATAGCTCTCTATTTCAATTTTGCCTTCGAGTTTTTCAATAGCATTTTTGACAATGTACAAACCAATACCAGAACCACTGGAACTATCCGTTGCACGGTAGAACATTTCAAAAATATGGGGTAGATTTTCTTGCTGTATACCTATGCCATTATCAGATATGCTTATCAGGCACTCTTCGGAATTGGCCTTTACGGTTATCTCCATAAAGCTGTCCTCCTTATTTGTATCCTGATATTTAATTGTATTGGCAATCAAATTGCGAAAAATTTCATTTATTCTCCACTTGTCACTTTTAAACTCAGCTTTTTCAATAGATATGTTTTTTCGTATTCGCCCTGATCCTTCTAAATAACTTAAATCGGCAAGGCACTTATCAATGATCTCTTCAAAATTGATGTCAGTTGTAATTACCGACATTTTAAGATTTTTTGAGTGGCTAAGAACATCATGAATGAAATGATCAAGTTTATGTACCTGATTTTCCATCAGTTTTAAATATTCAATGCTATGGTCAAGGCCACCTTCCAGCTTTACAAGATTAATTAATCCTAAAATTGAAGCAAGTGGGGCACGCAAATCATGCGAAACCTTGTACACAAAGTTGTCTAATTCAAGGTTTCTCACTTTTAGCTCCTCTTCCACTTTCATTCGCTTCCTTATGTCAACATAAATCCCATACACGCCCAATCTCTTTCCATCGTGCATTACCGGGAGTGTATAAATCATTACAGGTACCGTCTCCTTAGTTTTACTTAGACGTTCAGTTTCAAAATACACCATTTTGCCATCTGCTGAGTCCTTGCTTAGTTGTTCTCCTTCTTTAATACGATCCGTTGGAACAATAACATTATTAATATACCGACCGATTATTTCTTCCTGTGTGTAACCAAATATCTTCTCAAATCCTTTGTTGACTTTTAGTATCTCATCATCAAATCCTAGCATAACGATACCCATAGGTGCATTTTCAAAAAGCTGACTCAACAGCTTTTCAGCCTTCAGGGTTTGAAGTTCATTTTTCTTTTGATTGGTTATATCCAGATGTGTTCCGGAAACTCGCCTTGCAATTCCATCATGAGAAAGTTCCACTACTTTACCCCTATCTAAAATCCATTTCCAGTCGCCTGTTTTACTTTGTATCCTATACTCAGCCTCATATGCATCTGAATAACCTGCTATATGGTTATTCAATTTTTCCTTTACCCATGTTATGTCATCCGGATGTACGAGCTTTTCCCATGACAACACATCCATTTCATCCAGATCATATCCAAGCATTTTAGCCCACTGAGCATTGTAAACTATACAATCATTAATAAGGTCCCAGTCCCATGTACCTAGTTCTCCCCCTTCCAGTGCCATCTCCAATCTTTCCTGGGTCTTTTTAAAAGCCTTCTCTGCATCTATTTCTCTTGTGATATCTGCAAAAATTAAAGCTGTAAGGTCCTCTTTCAACTCCGGATGCCGCAAAGTAAAAAAGTGGCCCATCAACCAATTTTCTTTTGACTGAGAACCTTTCCTTCCCAACCCGGCATAATCAAGCTTATAATGTATTACCGGCAGTTCGACATTGTTTCCTTCAAAGGCTTTCTTAATATAGGGGCCAATTGCCTGATTACTGAGTTGTGGGTCTTCATATATGTTATAATATTCATGTATTAAATACAACTCCCTTTCTGTAAGCCCCCATAACTCCTTATAATGTTGATTGGTATAAAAAACAGAACCATCACTTCTAAAAATCATGATGGTCATCGGTGCCTTTTCAATAACGGATTTAAACCCACTCTTGGATAGGTGATTTAACTTGTGGCTGCCCACAACCTCCTCTCCTAAGGTAATGCTTACGCTCGTATGACCTGCTTCATCCTGAACTGGGTTAAACTCGGCCTCAATTCTCTTGCCATTTATCCAAATAAATCCTGAACATTTACTACCTGAAATTGATTTATCAATTAGCTCCTTCCCTTCTGCTTCATTGCCAATAATGGAGAAAATACTCATCCCTTTTGTCTCATAAGGGTCAATACCCGCTTTTGTTCCAAAGGATTTATTGCAGGCAATTACTTCAAGTTCCCTATTAAATGCAATTACACTTGTTGGTTGGTTAAAAAATATGTTCGCCTCTAAAGAATTGGTTGCCCTAATTTTTGTTCTCATAAAAAACTAAAAATACCACAAGAGTTTATTTCTCCCGATAATAATAAGATTTTGAGCATTAAAAAAATGTGGTGCCAGAATGTTCCTCTTTTATTAGTTTTTCACCAAAAAATTAATAGAATAGTAACACCTATAGTTAACAAGCTAATCTTCAATTTACAATTACGAATTTCGATTGTTACACATAAAACAATTTTGTATCTTTCAAGTCAGCCAAAACATTAATGAAAATAGCCTATAAAATAGCAATTGCTATCATAATTTATGCGATGATGGCAATTCCTGATCCCAAAAATCCATTCCCAATAAAGGAAGCACAGGGCTATTCAACCACATCAGAATGGTGGGGGTTGTATGCACAAAACCTCGTTAAGTACAGGATTATAAATAGTGCCGCAAGGTCGTACTATTACGATTTACACAGAAGTTATCTGGTTAGCCATTTGGACCAAATGGAATTAGAGCTAACAGAACCGGATAGCCCACTATTGGACAGCATTAGTTATCATATTAATAAATTATCTGCCCTTGCCTCACTTGTACCTAATAAAATCAATGAATTTGAAGGTGACATTTCGAGGTGGAGAAAACTCATTAAATATCAAAGCAGGTTTTGGAATACATCATCAAATACTGAAGGAAGCAGACTTTATCAACTGTTAGTCGAAAGCAGGCTGGCTTTTGAATCAGCATTGGTGCAATCTGATTTTCCTTCAGTTTCATGGACCTCTTTGCCTTTAGATAATGGATTTCAGTACAAATCTATTAATGATATCGTATTTCAATCAGGAGACATTGTAGCCTTTAATCTATCCAAGGAAAACGATCTCTGCCTTAGTTTCAGACGCGATATGCCCAATGCTTATGATCATCTTGGAAGCATTTATATTCAAAGTGGTAAAGGATTTGTGACATATATTGACAAGGAAACAGGACTACAGTCGGTTGGTATTGAAACGTTTTTGGACAATTATGCTCCCAATGGTATGATATTAAGGGTTAGGCCTGATCTTTCACAAATTATTGAGACGCCCGAGTTACCTGTTTTGGTTGCTTCCAGACTTTACAAAATGGCAAATGAAGGACGAATTAAGTACGACTATCAATTAGATTTGGATACTAGGGATTACCTGTATGATTGGGAAATGCTCAATGGTGTTTTTAAAAAATACGATTTCTCATTAGGTACAGAAAAAAAGCTAAGTAATACACATACTATACGAGTGGGGTCTGATAAGCTTATTAATGAGCCATTCGAACTTGAATATGACCCTCAGCTAATGGTTGTTGGAGAATGGTACAATACTCAAACTTTGTATGACAAACGTGTTTTAACAGCAGCTACGTCATCAGTAATTCTTTCTTCTCCGAAAATGCGGTTTGTTAACCCTATTCTCTTACCCATTTACAGAATCAAAAAAGGGTTAAGCATGATCATGAATCAATTTGGCTACAAAGGTTTAATTGCTCAAGGAGTAAGTGCTCAAACACAAATGGCTCTTGATGCGCTACATCAAGAGCAAAAAAAAGTAGTCGAGGAACTTTCGGAAGAGTTGCATAAATACGAAAGTGAGCAAAAACATAGAGCCACTTACCTGAAAATGCTTCAGTCTGCCAAGGAAATTAATCATAACAAAATAAGCGGCTTGTAACAAACCCTCTCACAAAACTAGCCTCCCTTTTGACATTCAGGTTGTAGTTGATACATAACGGCTTGGTATCGTACAATTCTTTTGCGCTCATTTGCACCGTCAGCTTAAAGAACATTATCATACTTTTTAAAACGATTTTGTGCCATGCACTATTTGTAGGTCTAAAATCGGTGTCAATCCATTTTCCCCCTTTTTTTAACATGGCGACAATATGAGCCATAAGCAATTCAATTTTGGGGAGTTCGAATAAGTCAAAAAAGAATTCAGTAATGATTACATCATATCCCACTTTATTAAATTCTTCAATTGGCTCCTTGTAAAAAGTGGCTTTCACAAATTGCAAGCTCCTTTGCTGTGCTTTATGCATCATGCCAGCGGAAGATTCCACATAATCTACTTTTATCTCTCTGCTAAGTTTGTCTAAGTATTCAAGCGTAGCTCCTGTTCCCCCTCCAATTATAAGCACGTTTTTCCGCTCATCAATAGTATCTAAAAAGACATTTTTAGCTCTTTCCAGGTTCTTTCCAAACACCAGTTTGGCTAAAAAATCATAGGATCCGGATATTCTATCAAACCTTTGCATTGAGTACGTACATTAGCACCGGTAAAATTAGAATTGCTTCACCAATCAAGCGATAACGTTCTTCCTTATCAAATAGACTTCTGCCTTCAAGGAGAACGAAGTAGGTTGCTTCAATTAAAAGTAGTAATCCGCCTTCCATCCACAAATTGAAATAAAACATGAATCCTATTGTTGCAATTACTTCCAGAAAAACAAGTGAACGAGCGAGGTTCAAAAGCCTGCTTTTTTGCACTGATCGGGCAATAGAATGGCGTAGCTCCTTTTGGTCTATACCCAATTCATAAATAGCTAGAACCCAAAGGTTACTTAGGGCTATTAAAAAAATAATTAAAACGATCCAGACCAGCTTAAGCGTCAAACTGTAGGTAGTTGAAATGGGCACGATGGATACGGCCAGCGTGTAACCAAAAGCAACAAATATTTCTCGGTAAACAAGATTATTTTTTAACGCTTTTAAAATGAGCCAAAAATACAGACCCATTAAAATAAGCATGCATGTACCAGCAAGGATAACCGGCATTGGCAACAAAAAAATAATAACAATTCCTATTATTATAAGAACTAGCTGCCAAATAATAAGAACAGTAAAATGTCTTTGATAGAAAGCGCGCCTAAACGTGCCAGCATCCTCACTCAACATCAGCGTATCTATTAGATGGTCAAAATTATAGATTGCTAAAACACTTATAAAGAGTGCTAAATAGACAGGCCAACCAATGAGATGGTGACACACATAGCTAACAAAAGAAGCAATAACTATTGCCCCAATGGCGGTATCAAAATTTAGTGCATTTAGAAACCTGAACAGCTTTATCAAAGTAAAGCAAATGTAGGCAAAGCAACTTTAAAGTTAAATTACTTGTTAACCTAGCGCTTCTGCTCCAGCCACAATTTCAAGTATTTCGTTCGTAATAGCTGCTTGTCTGGTCTGGTTGTAGGTAAGGTTAAGCTCCTTTAACAATTCCCCTGCATTCTCAGTTGCCTTATCCATTGCCGTCATTCTGGCTCCATGCTCTGAGGCAAAAGACTCAAGTAAGGCTTTATATAATTGTACTTTTAAAGAGGTAGGAATCAAATGATCAACAAGTGTTTTTTGATCTGGTTGGTAAATGTAATCACTTGTCTCAATGAAAGTCTCCTCTTCCTGACTAATAGGTAAAAATTGTTCTTTGCAAATTATTTGAGTTGCAACATTCTTAAACTCATTGAAAACAATTTCTACAACATCAAATTTTTTCTCTTCAAAAGCCTTCATCGCAAACTCAGCTGCCTTTTTAACCTCATCAAAATTTAGATTTGAAAAAAGCTCAAAATAGTCTGAATGCACTTTATAGTTCCGCTTTTTAAAATAATCCAAAGACTTCTTACCAATGGGCATTATGGTTACGCTCCCCTCTTTAAATTCCTGAGCGTACTTATCAGCTATCAATGAATTGGTAGCTTTAAACACATTACTATTGAACGGCCCGCATAACCCCCTGTCAGAAGAAATGGCTATAATCAGAATATTATTGATCTTTCGCTCTTCACTAAATGCATTCTCTTCTATATCAAGAGTTGCAGAAACACCTTTCAAAATACCATTCAGCTTTTGAGCATATGGGCGCATCTGAAGGATATTATCCTGGGCCTTGCGCAATTTTGCCGCAGCCACCATTTTCATGGCTTTGGTAATCTGCTGCGTAGATTTAACGGAATTTATCCTGGTTTTTACTTCCTTGAGGTTTGCCATTCGTCAAACAGTTAATATAGGGCCAAAAAGAGCCCTAAGTTTTAAGCGAAATTTTTTGCTATTTTTTCTGCTACGGCCCTAATTTCATCCGTCAGGCTATCGTCAAATTTACCCATACCTAATGCATCCAAAACATCGCTGTGATGATTATTCATTTCCGCTAAAAACTCAGCTTCAAATTTTCTGGCTTTATCTACAGGTACTTTGTCCAGCATACCTTTTGTAGAGGCAAAAATGATCGCAACCTGCTCACCCACCTTAAAAGGGGCATATTGAGGTTGTTTCAATATTTCCTGGTTTTTCATACCACGGTCAATGGTAAGCTTTGTTGCGGCATCCAAATCGGACCCAAATTTGGCAAATGCCTCCAGCTCTCTGAATTGAGCCTGGTCAAGCTTAAGGGTACCGGCCACCTTTTTCATTGACTTAACTTGAGCTGAACCACCCACACGTGATACAGAAATACCAACATTAATGGCTGGTCGAATACCTGAGTTGAACAAGTCTGTTTCAAGGAATATCTGTCCATCTGTAATTGAAATTACATTAGTCGGGATATAGGCCGAAACATCACCCGCCTGAGTTTCAATAATTGGCAATGCAGTAAGAGAACCTCCACCTTTAACTTTTTCTTTCAATGATGGAGGCAAATCGTTCATTTGCTTCGCAATTGCATCACTATCATTAATTTTAGCAGCACGCTCCAACAAGCGAGAGTGCAGGTAAAATACATCACCAGGATAGGCTTCACGTCCCGGAGGCCTTCTAAGCAATAACGAAACCTCACGGTAAGCAACTGCTTGTTTAGAAAGGTCGTCATAGATAACCAAAGCAGGACGACCCGTATCTCTAAAATACTCGCCAATAGCAGCTCCAGTAAAAGGAGCATAAAACTGCATAGGAGCAGGGTCTGAGGCTGAGGCTGTAACTACCGTGGTATAGTCCATAGCACCTGCCTTTGAAAGTGCAGCTACAATACCTGCAACAGTTGATGCTTTTTGGCCAATAGCTACATAAATACAATAAACAGGTTCTCCTTTATCATAAAATTCTTTTTGATTGATGATGGTATCAATTGCAACCGCTGTTTTACCGGTCTGTCTGTCACCAATTATCAATTCTCTTTGACCTCTGCCGATAGGAATCATGGAGTCAACCGCTTTAATTCCAGTTTGAAGAGGCTCGTTTACAGGCTGACGATAAATCACACCCGGAGCCTTGCGTTCAAGAGGCATTTCAAAAAGCTCCCCTTCAATGTCTCCTTTACCATCAATCGGCTGGGCAAGGGTATTCACAACACGACCAGTAAAGCCATCACCTACTTTAATTGAAGCAATTCTTTTTGTTCTTTTAACAGTATCACCTTCCTTGATTCCTTTTGAAGGGCCCAATAGAACTGCTCCAACGTTATCTTCCTCAAGGTTAAGCACCAATGCTTCAACCCCATTCTCAAACTCAAGTAGTTCACCGGCTTCAGCCTGTGTAAGTCCATAGATACGCGCAACCCCATCGCCTATTTGCAATACCGTGCCTACTTCTTCCAGTTCAGCTACGGACTTAACTCCTGAGAGTTGCTCTCTCAAAATTGCTGAAACCTCGTCTGGTCTAATATCATTCATTACTGAAAACTTTATTTCTGTATTTTATTTCAAATTGTCAGGCTACCAATGCCCTTTGTATCTTCGTCAATTTACTTTTTACAGACTCATCCACTTGCTTATCACCAATCTTCAACAAAAACCCTCCAATAAGTGCTTCGTCTATCGTTTCTTTTAATTCGGCCTTTTTCCCTGTAGTTTCTTCTACAATCTCAATTATTTTCTTTCGTTGCTCTCCATCCAACTTATAAGGCGTAGAAACCAATGCCTCTACAATACCTTTAATCACATTGTATTCGCTAGCAAATTGAACAGCAATTTCTTCTAAGATATTTTCCCTCCCTTTAGCAACAATCAAATCAAAAGCCTTCAAGGTTATAGGTTGAACTTTTCCTTCAAAGAGCGCTTTTATAACCGCTTTCTTCTTACCAGATGGAATAATGGGGTTTTTAAGAATAACAGCCAATTCACGATTTTCACTAGTTACCTTGGTGAAAAGCCTCATATCTTCATTCACTTTTTCAAGGGACTTTTGCTCTTGAGAAAGCTCAATTAAAGATTTTGCATACCTAATAGCTGCTCTGTGTGTGCCCATTCTTAATTAAAGCTTTTATCTTTCAAAAACTCGTTCACCAAAGCCTTTTGAGCTTTATCATCTCCCAGGCTTTTCCTAATTATCTTTTCTGCAATTTCAATAGAAAGGTCTGCTACTTGGTTTTTTACCTCTGCCAAAGCCGATTGCTTTTCAGCCTCAATGCTTGCCTTGGCATCTTCCATCATTCGTTTTGTAATAGCTTCCGCTTCCTTTTTGGCATCTTCTTTAATTCCACTGGCCACCTTTCCTGCATCCTTCAGCAACTGCTCTCTTTCTGCTCTGGCTTCGGCCAATAGTTTTTCATTATCCGATTTCAATTCAGCCATCTCTTCACGTGCTAAATCTGCAGCTTTTAGCGCCTCTTCAATTGATTCTTCTCGAATTCGAAGTGTTTGTAATATTGGTTTCCATGCAAATTTTGTAAGTATAAAAACCAGCAATAAAAACGCTATGGTTGTCCAAAATACAAGGCCTACACTTGGGGTTAAAAGTTCCATTTATTTATATCAATTTCTAAATCTCAAATAAAATATGGCTACCCTAGCGGTAGCCATATAAATTCATTAAAACAACGCAGTAGCAACTCCAAAGAAAGCCACACCCTCGATCAAAGCTGCAGAGATAATCATTGCAGTTTGGATCTTGCTAGTAGCTTCTGGTTGTCTAGCAATTGCTTCCATTGCAGATCCTCCGATCCTACCGATACCGAGGCCTGCTCCTAATACTGCTAAACCAGCAGCAATTCCAGGAATAGTAGTCATAATAATTAGACTTTAAGTTAAAAAAACAATTTAGTGGTGGTCGTCATCAGCAACGGCCATACCTATAAATAATGATGTAAGCAAAGCAAACACATAAGCCTGAATTGCCGCCACCAATAATTCCAATACCATTATAAATAGCACGAATGGAGTAACCACCCCTCCTACTATATATGACTTGAACAAGAATACCATAGAGGCCAGGCTTAATACCACAATATGGCCTCCGGTTATGTTCGCAAACAAACGTATCATCAAGGCAAATGCCTTAGATACAGTTCCTAAAAGTTCAATAGGAGCCAGAATAAAACGTACCGGTACGGGCACTCCGGGCATCCAGAAAATATGTTTCCAATACGCTTTATTTCCACTAAACTGAACAATAATGTAGGTTAGCAGTGATAGCGTAAATGTAAATGCTATGTTACCAGAAAGGTTTGACCCTCCCGGAAAGAATGGAACGAGGCCAATCAGGTTGTTGATCCAAATAAAGAAGAAAAGTGTTAAAATATAAGGCAAGTACTTCTCATATTTTTTTTCTCCAATATTAGGAATAACAATATCATCTCGAACAAATAATATGATTGGCTCAAAAAATGACTGAGCTCCTTTAGGTGCACTTTTGCTTCCCCTCTTTTTATATGAATTGGCAATAGAAATAAACAACCAGGAAATCAATGCAAAAGACATCAAAAGTGAGAATACATTGCGGGTAATCGAAAAATCAAGTGGCATTGCAGCATGGACTTCTTCGGCCTCACCGTGCTCACCTCCATGCACCCCCGCATAGTATATTTTTTCATGATGCATTACGTAAGAACCTTTAGATGTTTCTACAGTTCCATCACCATGATAAAAACCTCCAGACATGAATACATCCAACCCATGATCTGTCCATAAAATAACTGGGAGCGGCATGGCCAATTCACCCCACAAATGGAACTCATGCGTATCCTGTACGTGATGCATGATCATCTCCCCCGGCTTGAAGGTTTCTGTACTGTCTTCCTCTACATTGTTAGCTTGAGCAAAAAAAATGGGTGCAGTTAAAAAAAATACTGTTACTGCTAAATTTCGAAGGTTTTTTGTACCTGTCCTGACCAATCCTACCATGTAACTATTTAAATACCTGGGCAATTAATTAATGCGACTGCAAAACTATAAAGTTACTTCTCTAAAAAAAACGTTTTGAAATAAAATCTACTAACGAACTCTGTTATATATGTCCCAGGTCACAACTGCCTCAAACAGTGGATATAACACAAAACTAAGCCATATAATTTGTGACCTTTCCTCAGCATATATTCTCACCAAAACAAATACTGAAGCTGCTGCCAAAATAAACTTCGTCATAACTGAGGAAAGGTAATACCATACGGCAATTTCACTTTCTTTTTTTGTGCCTTTAAGGTTTATTAAAAAGGCCAAAGCAGAGATTAAAAAATAGTAGCCAACCAGGTAGGGAAAATCAGATGGCAAACGAAGCCAACCTGAATAATCAATAAAATAACCTAACATTAGCACCCCAATTGATAGCAATGCCAATCGGCCAAAAAAAAGACTGTTCTTACTCATTAGTTAATTCTCGAATTACACGAACCATAGTAGCCACAATAAAAACAGCCATTAGCCCAACGGTATACCAAGGTTTGGAGGTCCCTGTTTTTTCGTCAAGCCAATGGCCAATCCAATAGCCAACCAAAACAGCCGCCAATAACTGGAATGCCAGCCCTGAAAATTGAAGATAATTTTTAAGCGGTTTTTGCTTCTTTTTTAAAGAGTTCTTTTGACTGTCCGTTTTCACCAACTTTAATTTCTTTTATTGATACGCCCATCTTACAACCACCATTAAAGGTTGCGCCAGACTCAACAATCAATTTATTGGTGATGATATCGCCATGAATAACAGCAGAAGGCTTTAAAAGAAGCAGGTCAGATATCTCAACGGTACCTTTTACTTCTCCGGCTACTTCGGCATTTTGAGCCAAAATGTTGCCTTCTACTTTACAAGAGTGCCCCAGGGCAACCTTGGATTTTGTAACAATATTGCCAACTACCCGTCCTTCAACACGAATATTACCGTAGGCTTCAATATTACCTTCTAGTGTGGTACCCTTGCCAATAATATTACTCGAGTTGCTTAGCTCTTCAGCTACTTTTTTCTCATCCTTATTAAACATATCTACTTTATATTAACGAGTATTTAAAACGAAATAAAATCTTCTGGATTAACAGCATTGCCATTGTACCAGAGTTCAAAGTGGAGGTGGGGGCCATCTGTAAGCTCTCCTGTATTCCCAATTATGGCTATAACATCGCCTCCGTTCACAAAACTACCGGTTTTTTTTAACAACTCAGCATTATGCTTATAAACTGATATAAGATTGGAACTATGCTGAATAGCAATTACATAGCCCGAATCCTGTGTCCAGGAAGACAAGATAACTGTACCACTAGCCACGCTCATTACAGGTTCATTCTTTTTTGAAACTATATCTACACCAAAGTGGTCCTCCTTAGCTTCATATTTTCTTGAAATAAGCCCAGATATAGGAGCAAATAAAAACATTTCCTGCAGCTCACTAACCGTGTTTGAACTGAGATTCAACGAGGGTTCGGTCATTTCAAATTCCTGCCTTATTTGTGAATCGATAGGGTCTGTTGACAAATCAAGCTGATAGGAGCTGTTTTGAAGCGGAGCTCCCTGTCTGAAACTATCGATTCTGGCGGAATCTACATCTCCTGTAAGAAAACCTCTAAACAAGGAAATAAACTGGTCTTTGCGTTCCATTTCTTGTTCAAGAGAGTCAATCTGAAGAGATAATACGTAAAGTTTCTTGTTTGCTTCAATTTGTGCATGACGGGGGTCAAACCATTTCTCAAGTAGGGTTCTACTCAAAAACAGGCTTGCAATAAGTAAAACAAGAAATAAAAGGAAAGAAAAAAGCAAAAACTTGGCATAAGTAAATCCAAGAAACCTTTTCTCTGCAAAATTCTCTTCATTTCGAATAATAAGCAGGTAGCGTTCCGTAAGCCAGTTTGAAAAAGTTTTTTTGGGTTTCAAAAGATTGCTCTCCCTTTTTTGCGGGCAAAAATAGAGATTTAAAAGGTATTATTGTATTAATAAAAAAAAATTTACGTTTGGTTATAAAGCCAATATCGCATTGAATAAAATACAAGTCCTACTTCTTATTATTTTGTCACTTAGTGTGGCTTTTTTTTATTCGTGTTCTTCTGAAAAAAACACTGCTTTAAACCGTGCCTATCATAATACAACAGCTCACTATAATGCCTATTTCTATGGCTTGGAAAGAATAAAAAGTGTAGAAAATGGTATAAAGAATTCTCAACAACCCGATTACGATCATATTTTAAGAATTTTCCCGGCCATCGACTCCACGTACAAAGAAACCTATAAGGCAGAGCTGGAAGACTGTATAAAGAAGGCATCTCTTGTTATACAGTATCACAAAAACAGTAAATGGGTTGACGACAGCTATAACCTTATTGGCCTAGCCAGAATGTACGGTTATGATTTTCCCAATGCTATTGAAACTTTTAAGTATGTGAACACCAAGGGGGAAGATGTCAATGCCAAACATTTCGCTTTGGTTAATTTGATGCGAACTTTTATTGAAAACAAAGATATGTCTAATGCAGAAGCTGTTTCTGACTATTTGGACAGGCAGCTTCTTAATAAGGAAAACCTAAAAAACCTTTACCTGATGAGAGCATACTTCTTTCAGGTGTTGGATCAGAAAGATAATATGGTAAGGAACCTGGTAAGAGCAGAACCTCTGCTTACTAAAAAGGAGAAATCAAGAATGTTCTTTCTTATTGGTCAGGTATACCAGGATATAGGTTTTGAATCTGCAGCCTATGATTACTATCAAAAATGTGTTAGAAGTAATCCGGAGTATGAGCTTTCATTTTATGCCAAGCTAAATATGGCCCAGGTAACAAGACTTGATCAGAAACAAGATCTTAAAAGCATTCGAAAGTATTTTAAAAAGCTGGTAAAGGATGAGAAGAACAGGGAGTTTAAAGACAGGATTTATCATGAATGGGCAAAGTTTGAACTTAAGCAGGGTCATCTTCCTCAGGCTATAACCAATTTCAATTTGTCTATTCAATCGAGTCAGAATAATCCAAGAATTAAGGGGCTTTCATATTTAACTCTTGGGAAGGTATATTTTGATACGCTCAAAGACTACAGCATTGCCCAGGCATATTATGATAGTGCTGTAAATACGCTTCCCAAGACATACGAAAATTATGAAGCGGTAGTGACACGGAATGAAGTTTTGACAAGATTTGTTGAGCAAATTAATACTATTACCCTTCAGGATAGCTTGCTTGCTCTTTCTTCAAAAGACTCCATTGAACTAATGGAGATGTTCACTGTTGAGGCTGAAAGGAGAGAAGCTTTGAAAGCTCAAGCTGAAGAAAAGGCACGAAAAAAAGAAACCGCACAAAGTTTCTTTTCATTTAATCAGGAACCTACAGGAATTGGAGGAGGTAGCTGGTATTTTACAAACGCTTCTGCAGTTAATACTGGCAGAGCAGAGTTTAAAAGAATCTGGGGGGAAAGACCATTAGAGGACCATTGGAGGAGGTCAGTTAAATCTTCAGTGATTGAAACAAGTGAAAATACTGCCAGTACCAATTCCTCTTCTCCAAATCAGGATGAAGAACAGCAGGTTCAGTCTGTGGAACATATTGCTTTAGAATTTATGAGCCAGGTTCCTAAAACAACTGAACAAATAGCTGAATCTCATAAAAAGCTCGAAAATGCATATTACAATCTTGGAAGCATCTATCATTTCGAATTGCTGGAGGACAAAAACGCCATTGAAACCTACTTAACTTTACTGAAAAGGTACCCTGCAACTGCTTATGAACCAGAGGTTCTTTATCTGCTGTACCTGATGGAAAACGAAACAGCCTCTGAAAAGTCAATAAAATATAAGGAAGCTCTGTTTGATAAATATCCTAATTCACTTTACGCAAACCTTATTTTAAACCCCAGGTTTGTTGAGGAAAGTGATCGCACCAATGAACAGCTTGAGCTGGAGTATAAAAAAGCCTACAGTTTCTTCAAAAAGGGTGATTACGAGAGCGCCCAGTTATATATTAATAAAGCTACAAAAGAATATCCTGATGCAGATTTTACACCAAGCTTTGTTCTTTTAAATGCTCTTATTCTAGGCAAAACAGCTTCACTCCCGGATTATCAATTGACACTAAAGGATTTCATCGTAAAATACCCTGACAGTAAATTAAACTCTTATGCAAAGGAGTTGCTTGACGCTTCTGAAAACTACCAAACCAGACTTGTTCAATTGCAATCAGCTCATTTCAGTGCAGTTCTTGACGATGAAGATCATTATTTCGTTATCGTTTCAGATTCTGCTTCCGTACAATCTTACATGGAAATCATTAATCGTTTAATCAACTCTCAGTTTGGGAATAGCAATTTCAACTCCGGAACATTAAAAGCCAACGAGGGTAAATCTTTCATTGTTGTTAAAACCCTAAAAAATAAAGAAGAAGCTCTGTTATTTTACGACTCTGTAAAAGCCGAGCAAAGCATAGAAGGTATTAACTTTGTTATTTCCAAACCTAATTTTGAGGTTCTGTACCAAACAAAAGAACTTGAAACCTATCTTCAGTTTTTTGAAAACAATTATTAAATGAGTGTCGATAAAAAAGTCAGAGACCTTAAACCCAGATTGGTACTGTTTACCTGGATTCTTTTCATAGGTATATTTGTAGGCCTGCCTTTATATATCTACTCAGTTGTAAATGATACATGGGGACTTTTTGGTAAAATGCCTTCCATTGCTCAACTGGAAAACCCTGAAAATGACCTTTCTTCTACACTTTATTATGCCAATGGAGAAGAAATGGGCAAGTACTTTCGCTCGAATAGAAGCCAGGTAGGGTATGATGATCTTTCTGATCCATTGAAATTGACGCTTGTTGCCTCTGAAGATCACAGATTTTATAACCATTCAGGGCTTGATTTTATTGCGTACATGAGGGTCATTAAAGGATTGCTCACTTTAAATCCTGCAGGTGGAGGTAGCACCATTACGCAACAGCTTGCGAAAAAATTATATTCTACCAGGGACTCCACAATGGAGGGTAAAATATCTAGATTAGGAAGTGTTCCAAGGCTTGTTGTTTCAAAAACAAAAGAATGGATAATTGCAGTTACTCTTGAAAGGACTTTTACAAAACATGAAATAGCTGCTTTGTATCTTAACACTGTTGACTTTGGAAGCAATGCCTACGGAATAAAAGCCGCCTCTGAGACTTATTTTGGAAAGCAACCTTCGGAACTTAATTTCCAGGAATCTGCAACGCTAATTGGCCTTTTGCAAGGAGTAACCCGATTCAGCCCTGTACTCAACTATGACAACTCTTTTAAAAAGAGAAACGAGGTTCTTGCCAAACTCTACAAACAGGAAATACTATCCAACCAGGAATATGATTCGTTGACGGTACTTCCA
>JAGQYJ010000024.1:0-2443 GCA_020436145.1 Cyclobacteriaceae bacterium | reverse complement strand
ACAAACCACTTTTTTAGACTCATGGCACGGTCATAATCCGTGGGTAGATGAGCACGGTAAAGAAATTAAAGGATTCATTGACCACGTGAGCAAACGAACGGAACACTATCGTAAGCTAAAAGCCAAATATGGAGCTAAATCTGATTCCATAAATATTGTTCTAAATACTCCTAAGCCTATGCGTGTTTTCACATGGAAAGGAGAGGTGGATACGCTTATGAGCCCGATGGATTCCATAAGGTATTATAAGAAATTTCTTCAGGCTGGGTTTATGGCTATGGATCCTCATACAGGGCATATTAAAGCATGGGTTGGTGGAATTAATTACAAATACTTCCAGTACGACCACGTGAAACAAGGCAAAAACCAACCAGGTTCAACCTTTAAACCGATTGTCTATGCAACAGCCATCGAAAACGGATATTATCCATGTTACGAAGTAGTGGATGAACGCAGAACATACGAAACAGGTGGTGACCCACCAACATGGTCGCCTGAAAATGCCAACATGAAATTTACAGGAGAAAAGATGACAATACGTAAGGGAATGGCGCAATCAAAGAACTCCGTGACCGCTAAGATTATGAGTTTGGTAGGCCCTGAAAATGTTGTGGCCAAAGCTCATTCGTTAGGTATTGAGAGCGACTTAGCACCTGTGCTTTCTCTTGCCCTAGGGGTAAGTGACGTTTCTGTTTACGAACTTGTGGGTGCCTATAGCGCATTTGCTAATGGAGGAACATGGACGAGGCCATTTTATATCAGCAGAATTGAAGATAAAAATGGGGATATTATTCAGGAGTATGTGCCACAGCAACGCCAGGCCTTAAGTGAAGAAGATGCATACCTTATGCTCCATATGTTAAAAGGCACGATTGAAGAAGAGGGAGGGACCGCAAGAAGATTAGATTACGAATGGAATCTTCTGAAAAATGGCAATGAAATTGGAGCTAAAACGGGAACCACTCAGAATTACTCTGATGGCTGGTTTATGGGGGTCACCCAGGATTTGGTAGCTGGCGTTTGGGTAGGTGGTGACGACCGTGCCATTCACTTCCCTTCTATTACCTACGGACAAGGTGCCTACATGGCATTGCCCATTTGGGCAAAATTTATGACAGAGGTGTATGAAGATGACTCCTTAGGATATGATATGCAACCTTTTAAGAGACCACGTAAACCCCTTTCTGTTACGTTAGACTGTAATCAATATAACACCTCTCTTACTCCTGCAGATTCTTTACTTCAAAAGAAACTTGATTCACTACACATTGAATTGGACGAAGGAGAGATAAACTAAAATGAGTACTCTTCAGAAGCTTGTTAAAAGTGTTCCGAATACACCTGGCGTGTACAAATTTTTCAATAGTGGCTCCACACTAATTTACGTAGGTAAAGCCAAGGATTTGAAAAAACGAGTTTCCAGTTATTTTAATAAAAGTGCTCAACACAGTCGTAAGACAAAAAAACTTGTTTCAGAAATTGAAAACATTGAATTTATTGTTACTAACTCTGAATTTGATGCCCTGCTGCTGGAAAACAACCTTATAAAAACCAATCAACCTAAATACAACATCCTTCTCAAGGATGATAAAACATTCCCTTACCTCTGCCTAACCAATCAGCGTTTCCCTCGTATTTACAGCACACGTAAGCTTGATAAATCCAAGGGTGAGTATTTTGGCCCGTACACTAGTGCTGTAAACATGCGAGCAGTACTTGATCTTGTAAACAGGCTTTATTCACTTCGAACTTGTAAGTTCGATCTTTCTGAGGCAAACATTAAAAACAAAAAGTTTAAGGTTTGTCTGGAATACCATATTGGCAATTGTAAGGGTCCCTGCGAAGGGTTGCAAAGTGAAAAAGACTATTCTGCTAACTTACAGCAAGCCGTAAACATTCTAAAAGGTGATCTCACCTCACCAAAGAGATTTCTGGAGGACCAGATGAAGCAATATGCTTCTCATCTTGAGTTCGAGCAAGCTGAAGAAGTTAAGCATAAGCTTGATCAGCTAAATACTTTTTATAACAAATCAGTAGTTGTCAACCCAAAGCTAAACTCCCTTTATGTAATTGCAATTACAAGCAATGAAAGGAAGGCTTTTGTCAATTTTATGCAGGTCAAAAACGGATCTATATTTCAATCTAAATCATTGGAAATAAAAAAGCAACTGGAAGAAAAAGACACCGATCTTATTATCTCTAGTATTGCCCGATTAGTAAATGATTGGGAAAGTAACTCTGAAATTACAGTTCTTTCTAACCTCGAGGTTAGTGATGCCCCTCAGCCTATTCATATTGAGGTGCCCAAAATTGGAGATAAAAGAAAGCTGGTTGATATGGCGCTTAAAAATGCCTTGTTTCTTAAAAAGAATAGTGAACAGAAGTCCGAAGAACCTACATATTCAGATAAAGTACTGCTTCAATTGCAACAGGCACTCAGCCT
>JAGQYJ010000248.1 GCA_020436145.1 Cyclobacteriaceae bacterium | reverse complement strand
AAGGCGAATCCATACCCGCCAACTCACTCGCCAACACGGTCGGTATAAGGCACATCGCCTTCAGGGTCGACGACATTCACGCCTCGGCAAAGAAGCTGCGGGACGCCGGCGTAAAGCTCCTCGGCGACCCCGTCATAGTTCCCGAAACCGTCGTCACCCACGACGCCGGCCACAAGATGCTCTGCTACTTCCACGACCCCGACGGCATCCTCCTCGAAATCACCGAGTATAAATAGCACGCCACGCGTGCAGGAATCCGATGTCGCGGCTCCGCCGCGACACTAATCGTCTGTCATCCTGAACTTGATTCAGGATCTAATCTTTTTCTGTCATTTCGAACAACGATTTCGAGCGAGCGAAGAATCGGACGCCCTGAGCCGATTGCAAGAAAGCATATCTGGTACTGCTCGGAAATATCTCGAATTAAAACAGTGAGAAATCTATCTTTTGTCTGTTCTTTCCCCTTCGGAAAAGATTGTAAACGGAGAGAAACAGAGCACGGCGATCTTATTAATCAAAAATCAGCGTCCGGTTCCCGTAAACCAGTATCTTCCTCTTCAGGTGATACCACACTGCCTGCGACAGCACGACCTTCTCCAGG
>JAGQYJ010000247.1 GCA_020436145.1 Cyclobacteriaceae bacterium | reverse complement strand
CAAAACCCATTCCTGCAGCTTTAAGAAACAAGTTTTTAAACTCTTCTGCATTCAAAGGCACTCCGGTCAATACCGGATTGTCAACATTAGCATCAATGTTATACTTCTCCAATCCACTTGGGCTGGTTTTTACAATTTCATCAAGGTTATTGATGGCATCCCCTGAATAGTTCTGCCCATTTACATGGAACGCACTGTTTTCATGGCATCGGCCCAAACAGCACATATGCCCGATCTCATCTTCTAAAAATTTTTCGGAAAGCTTGGTGTGTACTTTTTCCTGAGTTCCTGCTACCAAACACGCGGAGCCATTACACACATAGGCTTTTATGCCTTTATTTTCTTTATTTAGGAAATCGTAAAAAGAGGCTGCACCATAGGTTATGGCATTACCCATCAGGTATTCCCAAGCCAGATTACGGAGCTTCTCATCAGTTGGTGTTCCTTCAACTTTAGACGATTGAACCAATTGCTCAAACAGGTTTTCGTCCAACCCTTTCCTTCCTGATAATGCGCTTAAATTCTCAGACATAGACTAACATTTTGCGTGTTTTTCTAATGGATTTGGGAACATATCACTTTCGTCCTCTTTTGGACGTTC
>JAGQYJ010000246.1 GCA_020436145.1 Cyclobacteriaceae bacterium | reverse complement strand
CGTAATACTTCTTATTTACACTATTTTCAAAGATAAGAATCTAATTAAAATCGCTTTTTTTATTCAACTATTAGAGTTATTCGTAATACTACCCATCTATTTTTATTTCAAGCTCTCGCTTGAAGGACCTTCTGAAATTTCCTCCCCTTTGCTATCCTTTATCCACCGCATTGTGGTCAACCCCATTATTATGCTTCTATTAATTCCTGCCTTCATGTTTCAAAAGAGATCTTCTGATTAAATAATCATCATTTATAATTCTATACTTTAATATTTCTTATTTCAAATTTCATATTTCAAATATTGGTTACAAAATGGTATTTTTGTGTATTCATCCGTATATTCGGAATTTAATGCATCCCAGCTATGAAGAGAGCTTTACAGGTAATACTTTTTCTGATTATAATTTTTTTCAGCTTATTTGGGTATAGTCAAAATTATGTTACCTCTGGAGGGGGTACGAATTGGAGCGATGGTAACTCATGGACTCCTTTTATATCAGGTGGCCCAACAAGCGCTGATGGAACGATTACAATCAATCATAATTTAACTGTAGATGTGAATGTAGCAGTTGATGAATTAACAATTAATGTTAATAAAACACTGACAATC
>JAGQYJ010000245.1 GCA_020436145.1 Cyclobacteriaceae bacterium | reverse complement strand
GTATGGATTCAGGGAAGTGTTTATACTACGGATACAATCCCTTCAAAAGTTACAACCATACCTTTACCTTATGGCAAAAACTTCTTCATGGTTGAGTTTATCTCTATTAATTATAATCTTGAAGAAAAGTTATCATACTCATATAAGTTAAAAGGGGTAGATTCAACCTGGGTTTTTTCGGGAGACCAGAGACGGGCAAGTTATGCAAACCTGGGACCTGGGACCTACCCTTTAAAAATAAGAGTTAGCAATGACGGAATAAACTGGGTTTACTGCAACCAAAACATAAGCGTATTGGTTACTCCACCTTTTTGGGCAAAATGGTGGTTCAATGTGGGGGTTATTTTATTTGTTTTTTCATTATTATGGGTAATCTATCAGGTTCGCATTAATACAGCCATAAAAAGAGCGCTGGATATAGCTGATATAAGAAGAAAGGAGGCGGAATCATTGCGGGTTATGATGGCCCAGGATTTTCATGATGAAATGGGTAATAAATTGGCCAGCATAATTGTTTTGGTCAGCACCCTTCAGATGCTTATTAAGGATAAGGATAAAGAAATACAAAAGGCTCTTATTAGAATTGAAACCGCTTCAAAACAACTTTTTGAC
>JAGQYJ010000244.1 GCA_020436145.1 Cyclobacteriaceae bacterium | reverse complement strand
AGTATTTCTGACATAATGGGTCCAATTTGTTTGGGTTCGAAGTTAACCACACAAACCACCTGAATGCCTGGTAATATCTCCGGGGTATAATGTTCCGTAATTTGTGCACTTGATATCTTGATACCTAATTCCCCAAGGTCAACTTCCAGAATATAGGCAGGTTTTCGCGCTTCTTTAAAAACTTTTGCACTAACAATAGTGCCTACTCGTATATCTACTTTTTCAAAGTCGCTCCATGAAATGGCCATAATAAATTGAATTTAAAGATTTAATGTGGTAACTTTATTTTCTGTATTGCGTACATACTCAGTGCTAACCAAAATACTTATGTTTAAGAATATTGTTAGAGCTTTTCTACTGATTTTATTGGCTTCTTTTGTTGGTAATATATATGCCACCAATCTTCCTGATTTAAAAGAAGGCGATAAAAAGGAAGTTAAAGGAGACAGCCTTACGGTAAATAAAGATAAGATACTTATTAAGGAGGATAGCAAAAAAAATGAGCTTTTAACTAGTAAAGACAATTCTAAAACTGAGTTGTTCAATCAGGAAGAAGAGGTTGAAGAAGACAGCACATCTAATTCTGCACTTTCTTTCAACTTTATCTACTACA
>JAGQYJ010000243.1 GCA_020436145.1 Cyclobacteriaceae bacterium | reverse complement strand
AATATTGGAAGAAAAGCCCGAACACTTACCGAAAACTTGTTACCGGACTTTTGGCTTTCACACTTTTTAATAGTTCTGATGTTTTTCTATTGCTTAAAGCAAAGCAAGCAGGCCTCAATGATCAAATGGTGATTGGAGTTTATATTTTTTACAATCTTATTTTTGCGTTGTCATCTTTTCCGCTTGGAATTATTGCAGATAAAATTGGATTAAAGAAAATGTTCATTATTGGATTAACATTATTTGCCATCGTATATTTTGGTATGGCTATTAATGATAATATTTATATTTTCTTCGGTCTGTTTTTTCTTTATGGAATTTATGCTGCTGCAACGGAGGGTATATCTAAAGCATGGATCAGCAATATCTCGGCGAAAAAAGATACAGCAACAGCTATTGGAACTTACTCAGCTTTTCAAAGTATCTTCACAATGATAGCAAGTTCATTTGCGGGATTAATTTGGTTTCAATTTGGAGCTTCTGCAACCTTTATTGTTACGGGCGTTGCCACGGTTATAATTATTGGCTACTTTTTATTGGGTTTGAAAACTTATAAAATTGTTGAGTTATAAATAAATTTTTATGAAATGAAAAATCAATTCACAAATCCAGAACAAAATCTTAAAA
>JAGQYJ010000242.1 GCA_020436145.1 Cyclobacteriaceae bacterium | reverse complement strand
AGTGTTGGCAATTCTAATTGGACAACCGATGCAACTGCAGACTTGACTTCTCATAGTGTACCGGAATGGACCACTACTTCTACTGATCCTGCAGAAATGCTTGCAGAAAGAGTAGCCGTAATGACAAGTGGAGGTTTCAAAGGAGTAGCCGCTGCTGATGTGCTTGCTGACCCTTCGTCTTATTTCATTAATAATTATTGGGCTCAGGCAGATGTTGACAAGTATGGGCATATTGCTACAGCTGCAAGGATTAACCCACTTACTTTGGCAAACGATGAATTCAAATACTACAATCCAGATCAAACAGTAGTTACTTACTGCTGGACAGGTCAAACTTCATCAATGGTAACAGCATATCTTACAGTGCTTGGGTTCGATGCTAAAAGCTTGAAGTTTGGAGTTAACAGCATGATTTATGACAATCTTGAAAGTCACAAGTTCGCTCAACCTACAGTTGACTTACCTGTGGTGACCGATTAGCTCGAGCACAGGGGCCTGAGGGGTATTCCAAGTGCCCCTCGGCTCTAATTTTAAGGTTTGAAAGAGAACCAAAGTGGTAAATCAAACAATAAGACGATGAAAAAAATACTTTTAGCATTCTTTACAGTACTGGCAATTTTTTCTACCCAAAGGGT
>JAGQYJ010000241.1 GCA_020436145.1 Cyclobacteriaceae bacterium | reverse complement strand
CTAAACTGTTTTGCAGTTGACGACAGTACAAATGTTGTGGTCGACTCGATTGCCGAGAAGGTAACTACATCATTAGACTCCACCTCCAAAAGGCGCGTTTACAAGTTCGATGTAAAGGAAGAGATCGGTCCTCCCATTTGGAGAAAGATGCAGAAAGCATTTGTAGAAGCTGAAGAATGGAACGCTGACCTGATTCTTATTGATATGAACACGTATGGTGGCATGGTAATTCATGCAGACAGCATGCGCACTAAGATTCTGAACAGTAAGATTCCGGTCTGGGTGTTCATCAACAACAATGCGGCTTCGGCAGGTGCGCTTATTTCCATTGCCTGCGATAGCATTTACATGCGCAAAGGAGCCAATATCGGTGCTGCAACCGTGGTCAACCAAACGGGTGAGGCCATGCCAGACAAGTACCAGAGTTATATGCGAAGTACCATGCGTTCTACGGCAGAAGCCAAAGGAAGAAACCCTGAAATAGCGCAGGCCATGGTAGACGAATCCATCAAAGTCGATGGAGTTTCAGATTCTGGAAAGGTGCTCACGTTCACAGCCATAGAGGCCATGCAACACGGTTTCTGCGAAGGCATGCATGAATCGGTCAAGGAATTGTTGGAAGCAAACGGATTTCCCGA
>JAGQYJ010000240.1 GCA_020436145.1 Cyclobacteriaceae bacterium | reverse complement strand
GGTTTCTTCAAACACGCTCTGCATAAACGATTTATCGGTGCAGTCTCCTTCGTAAAGCGCAATTTTTTCCCCAGTAATTTTCTTCAGGCCATCAATTACTGATTTCTCAGAATTGCAGAAATTGTCAACAATTATAGGTTTGTAACCTTCTGCGAGCAATTCAACAACGGTATGTGAACCAATATACCCAGCCCCACCTGTTACAATTATCGAATCTGCCATTTACTTTTTAATATAAGCTTCAAAGTTGTTATGTTCTTTTTTATAGAGGTCTTCTTTGGAAAGTGATTTAAAGTATCCATACGTAATTTTGAGGCCCTCTTCTCGTGCAACTTTAGGTTCCCAACCTAAAATCTCTTTGGCGCGATCTATTTTTGGCTGACGTTGCATTGGATCATCCTTTGGTAAGGGTTTGAAAACAATTTTTTGGTCCGTGCCGGTAAGTTTTATTATTTCTTCAGCAAACTGAAGAATGGTAATTTCGTTTGGGTTTCCAATATTAACCGGATACACGTAATCACTAAAAAGAAGTCTGTAGATCCCTTCAATCAGATCGTCAACGTAGCAAAACGAGCGTGTTTGTGAACCATCACCAAAAACTGTCAAATCTTCACCTCTCAGTGCCTGACCAATAAAAGCCGGCAATAC
>JAGQYJ010000239.1 GCA_020436145.1 Cyclobacteriaceae bacterium | reverse complement strand
GGAAGCCTGATGAATGACATTCATCGATCATAACACAGGCATCATATTTTTCAGCCAGCTCCACTATTTTATCTAGCTGGGCTATTGTGCCGTCCATACTGAATGATCCGTCTGTAACAATAATGCGGCTTCTTAATGCAGAAGCTTCTTTCAATTTGGCTTCCAGGTCTTCGATATTATTATGTTCATAGCGAAACCGCTGTGCTTTACACAACCTGACACCGTCAATGATCGAGGCATGATTCAATGCATCAGAAATGATCGCATCCTGTTCGTTGAATAATGGCTCAAACACACCACCGTTTGCATCAAAAGCAGCTGCATATAAAATGGTATCCTCTGTTCCAAGGAAAGCTGATATTTTTTCTTCCAGCTCTTTATGAATATCCTGGGTTCCACAAATAAACCGCACACTACTCATACCATAGCCCCGATGATCAATAGCCTTATGCGCCGCTTCTATCACTTTTGGATGAGAAGAAAGCCCCAGGTAATTGTTGGCGCAAAAGTTCAGCACTTTTTTACCGCCAACCACAATTTCAGCTCCTTGTTCACTGGCAATTATTCTTTCAGTTTTGTACAGTCCCGATGCCTTGATCTCCTCTACCTCCCCTCTTATCCTGGTTACAAAGTTTTCATTCATGTGTTATCCG
>JAGQYJ010000023.1:8326-29477 GCA_020436145.1 Cyclobacteriaceae bacterium | reverse complement strand
ATAAAAAGTGCAGGAAGATTGTGCGTGAAGCACGGGCTGTTTCACCCAATGCCTATGTGGCTATTATGGGCTGCTACGCTCAATTAAAACCCAAAGAAATATCTGAAATACCGGGTGTAGATGCGGTGCTTGGTGCTGCCGAGAAATTCCAGCTCATGGATTTAATCGGTGACTTCAAAAGAGGTGAAACCAAAGTATTAGCCTCGGATATTGAAGAAGCAAACACCTTTAATGCAGCCTACAGCATTAATGATCGTACCCGTACATTCCTGAAAGTGCAGGATGGTTGCGACTATTCTTGTACCTTCTGTACCATTCCTTTGGCACGGGGCAATAGCCGTAGCGATACCATTGAAAACATTGTAAAACAAGCCAGGGAAATTGGAGAGTCCGGTATTAAAGAGATTGTACTTACAGGTGTAAACACAGGAGATTTTGGCATTCGTAATGGCAAACGTGAGGATAAGTTTATTGATCTAATCAAAGAACTTGACAAAGTAGAAACCATTAACCGTTTTCGCATTTCATCCATTGAGCCCAACCTGCTTACCGATGAAATTATTGAGTTTGTGGCAAACTCAGAGCGGTTTGCACCTCATTTTCATATTCCACTGCAATCGGGTTCTGATGAACTGCTTAAAAAAATGAAAAGACGCTATCTGTCTGATTTATATACTCAACGGGTGTCTAAAATCAGGGAGCTGATGCCGCATGCAAGTATTGGTGTGGATGTGATAGTTGGGTTCCCTGGCGAAACGGACGAGTTATTTAAGGAGACGTATACGTACCTTACTGAGTTAGATGTGTCTTACCTACATGTATTCACCTACTCAGAGCGCCCCAATACACCAGCCATTGATATGTCCGGTGCAGTACCGATGAAGATCAGAAACGAGCGTTCAAAACAGCTTAGAAATTTATCTGAAAAGAAAAAGCGGAGCTTTTATACTCAAAATATTGGCCGGGAAGCAACCGTGCTTTTCGAAAACGATATTGAGGATGGGCAAATGCATGGTTTTACGGAAAACTATGTGCGCATTGCTGCCAAGTACGATCCGCTTAAAATAAACGAACTGGTATCCGTTAATATGACGCGGTTGAATGGAAAAGGGCTAATGGAAGTGGAAGAGTTGATAGAATACCCGGCTTTAGTGCATTAAAAAAGCAACGTCACTCTCCGTAGGAGTCCCATGGACTGAGGCCTGTGTCCGAAGAGTCTCATTTTTTTGAAGGAGATTCTTCGTTGTCCTCAGAATGACGCAGCTCTGCAGAATAACTAAGCTTTATCAGTATTGCTCTACATCTCCCCCACTGGAGCTATGCTCTTTTACTTTATCAGGGTTGCCTTTATAACGAACCGAAGCTCCACTACTGGCGCTTGCATACAGGCTTTCCGTAACATTCACATTGGCATCGGCCGCTGAAGAAGCAGAAATATCCCCTTCCTTACTCACCAACTCAAATGCTTTATAGTCGGCTGCGCTTGAGATATCAACATTTTGCTTATCTGCAGTTCCTGACAAGGTGATATCCGCTGAACTTGATGCGTCTACGTGAAGCTCCTTCACTTTTATCTTCAGGTCAATGTCTGCAGCGCTGGAGGCGTCAATTTCGAGCATATCGGCTTCAATTACCGAAGACGATTTAATATCTGCGGCAGAGCTCGCCTTTATTTCATTGAGGCTGACAAAGGTCACTTCCACATTAACATCTATATTTCTATGATTACCACCATCCAGATGGATTTTAAGCCTGCCTCCAGAAACTTCTGTAAGCACGTCTTCCATTTCAATGCCACTGGCAGTAATTTTTGCCTCGTAGGAAGAACCTTTTACCAGGGTAACATCAATACCCTCAGACGCACTTATGGCCGTAAATTTTTCAAGTTTACGTGTTGCCGTTTTTTGTGCAAAAACAGATGTTCCGAACACTGTTATCAATACTAATACTGCAATCCTTTTCATTATAATTTATTGTTTGAGTTAATAAAACTAACCTAAAGACATGGACAATATAGAAAAGGTTGCATCTCCTGGTATTCACCTCTAAATTCCTGCTGTTAAGTTGTGCATTAACCACCTTTATGTTTGATCATCAATTGACATTTTTTTTATAGCTTTGCTAACTTATTTCTATTAGAATGGTAAAGGAACAGCTCAATATACTAATTCAAATGGCTTCGAGCGATGGTATGATTGCCGAAAAAGAGTTGCGGCTTATCCGAACTATTGCAGAAGCAAAAGGCATAAGTGATAGGGAAGTTGATGAGCTTATAAAGAATCCGAAGCCTATCGCTAATCTGGATCACCTCACCACAGAACAACGCTTTGAGTTCCTGTACAACATTATTCAGCTAATGAAAGCAGACGGGCAGGTATTCAAAAGCGAAATTGTTTTCTGTGAAGACATGGCAGAACGCCTGGGTTACAATCGTAGGGTTGTAGCGGAGCTTTCATCAAAAATATATAGCGATCCTTCCATCACAGCTGATCGTGATAGCCTCAAAGAAAAGGCAGCCAAATATCTTCGTTAAGCTACTATTTGAGTTTAAAAGATATTGGTAGTACCATTTTTACGCGCACAGGCTTTCCTCTTTGTTTTCCGGGTTCCCAGCGAGGAGCACTGGCCACAACTCTTACCGCTTCTTCATCACAACTTTCACCAATTCCGCGAATAGCCTCAACCTGGCTTATGGACCCGTCCTTTTCAATAATAAACTGCACAAATACCCGTCCTTCAATATTCATCCTTCTTGCTTGAGTAGGGTATTTAATGTTATTATTGATATAATCGTAAAAAGCCTGCAAACCACCACGTGGGTGGGGTTGCTCTTCTACTATCACAAATACCTCTTCGGCATCTTCCTCTTCTATATCCTCTTTTACTTCCACATGCTCAGGCAACTTTGCAATAACAGTTTCCTCTGTCATTTCAATGTCAAAGGTAATCTCCAATTCATCTTCAATTTCCTCGGTGTCCTCGATCGTAATAAAATTTACATTTTTTGTATCGGCAGGCGGAGGTGGAGGTGGCTGATCTGTGGGGGGCACTTCAAGAGTTTCCTCAAAGGTATCGTTAATAGCAGTAGCAGCATTCAATACGCCAGACCTGTCATAGAATCGCCACTCAAAAGCAAGCAATACCAACGACAAGCTCACTACTAAACCGATATTGAAAAATAACATCCGATATCGATTTATATCCGCATTAGGGTTTTTTCTAGCTTCCATAATTCGATTTCGTTTTTCACTTATAAGTTACTCAATTACCCGCACATAAATTATGATTTATGTCACTCTCAAGATAAAATAGTGTGAAATGGCTATACGCAATTAATTCACCAACATTAATGATAAAAATCAACTGTTTTTTGAAATAAATATTCGTAATTTATTGCTTCAAACAATCTTTAAAAATCATGACAACTTTTGATGATAAACACATAAAAAACGTAGTATTCGTTGGCGCCCATAAAAGCGGCAAGACCACTCTTGCCGAAACCATGTTATTTGAGGCCGGACTGATTAACCGAAGAGGAACCATTGATGGAAAGAACACGGTATCTGACTATCATGAAGTGGAACAGGAGCGGGAAATGACCATTTTTGCTACTCCACTACATACAGAATGGCGTAACTACAAAATCAACATTATTGATACTCCAGGCCTGGACGATTTTATTGGAGAAATAGCCTCCTCCCTACGTGTAGCTGATACGGTTGCCATGGTTATAAATGCCCAACATGGAGTAGAAGTTGGAACCGAAATAATCTGGAACTATACAGATCGCTTTAGAAAACCCACTTTGTTTGTCATCAACCAGATAGATCACCCTAAAGCGGCCTTTGACGAAACGTTCCAATCTATAAAATCTCAGTTTGGAAACAATGCCACGTTAGTCCAGTACCCTATTATAGTTGAGGGGAAACAATGCATTATTGATGTGTTGAAAATGAGGATGTATAAGTTCGGTGAAGAAGGTGGAAAACCTGAAAAGCTGGATATTCCTGCAAGTGAAAAAGCACGTGCAGATGAGTTGCATAACGAACTTGTGGAGAAAGCAGCCGAAAACGATGAAGAATTGATGGAATTGTTCTTTGATAAGGGAACCTTGAATGAAGATGAAATGAGACAAGGTATTAAACTGGGTATGGCAAATCATGAACTCTTCCCTGTTTTCTGTGTATCTGCTGAAAAAGATATGGGAAGCGGGCGTTTAATGGGTTTTATTGATAACGTCTGCCCTGCCGCCTCTGACCTGGAAAATGAACAAAGCGTAGAAGGAGACCCTATACCCTGCAAACCAGATGCAGCTACTGCCTTGTTTGTGTTTAAAACACAACACGAGCCGAACCTTGGGCAGATTTCTTTCTTTAAAGTGAAATCTGGAAAGATAAAAGCCGGGGACAAGCTTACCAATGGCCGTACCTCAGACGATGAAGCCATCAACCAGCTTTTTATCATGGATGGTAACAAACGCACACCGGTAGATGAACTGACATGCGGAGATATAGGAGCCACCTTAAAGTTAAAACATACAGAAACCAACGACACTTTGTATGCTGGATCTAAACAGATAACTGTTAAACCCATAAAATTCCCCCAACCTCGTATCCGAAGGGCAGTTAAGGCGCTGAACAAGCGTGATGATGAAAAACTGGTTGAAATCCTGAAAAAACTGAGCAGCCAGGACCCAACCATTAAAGTAGAAATGTCGCACGAATTGAAACAGCTTATTTTATTATGCCAGGGTGAGTTACACCTGGCTGTGATTGAATGGACGGTCAAAGTAGAGAATGGAATTGAGGTTGAGTTTTCACAACCCCGTATTTCGTATCGAGAAACCATTCAGCGCTCGGCTTCTGCAAGTTATCGGCATAAGAAACAATCAGGTGGTGCAGGGCAATTTGGCGAAGTACACCTTAAGGTTGAACCCTGGCATGAAGGCATGCCCGAGCCGGAAGGCTATAACATTCGAGGTAAGGACGAAATCAGTCTTGACTGGGGGGGTAAGCTAATATTTTACAATTGTATTGTTGGTGGCGTTATTGACGCCCGTTATCTTCCATCTATCCTTAAGGGGGTAATGGAAGTAATGGAAGAAGGCCCCCTTACAGGCTCGTATATTCGCGATGTACGCGTGATGGTGTACGATGGCAAAATGCACCCTGTTGATTCCAACGATATATCATTTAAAATTGCAGGAGGCCATGCATTCAAGGAAGCCTTTCTGAATGCCAATCCCCAACTACTTGAACCTATTCGTGAACTGGAAGTACAGGTGCCTGAATCGCTAATGGGTGATGTAATGACCGACCTCCAAAACAGAAGGTCTATTATTTTGGGAATGGAAGCAGTAGGTGTTTACCAGCGTATAAAGGCCAAAACACCGGAGGCAGAGTTGTACCAGTATTCCACTACCCTGCGCTCTTTAACCCAGGGAAGGGCCAGCTTCTCAAGCAAATTTTCTGAGTTCATGATAGTACCTCAAAATATCCAAAAGGATGTGATTGAGGCCAACAAGCAAATGGCTGAAGCTTAGGATGTAATTTATTTTGGAGTGCATAAGGCAAAAGCAGAGATTCCTTTGCTTTTAGAAATTGAATTTTCTACTTTTGCACTCCAAAATTTATTATATTATAATGAACAATTACGAGACGGTATTCATTTTAACTCCCGTTTTGTCTGAAGATCAGATGAAGGATGCTGTCGAAAAGTACGCTAAAGTGCTGACCGACAGTGGGGCTAAGATTGTGAACAAAGAGATTTGGGGTCTTAAAAAACTGGCCTATCAAATCAATCACAAGTCAACAGGTTTCTATGCTTTAATCGAGTTTGATGCTGAAGGTAGCTCAATAGACAAACTTGAAACAGAGTATAGAAGGGACGAGCGCGTTATGCGTTACATGACTATTTCGTTGGATAAACATGCTGTGAAATACAACGAAAAACGTAGGAAAGGAGAGTTTAAGAAAGATAAAAAAGTTGAGGAGGTAACTGCATAATGACACTACAAAACGAACCTATCAACCGACAGGATATTAAACCTAAGTACTGCCGATTTAAGAAAAACGGTATTAAGTACATCGACTACAAGGATCCTGATTTCCTTATGAAGTTCATAAATGAGCAAGGTAAAATTTACCCCAGAAGACTTACAGGAACCAGTGTTAAGTTCCAGAAGAAAGTTGCTCAGGCTGTGAAGCGTGCGCGCCACATGGCTATTTTACCATATGTTGGAGACTCTTTAAAGTAAGCAAATCATGGAGATTATACTGAAACAAGATATTCCCGGATTGGGTTATAAATACGATACGGTGAAGGTAAAAGCCGGATACGGCCGTAATTACCTGATCCCTCAGGGCTTTGCAATTCTTGCCAATGCTTCTAACCGCAAAATGATGGAAGAAAACATTAAGCAAGCATCTCACAAAGCTGAAAAATTAAAAGCTGATGCTGAGGAATTGGCAGGAAAACTACAGTCCCTTTCCATTAAAATCGGAACTAAAGCCGGTGAAAATGGTAAAATATTTGGCGCTGTAACTTCTAACCAATTGGCTGAAGTATTTAAAGAAAGTGGTTTTGATGTAGATAGAAGAAGAATTTCTTTTAAAGGAGACATTAAAACAGTTGGCGAGTATGAAGCCGTAATTGACCTGCACAGGGAGGTAAAACCTTCTATAAACTTTACGGTTATAGCAGAGTAATTACGCAACGCAAATTTTATAAAAAAGGCTGTTCATAATATGAGCAGCCTTTTTTGTTGATCCCCTCAAAGTTACAGCCTCAGGATCTTCACCAACGGTAAATGACCCTGAGGTGATGATATAAAATTTCTATAACGAGTAGGTTAACAGAATACTATTATTGTACTTACCCCTTCCATAGTAATAAGCAATCATAAAATGGTCTGAAATCTTGAATTGAGGGCCTGCATGCAAACCGGCATAAAATTTCACCTGCTTTTCAACCGTATCCAGGTTCATTCGCTTAGGATATCCCATATGAACACCAGCTGTTGCAATAACTCCTATTTGTAATCTTTTTTGTATGAAAAAAGAATATCTTCCAAAACAGCCAAACGATGTCCAACCTAACTCATTAATAGTTGGCCCACCAACATTTAACTGACCTTGCCAGTCAAGTGTAGCCCATGTATAAGAAATATCGAGACCAAAATCCAAATGGTCATCAATAGTAAGGTCTACTATGATCTGAGCCGCCTTTACATATTCAATTTTGCGGTTCAGCAATAACGAAAAATAATCTCCTTCCAATATTTCAATAGGTTTATTTTCATAACCAAAGCCAGTACCTATTGAAAAACTTAAACTCTGCGCATATAAGAGTCGCCCATAAAAAAGTAATAGTGCCAGTACCAGGATTAATTTTTTCAAAAGAAAACCTATTTGATAATATTAAATTACTATAAATAATTCAAATTATTAAATTTAATTAATACTTCGATCAGCTGAAGTTACCTCATATAACTAATTTTGTAGCCATGGAATTCAGAACCTCCTTGCAGCCTGTCAACCAAAGTCCTTCAATACAACTTGGAGACCGATTTGTGACGCTGGGCTCCTGTTTTGCTAATTCCATGGATCAAAAACTGAGAGAAAATAAATTTCAATCCCTTAATAATCCACTTGGTATTCTGTACGATCCTTCTTCTATAGTAAGGGTTCTTACCTATGCCATTGAAGGTTCAAGGCCTGATGATGATAGTTACTACTCTATCAACGATATGGTGGTAAACCTGGAGACGCACTCCGATATGAGGGGCAGAACCTTAGACGAAGTTTCAGAAGCAATTGACACCAGGTTAAGCAAGCTTTCAAGTGAGCTTAAGAAAGCCAACTGGCTCATCCTTACGTTCGGCACTTCTTGGGTATACACACAAGTTTCAAGTGGCCTACAGGTAGCTAATTGCCATAAAATACCTCAAAAAGAATTTGAGAAATCATTGCTATCGCATATTGTAACAGAGCCACAATACGATCAGCTTTTAAAAAAATTAAAGGATTTCAATCCGGATTTAACTATTATTATTACGGTAAGCCCAGTCCGTCACGTAAAAGATACACTTCCGTTAAATAGTTTGAGCAAATCTCACCTTCTTATACTGGCTCATTATCTTAACAACAACCACGAAAATGTGTTCTACTACCCTTCTTACGAACTAATTCTGGACGATTTGCGCGATTACAGGTTCTATAAAACCGACCTATTGCACCCAACGGATCAGGCGGTGGATTATGTTTGGGAGCATTTCATACAATCTTATTTTAGCAAAGAGGCCCTTGGTTTCCTAAACGAATGGGAATCAATCCGGAAGGCTCTTTTGCATAAAGCCTTCAACCCTTCGTCACCCAAACATCAGCAGTTTGTAAAGACAACAATTGAAAAACTGAAAAAATTACCTTCAAAAATTGACGTTGCTGAAGAAATAGACACATTGACCATGCAACTGGTTGGATAATCCTATACGGTCAAATCCCAAATTCAATGTAGCTTTGGTTCATGGCAAAAGCAAAGGGGTTAATGCAAAACGAACTCTTCGGAAATGAAGAACGACTGACCCTGTTTGTTGAGGTTATCTTGCCGGTTCCGGTTCCTAAATTGTTCACCTACCGGGTACCCTTTGAGTTCAATGAACTTGTTCTGGAAGGCCAGCGGATCATTGTGCCCTTTGGCCAAAGAAATGTGCTTACAGGTGTCATCAAGCAGATTCATCAGCAACCTCCAAAAGATTATGATGCCCGCTACGTACTTGATTTATTGGAAGCGGCTCCCGCTTTCAACTCCATAATGCTTAAATTTCTTGACTGGGTAGGCTCTTATTATATGGCTAACCCCGGAGACGTACTGGGGGTGGCCATGCCTTCTGGCTTAAAAGTAAGCTCCGAATCGCTGGTGCAGCTAAACCCTTCTTATCAAGTACAGGAAGAGCTGGCCTCCGATGAAGAAATGCTTATCAATTACCTTTCAGAGCATGAACATATTCCGTTCCAGGAAATACCCCATCTGGTAGGTAAAAAAAGCATTAATAAACTGATAAAATCCTTGTTGGATAAGGAGGCTATTTTGTTGTTCGACAAAATCAGGGAAAGATTTTCTCCCAAAACCTCCACTTATCTCAAATTGAACCCTGAATTATTATCAGAAACGGAACTTCAAAATGTTTTTGAGCGAATTGCCAAAAAACCTAAACAGGAAGAAGTATTGTTAGCATATCTCCAAAGCGTGCCTGCGTTGGGAAATCCTTCCTTAAATGCCCTGGGACTAAAAAAGGAAGTCTTATTAAGGGCAGGCTGTTCACCATCGTCCATCAAAACACTTGAATCGCATGGAATTTTAATTTCCTACCAGCGTATTGAATCACGTTTTGAGGAAAATCTGAATACAGTAGATGCGCCTCCTCTTTCAAAGGATCAACAAAAGGTTCTTGAACAGATACTGGCTTCCTTTGAACAAAAGCCTATTACGTTACTGCATGGTATAACAGGTAGTGGCAAAACGGAGATTTATCTAAATCTTATTCAGCAGGTAATTGACAATGGACAACAGGTACTTTTTCTTGTGCCTGAAATTGCTTTGACCACCCAGTTGGTGATCCGGCTAAGAAAGGTGCTGGGCTCTCAGGTTGGGGTTTACCATTCTCGTTTTTCTGATAACGAACGTGTGGAAGTATGGCAAGGTGTACAAAATGGCAAGTACCCCTTCGTAATTGGTGTTCGCTCCTCTCTGTTTCTTCCTTTTGATAATCTGGGGCTTATAATTATTGATGAAGAACATGAACCCAGCTACAAACAAATGGACCCATCTCCCCGCTATCATGCGAGGGATGCCGCTCTTATGCTGGCTAATCTGCATCATGCACGTGTGTTGCTTGGCTCAGCCACTCCTTCCGTAGAATCATATTATCATGCCCGGCAAGGAAGATATGGCCTGGTTGAACTTGACAAACGGTTTGGAAATGCGGTACTGCCTCAAGTAGAAATAGCTGACATTTCCCGCGAAAAGAAGAAAAAGACAATGAAGGGCCATATAACAAGCCACTTATTCGAAGCCGTTGGTTCAGCACTTTCCCGTAATAATCAGGTTATTATTTTTCAAAACCGCAGAGGGTATGCTCCTTATCTCAGTTGCAGTGTATGCGGATGGACACCTCATTGTACAAACTGTGATGTAAGCCTTACCTACCATATGTTTAAGAATGAGCTTCGCTGCCACTACTGTGGCTATTCCGAAGCTTTACCCCCTACCTGCGAAGCATGCGGTTCTGCAGAACTGCAAGCCATAAATTATGGTACCGAACAACTGGAGGAAAGTCTGAAGCTACTGCTTCCCGAAAACAAAGTTGCGCGTATGGACCAGGATACAACGCAGGGAAAACACACCTTTGATAAGTTGATTGATGATTTTGCCAATAGGCGAATTGACTTGCTGGTTGGTACCCAAATGGTAGCCAAAGGCCTTGATTTCGATCATGTAACCCTGGTAGGTATTTTCGATATTGACCGCATGATTCATTTTCCTGATTTCAGATCATCTGAGCGTACTTTCCAGCTAGCAACCCAGGTTGCAGGGCGGGCAGGTCGAAGAAAAGAGCAGGGTAAGGTAATTATTCAAACCTATAATCCTGACCAAACCTTGCTGCGCCACATTGCACGCCAGGACTACAAAGCATTTTATGAAGAAGAGATTAAGGAACGGGAACAATTTCGTTATCCTCCTTTCGTGCGGCTTATTAAGTTGACTGTGCGCCATAAAGAAGCCCGCTTAGTCTCTGATGCTGCCTACCTGATTACTGATTTACTAAGACAAACCATTACATCGGAACAAATATATGGGCCCATCCAACCTGTTATTGGCAAAATAAGAAACAAGTATCTCCAGGAAGTACTAATTAAAATTGACAGAAGCAACCCTCAACTAAACCAGTTAAAACTAACTATCTGGAAGTGTACCCGGCAAGTTATCATTCGTAAAGATTTTAAAGGTGTACAAGTCATTTTTAATATAGACCCTGTTTAAGTCGTTCTTTTCATGCATATTCTTCTGTTTTTATATCATTTTTGAAGCATGCAAAAATTGGCGCTTTTTATGTTTATTGTGCTGGTGGTATGGAGTTGTTCAGATTGCACGGACTGTCAGCCATTTGCAGAAGAACCGTATGTAAGAATACGCTTTTATCATGCTGCGGATAGCTCGGCCAACGTGGTAGTTATTGATTCTATTAATCATGTATGGGCAGGCAGTTTTGAATATTACCAGGATACGGTGCATACCTACCAATTGCCCTTGAATATGCACGAAGATTTTTCTGATTTTGCCCTGTCATTTCGTGATACGACTGACTATACTACCTACATAACCAAGGTGCTATCTGTCAACTACGAAAGAGAGTACGTAAAACGGCCCGACAATAACATTGTAGTGCAAAGCAACATAAGTGAGATAACGAGCAATTTTAATAAAGCCATATTGGTGTGTGGCGATTCTTTGACCTGTAATAGCAATGATGCCATTTACCAGATATATCGTTAGTATTCTGCTGGCACTTGTGTTTGCCAATGGAGTGGTGGCCCAGGATAGCCTGCAGGTAAAGCCTGTAGAAGATAGCGTCATTGTCCATCCCAAAGAGAAACGAACAGCCATTATTCTGGGTACAGATTATGGAAAACTTGCAACCACAGCTTTTAATCTGGATACCAAATATGAGTTTAATGCCAGTCTTATTGTGTTCAAAAGGTTAAGAATAAATATAGACTTCGGTCATGGAGCTTTGCAACCAAAAAATGCGATAGAAAATGGAAGTTACACCTCCACGGGTGATTACTACCGTGGCGGCCTCGACTACCAATTTGAACTGGCCCCAAAAACATACCTGGCTTTGGGAGGTATGTACGCTACTTCAAAATTTTCTGATGAGGGCAATGTACAGATTCAAAGCGATATATGGCCCTCTTTGAACCAAAGTTTCATGCGTGAAGATTTTACAGCCCAATGGGCTGAATTTGTGCTGACCTCTGAAAAAACGTTTTTGAATAGAGAGTCAGGATTTTTCGCCAATCTGTATGTTGGAATAAAGCTAAGATTACGTTTTCTTATTGAGAGACCCAAGCCCGAAAATTTTGATATATATGCTATTCCAGGCTATGGACGCACGTTTAATAATGTGGTGCCGGCCGTAAATCTATTTGTTGCATACAGGATTAGTCTCTGAGCCCAATTTTAATTTTTTAGAAAAATTTGGAAAGTTGCTATTAAGTTATTTATATTTGTATTCAATATATATATTATATATAGTATGAGTTATTCACTTTCGTATTCTAAAGCCATTCTGGTGGTGATCTTTATCTCAGATAAAGTACGACAGGGGCAGTACGAGTATCTCTCAACAGCGTCAATCTCAGAAATACTAAATATACCTAAGCCAACGCTTGTCAAAATCATGCAAAGCCTGAGCGCTGATGGCATTATTGAAACTAAAGAAGGAAAACAGGGAGGTGTAATGTTGGCCAGAGATCCCTCTAACATAACATTACTCGATATACTCAACTCAATTGAAAAAGGTAAAGCCCTGTTTCAAACATCCTTTAATATACTTGCCCAGGGCAAACGCCCCGACAATGCTCAGAAATCAATAAGTAAACTGTTTGGTGAAGTGGAAGCTCAAATGAAAACCTCACTAGCGCAAAAAACAATTAATGACATTTTGCTCGAAATGAATAATTAAATTTTTTTGTATTTTACTATATATACTTAATATTATGTTTAACTATTAAAACTCGTAAAAATGAAAACACCAATCAAAACATTAGTAGTGGCTGTAGTAATAATTGGTACTACAGCTTTAGGGGCCAGAGCCCAGGACAAAGCAAAAGTTTCGGTAGAAATTGACCCTGCCACTTTTGTATTTAATGGATACGGAGTCCACCTCCGTTTACAGCCGAAAAACAGCGCGCATCTGCTCGTAGGCATAGGGGCTTACGCAATGGATTTCCCTGATCTTTTGGTAGACCTCAATGAAAACAACAAAGACCAGGGCTGGCAGGTGCGGCTCAATCAAGGTATCGGATTTTTTGCCGAGTACCATTTTAATCAGGTGAATAAAGGCTGGTTTGTAGGTGGACAGGCTGGTGTACAAACTTATAAAATTGAACAGGATTTTATTGAAGGAGATGCCAAATACACCAACTTGTTAATAATGGGCCATGGTGGATACAGCTTCAAACCATTCAATAACGGCCTTTATATTAAGCCATGGGCTGGTATTGGGTATACCCGTAAAATCTCTGGTGAAAACAGCCTTGGTGGTAAAGAATATGACATAGCACCTGTTACTATGTTTGCCACTTTACACATCGGTTACACATTCTAATACTGCACTATTAAAAAATAAAATTATTTACTTATTGCATAAACCTTTATAAAGAGCATAAAATAATACTACCTTTGACCCTTATTAAATTTATATTACAGTACAATGTCAAATGGAACAGTAAAATTCTTCAATGAGTCCAAAGGATTCGGATTCATTATTGAAGATGAAACAAAAAAAGAACACTTCGTGCACGTATCTGGTTTGATTGATAAAATCAAAGAAGGTGATGCAGTTGAGTTTGAATTGAAAGAAGGTAAAAAAGGATTAAATGCGATAAATGTAAAACTAGCTTAGTATTTATTCATTAGCTTTTTCTGTTGAAGCCTTTCCGATTTTATCGGGAAGGCTTTTTCTTTAGTTGAAGATGTACATAACCATCATAAGGTAGTGGAGAATACTCCCTGCCATTACAAATAAATGCCATATAAAATGTGAATAGGGCATTCGGGCATCCACCACATAAAAAATAATCCCCACTGAGTAGGCCAGCCCACCTGAAACCAGAAGCCAAAAAGCAGGCACTGGTAATAGAGTCATTAGTATATTGATTTTGACAACGATAATCCAGCCCATTAATGCGTACATTAGGGTAGAAACCGCACCATACCGGCCTGTATAGAAAATTTTCAGCACCACTCCTACTGTGGCCATGCCCCATTGAATACCAAACAGCACCCATCCTGTTGTGCCTCCCATACTTATTAAAAGTACAGGTGTGTAGGTGCCGGCTATGAGCAGGAATATACCACAGTGATCCAAAATATTAAATATTCGTTTAGCCTTTTCATGGGTAATCGCATGGTAAATGGATGAAAAAGTATATAAAGCCACTAAGCTTCCACCATAAAACAAGGCGCTGAAAAGGCTCCAGTCCTTTTCGCTCAATGCCCCAAAGACAATCAGCACTACCAGCCCCCCAATGGCACTCAAAGCAGTTATGCCATGAGAAATAGCATTAAACCACTCTTCTTTTCGTGTTTGTTTATATCTTTTTTTAGTCATTTAACTATTCAAAAAATTAATGCAAAACAGCCTTTAATTATATAAAAGCAGGTACACAATTTAATATTTATGTTATAAGTACTAAGCTAAGCATGGCAGCAAAATACCATATACCAGGCTGCTACAGCCGAAGCATATCCCACCAAAGCGGGGAAAGTGCCTTTTTTCAGATACTCGTAAAACGTTAGCTCACGAACCTGCCCCATGGCAGCCACTCCGGCTGCAGAGCCAATAACCAGTATGCTACCGCCTGTTCCTGCAGTAATGGCCAACAACACCCAATAGCTGTAGGCTATCCCATCAGGAAGCATCTTGATGACAGCTGCCGTAAGTGGTACGTTATCCAGAATAGAAGAGAGCAATCCCAAACTTGTATGACCTGCAACAATTAAATTGGGGTTCCCCGCAGGGTCATCTCCAAAAATAAAGGTTGCCACCTGGGCCAGAATACCATGATGTCCTAATGCGCCAACGGCCAGAAGAATACCAATGAAAAAATTAAGGGTGGCCATATCAATGGTTTTAATAATGTTTACAATATGGCCTGCCTTTTTCTTAAGCGTACCCTTTTTTAAGCGGTAATCAATAACTATGGCTGCTGCAGCCATTCCAAGCATAATTCCAATAAATGGAGGTAAATGAAACAAATTGACCAATACCGCAAATCCAAACGTAAATAGGCCTATAAAAATGATTCCCCATTGCAACGGGAGCACTTCTGTGGATACTCTACCCTCCCTGTTTTCACTAATAATTTGCCTGGTAAGCATTGCCTGTGGAACAACCCAGGCAATAGCCGAAGGTATAAAACCATAAAGCACGACCTGCCATGCGGTAAATTTTCCAGCCAGCCAGAGCATAATGGTTGTAATGTCTCCTACAGGTGACATAGCCCCCCCTGCATTGGCAGCTATCACCACATTGATTACATAAATGGTAAAATTTTCCTTCTTAATATATAGGTGTCTGCCAATTTGGATCATTACCAGTGTGGTAGTCAGGTTATCCAGAACGGCTGAAGCCATAAATGATGTAAATCCAAGAATCCAAAAGAGTTGCTTATTGGAAATATTAAAAGCAAGAAGCTTTGATTCAATCCAGGTGAAAAAACGAAAATGACCCATCATCTCCACAATGGTCATAGCCCCCATAAGAAAGATAATCAGCTCAAATATTTCAGCCGATTCATGGATAATGGCTGATTCCAAAATCTTTTCATCCTCACCGATAGCTACCACTACCCACATAATGCTTCCAATGAACAGTGCTATCCAGCTTTTATTCACTTCAAGCTTATTTTCGAATGTTATGGCTACCAAGCCAGCAAGAAAAATGGTGATAAGAATTATGGATTCAATCTGATACATGGCAAAAAAATAATTGTAGGCCTTAAAAAAACTTGTTTCTGGATGCAAAGGTAGTATTTATAGGTCAAGAAAAACCTAATTTATTTCTCATTTATTAAGATTTATAAGACTGATTATCAATCTGTTAAATATTTGATAACAATTAAGCATCTACCACAAAAAAGTTTAGGTAAACTTGTAAGTGTTTCAAAATTTTAGCCCAATATAATTGAGTGCGTTATGAAGAGAATTCAATCCTGTTTTACAATGTTGACTTCTAGCCTTCTGCTTGTGACTACGTTACAAGCCCAACCACCTGCTAAGCCTTCCAGACCTGAAATGTATGACAGCAAACATGAAGCACAAATGATCAGACAGCAAGCCGAAGCTTTGCAAAACACAGTTCGACAGCTTGAACAGGCCTTAATAGCAAAAAATGAGCAAGAAGTAAAAAATGCTGAAAGGATGATCTTGGTAAAAATGAATGAAGTAATTGAGCAGGAGAAAAGGCAAGTTGAACGAATGAGATCTGAAGAACACAGGACTTCAATAAACTCTCCTGCTCCTTCCGGTCAGCCAAAGACAACAAATGAAGAATCAAAAGTAGAAAATGAAGAAATAGAAAGAATTACCACAACTGGTGACGAAAGAATCCGTACCACTCAAAACGAACAACCTCAATGGCAAAAAAGAGCCGAACTCTTCAGCCAGCAAAGACGACTTTACAATGAATTTAAAGAATCCTCTCAAGAGCATTCAGACAGTACTAGTCAACATTGGGATAAAAGTATTTCCATTGTTGATAAGTTCACCCAGAACCTGCAGGAGCAAGTCAAAGCATTGGACTCAACGGCTAAAAAAGAAACAGAGAAAGGCAGAAAGCATACCGCAGAACAGGATCGGAAATTACCTTTGCCCGAAAAAATTGAAGATCAAAATAATAAACATGATTGATGAGGTACCCAATGTTTTTGTAAATTGAAATGGATTCGGGAAATCAAAATCATGAATAAAGAGCCAAGAGTAGAAACTCTTCAAGAGACCAAGCTTATTGGAAAACGCTCTTTTATGTCATTTTCTCAAAACAAGACCAAAGAGCTATGGCAAGGCTTTATGCCTCAAAAAGGCAACATTAAAAACACGACAGATTCGGACTTGTATTCGGTAGAGGTATTTGATATAGACTTCTTCAAAATATTTAATCCTGCCAACTTATTTGAAAAATGGGCAGCTGTTAAGGTTAAGAATTTCGATTCCGTTCCTGAAGGAATGGAAACATTGACAATACCGAAAGGGCTCTACGCAGTTTTTCTCTACAAAGGTAAGGCCAGTGATGCTTCCCCTATTTATGAATATATATTTAACACCTGGCTGCCAGATTCAGACTATCACCTGGACAACCGGCCTCATTTTGCACTAATGGGAAAAAAATACAGAAACGAAGACCCTGAATCTGAAGAGGAGTTGTGGATTCCTATTTGCGGTGATATCCGTTAAAAATCCCAGCTCTCTGAAATGGTTTCAATAGCAGCAGGACTTGTAAGATCGTACTGGCAGGGAACCACAGAAACATAGTTATTGGCAATTGCCCACTCGTCATTGTTTTCACCAACTTCAAAATTTACAAAATTGCCTGCCATCCAGAAATACCTCCTTCCATAAGGATCGTAGCGCTCGTCAAATTCTTCCTGCCATTTTGCATGAGCTTGTTTGCATACTTTTACGCCCTTAATTGGCTCATCCCGTTTTGGAGGAAAATTAACATTTAATGCTACACCAACAGGTATTCCTTTTTGTAATGCCTCCTTGGCAAGCTGTTTCACAAAAGGGATTACATGCTCCAGTTCTGCTTCAGAAGAATAATCGCAAAGTGAAAAGCCGATGGCGGGTAATCCCTCCAGCGCTGCCTCAATAGCTGCAGACATAGTGCCCGAGTAAAGCACACTAATAGAAGTATTACTTCCATGATTAATACCACTGACCACCAAATCGGGTCTTCGATCTTTAAGCACGTAGTGCTTGGCAATTTTTACACAATCAGCTGGTGTACCTGTGCACTCATAGGCAGCCACCCCTTTAAAAATATCCGATTTCTCCAACCTAAGGGTATCTCCAATAGTTATGGCATGTCCCATTCCGGACTGAGGGCTGTCAGGCGCAACTACTACTACCTCACCAATTGATTGCATTGCTTCAACCAATACCCTGATGCCTCTGGAGGTAATTCCATCATCATTGGAAACAAGAATTAAGGGCTTTCCCATAGTAGAAAATTTATTTAATCGCTTTAAAAACTACTGGCGTAAAAGTAGGAAAATTAGGAGGAACACCCATGCTAAATGCAGGAACGTAACGAATAGTTAAACTAGATATTGGGCTAAATAATACCGTTGTAAAAAGAGAGAATTCGGATAAGGTCAATTCGTTTATCAGCCCGCAAATGATTTACCTTCATGAACTCCTCTACTTTATCCGAACGTTTTTTTAGCACACGAAGCAAATCCCTCTTTTTCATAGTGTACTGCGTAATATTTCCTTTGTCATCAAGAAAATAATAAATGTAGTCAAGCACCTCTCTACTGTACGACATCCGGGACCCATAGGGGTAGGGATTATTATCGTGTTCAGTCTTTACAACAATGGCTTCCCGGCAAAGCAAAGTAAGTTTACCTTCAAACAGAACTTCAAAAATAACCGGAGCTTCATACTGATTTACCAGTGCATAGGGTAATGTGTAAAACTGACGATAACTGTCGGTAGTCTGGTCAAAAATTTGAAAGTAAAAAATCTTCTGCGCACTGAAAGTGTAGGTCTTACCATTGGTTTCAACCTGTACCAAATTATGCTCCAGGTTGTATTTAATTTTTCCTTTCAGGGTATCTTCACCCACAAGCACCATCATGCCCTCATGCCAAAGGTCAGAAGGAAATTCCTGGGCTTTGGCAAAAAAAGAAGTTAATAACAAAAGCCAAACAAGAGTCTGCTTCATTCTTCTTTTAATATTTTATGCCCCATTTTATCCCGCTTGGTCTTCAGGTATTTTTCGTTGTGTTTGTTAGGAGGAATTTCGATAGGTACTGCTTCAACAATCTCCAGATTGTACCCCATAAGACCTGCTCTTTTCTTAGGATTGTTCGATATCAATTTAATTTTGCCCACACCTAAATCGCATAAAATCTGCGCCCCGACACCATAATCCCTGTTATCCATTTTAAAACCTAAGTGAAGATTCGCTTCCACCGTATCCATTCCATCTTCCTGAAGCTTATAGGCTTTAAGTTTATTTACAAGGCCAATACCCCTGCCCTCCTGATTCATATATAATACTACACCCTTACCTGCCTCGTTAACCATTCGCAATGCCTCATGCAGTTGAGGGCCGCAATCGCAACGGCAAGAACCAAAAATGTCACCAGTTACGCATGAAGAGTGAACACGTACCAAAATAGGTTCCTCCCGTTTCCATGTTCCTTTTGTCATGGCCAGATGGGTTTCACCGGTATTTTTCTGAATGTAGTAAGTCAAATCAAAATCGCCATATTCGGTAGGCATTTTTACCGTAATACCTTTTTCAATCAACGATTCCTCTTTGAGCCTGTAATTAATAAGATCTTCAATTGATATTAATTTCAGGCCAAATTTGTCCCGTACCTTATACAAATCGTTAAGGCGCGCCATCGTGCCGTCCTCATTCATTATCTCCACCAAAACACCTGCAGGAGCCAACCCCGCCATTCTTGCCAGGTCAATAGCTGCTTCCGTATGGCCGGCTCTGCGTAAGACTCCTCCTCTTTTTGCCATTAAGGGGAAAATATGTCCGGGCCTTCCCAGGTCTTCCGGTTTAATTGCCGGGTCCACCAGGGCTCTAAGTGTTTTTGCCCGATCGCTGGCCGAGATACCTGTTGTGCATCCATGGCCTATCAGATCGACTGAAACCGTAAACGGGGTCTCATGCAAGGCTGTGTTTTTCCCTACCATCAACTCCAGCTCAAGTGCATCGCACCTATCCTCTACAAGGGGAGCACAAATGAGCCCCCTGCCATGGGTAGCCATAAAATTGACAATTTCAGGAGTTACCAATTCGGCTGCACAAATAAAATCACCCTCATTCTCCCTGTCCTCATCATCAACCACAATTATTACTTCTCCCTTCTTAATTGCTTCTATGGCCTCTTCAATGGTGTTTAATTTACTCATGCCTTCCTGGTTTGCTTACTCGTACAAAACTAACTAGTTCTTGCGTTTTAACCTTATAAATAGAAACGGAGCTATGTTACTTTAATATAACGTTGCCCAACTGGTTTGCAATTTCGGCCTCAGTTCGCTTGAGTTCTGCATGTATTTGCTGTATTTCCGTTTGTTCTTCGTCAGTTGAAGCCTTTTTTAGTCGATCCATATTGTCTTCCAAAAGCTTGCGTACCACTCTTTGCTTTAGCCGTAGCACATTGGTAAGGGCAGAGTGCTCCAGATGAAGTTTATCCTTCTCGCTGGGAATAAAAATTTTATACTTATTCCCCCACTTTGGGCTTACTTCGTGCTTTTGACTAATGATGTCTATAACAGCTTTTCGAACTTCCGGATTTCCGTGTTTAACAAAATAATCCACGGTAGCAGTGCGGCCTTGTGCAAGCTCGTCTTTGAACTTATTGAAAATCTCGTTATGTACTTCTGAAAAGAACGTTACATCCTCTAATTCATTTAAAAGATAAGATTGTAAAGATGTTTCCTGATCAAGTTCAACATGTGCATATTCAAGCAAAAGCCTAATGCTTTCCTTCTCCTGGTACATTATTATTTCCCTGGCATCCCAAGTGACTTCCTGATTGGTAGGTAATGATTCCGTTATTTCAGGTTGTTCTTCTTTTACTGGTGTTCTTTTTTGTTTGTTTCGTAACGTTTTATTCAACTCACCTACAAGAACCTGTTCTTCGATCTCGAGCAAGGTGCTTGCCTCTTTAATATAAACCGACCTTTTAATAGAATCTGGTATAACTCCAATGGAGGCCACAATTTCTTTAATAGAATCCGCTTTTTTAATGGGATCATTGCTTGCTTCACGTGCCAGCAAATTGGTTTTGAAATGGATAAAATCCTGTGTGTTTTCCTCCAGGTACTTATAAAAGGTTTCACCTCCCAACTTTTTGGAATAGCTATCAGGATCTTCCCCTTCAGGTAATAATACCATTCGAACATTCAGCCCTTGCTCCAAAATCATATCAATACCTCTAAGCGAAGCTTTAATACCGGCCATGTCGCCATCGTAAAGAACTGTAACAGTCGGGCTAAACCTCTGAATAAGCTTAATCTGGCCTTCGGTTAATGAAGTTCCCGAAGAAGCAACTACATTTTCAATTCCTGCTTCATGCAACGAGGTTACATCGGTATAGCCTTCAACCAGATAACAATTTTC
>JAGQYJ010000023.1:0-8227 GCA_020436145.1 Cyclobacteriaceae bacterium | reverse complement strand
AGCATTTCGAATAGCCTGCTTGGCCTGGAAAAGTCCATAAAGTACCTGGTTCTTAACATAAACCACCGTTTCTGGTGAGTTAATATACTTGGGCTTATCGTCTTTCTTAAGAGCCCGTGCCCCAAAACCCACAACCCTGCCGGATACATTATGTATCGGGAAAATCACCCTTCCCCTGAACCGGTCATATTTCTTGTCCGACTTAACCACAATCAATCCTGCTTTTTCCAGCATTTCTTCCGTATGCCCGTGTTTTAATGCATATTGCATAAATCCATCCCAGGCATCCTGACTGTACCCCAGTTCAAATTTTTTAAGGATAGTATCAGACATCTTCCGTTCCTTGAAATAACCCAGGCCAATCGATCTACCCTCATTTGTTTCCCAAAGCTGGTTTTCAAAATACTCTTTGGCAGCATTAAGCAAAATATAAAGGCTCTCCCGTTCACTTTGCTCCTGTACCTCATCATCGGTTAGCTCTTCTTCCTTTACCTCAATTCCATATTTTTTGGCAAGGTATTTAAGGCTCTCTACATAATTGAGCTTCTCAACTTCCATTACAAAATCAATGGCATCACCGGCCTTTCCGCAGCCAAAACATTTGTAAAAACCCTTTGCGGGTGAAACCGAAAAAGAAGGTGTTTTTTCATTGTGAAAAGGGCAACACGCCCACATATTTTGTCCTTTGCGCTTCAGGCTCACAAAATCGCCAATTACCTCCACAATGTCTATGCGGTTCTTTATTTCATCTATGGTTTGCTGGGGTATCAATGAGCGGCAATTTTTAATGTAATTAAATCAAAATTCGAACAAAACAACTTATTTTGCATTACAAAAATAACCTCATAACATTTTTTAATAGCATGGAAATTACAAAGGAGCTAGTATTGGAGGCGTTGTCAACTGTAAACGACCCGGACCTGAAAAAAGATTTGGTGTCGTTGAACATGATTGAGGATGTTAAAATAGATGGTAAAAAAATAAGTTTTACAGTAGTATTAACCACACCGGCCTGTCCTTTAAAAGAGGTAATGCGTAAAGATTGTACGCAAGCGCTGGAAAATAAATTCGGAGCAGGACTTAATGTTGATGTAGCCTTTGACTCTGCAGTAACAACTTCCCGACTGAAGGGGACCAACTTGCTGCCCGGAGTTAAGAATATAATTGCTGTGGCCTCCGGCAAGGGTGGAGTAGGTAAGTCAACCGTAACTTCTAACCTGGCTGTGGCACTTGCAAAAACAGGGGCTAAAGTGGGCATTATTGATGCAGATATTTTTGGGCCATCAATACCTACCATGTTTGGGTGTGAAAACGAACGCCCGGGTGTGTCACCAAGAGATGGTAAAAACTATATTCAGCCTATTGAGAACTATGGTGTTAAACTTATTTCCATTGGCTTTTTAACAAGTGCTACGGATTCTATGATCTGGCGGGGCCCTATGGCAAGTTCTGCACTTAAACAATTTATCTCTGATGCTGACTGGGGTGACCTGGACTATATGTTAATCGACCTCCCTCCTGGCACAAGTGATATCCACCTTACACTAGTGCAAACCCTTCCTGTAACAGGAGCTATTATTGTTACAACTCCTCAAAAAGTAGCAGTGGCCGATGCTGTAAGAGGTATTGGCATGTTTAAGCAAACCAATATAGATGTTCCTATTTTGGGTGTGGTTGAAAATATGGCCTATTTTACTCCTGCCGAGCTGCCTGAAAACAAATATTATATTTTTGGCACAGGAGGGGGAAAAGATCTGGCGAAACAGTTTGAAACCGAATTCCTGGGAGAAGTTCCCCTTGTTCAGGGTATTCGCGAGAGTGGAGATAGCGGTTATCCTTCCGCTTTGAAAGACGGGCCTACCTCTGTAGCTTTTAAATCTATTGCAGAATCCATGGCTCAGGAGGTTGCCAAGCGTAACGCTACCAGACCAACAACAAAAATCGTTGAAGTTTCAAACGAAGCTGCATGTCAGGTACGATAGACATATCACCTTCCTTAAATGAGCGAATAACTACAGCGCTCGATACCATACGTCCCTATCTCGAAGCGGATGGGGGCGATATGAAAATTATCGAGTTGACCAATGACATGGTGCTGCGAATTGAATTGCTTGGAGCCTGCAGTTCATGTAAAATGTCTACCATGACCTTGAAAGCCGGAGTAGAACAGGCAGTACTCAAAGCAGTACCTGAAATAAAATCGGTTGAAGCTATTACCCATATGGAGGAATAGTACTGTTACCAATACATTTTTATTCGTATCAAGATTAAACCATTTGCAGGATAATTATTCTGACCAGTACTCCGTTTATTTAATTGTCAAAATAATTAAAGTATTTATCCGGTTAACAAATTAGGTTTGTAAAAGGCATGAAAGTCCGGCTCTTACAAATTACTCTACTCCTCTTCTCATTTTTATTGAGCTATGCAAGCCATGCACAGCAAAGATGTGGAACGGTTGAGTATATGAAGCAGTTCGAAAATGCTAAGAAAAAAGAGGCATTCGAAGACTGGATGAAGGAAAAAAGGGCCATTATTCCTCAAAAAGCCATGGAGTTGCTGAACAATGAGGAAGAGACAACTGTTTATCAAATTCCCGTTGTGGTTCATGTTATTCATAATGGAGAAGCTCAGGGAGTAGGGACGAATATCAGTGATTCACAGATTCAATCACAAATTGAGGTTCTGAATGAAGACTATAAAAGACTAAATGCAGACAGTGTTAATATACCTGCTGAGTTTAAATCGCTGTATTCCAATATTGGTTTTGAATTTGTGCTTGCAAAAAGAGACCCGGATGGTCATATTACCAATGGAATTACCCGTGTAGAAGGGGTTAAGTCATCGTGGGATCCATACTCTTCCAGTGATGATATGCTTCTTAAATCGCAGGACTACTGGCCTTCGGAGGATTATCTGAATATATGGATTGTTCAGAGCCTGGGCATTTACCTGGGATACGCACAGTACCCAGAAAGTAGTTTAATTGGGCTTTCTCCGCCTTATGATGCTGAAACAGATGGGGTAGTAATAGTTTATGATGCCTTTGGCTCCATAGAAAAAGATCCTACAGCTAATTTACAATCTCGCTTTAATTTGGGCAGAACAAGTACACATGAGATTGGGCACTTTTTTGGCTTGAGACATATTTGGGGCGATGGAGGCTGTGGCGTTGATGATTATGTAGATGATACCCCCGTGGCAGAAGACAACTACTCCGGATGCCCCAACCTTGGCGCTTCTTCTACAACCTGTGGTTCGCAGGATATGTTCATGAATTATATGGATTATGTAGATGATGATTGCATGAACCTTTTTACTCTTGGGCAAAAAGACAGAATGGTAGTAGTGATTGAGAACAGCCCCAGGCGATTAAGCCTCACCACCTCGCCTGCCCTGCTAGCGCCCTGCGAAGACCTGGCGCTTATTTCATTTACCGCACCGGAGAATGGAATATGCGGCTCGACTATCTATCCTTCCGTTGAAGTTCAAAATGCAGGAACCTGCCTGATCGATTCGGCCAAGATTTCCCTTAAAATTGATAATGTGGAAGTTACTTCTGTCCTGTTCGAATTAAACCTGGGAGCCGGTGAAAACCAGGAAGTACTTTTTGATCCGGTTGATTTGGAAACCTATGGAAGCATTATGCTTACAGCCGAAGTAATACGTATAAATGGCGCTGAAGATGAATATGTTGTAAATAATCTTGTTTCAAAGATCAGCATTCGACCCGAGCCTGTTACTGAACTACATGAAGATTTTTCTACAGCTAACCCCCTTTGGTCATTAAGAACAAGCCAGGAGATTAGTCAGTGGGATGTGGAAAACGCTATTTTTTATTCGACCACGAATGCAGCCGGAGTTTTCAATTACTACAATAACATCGGCAATGAGGATTCGTATGTATCCCCTAAATTGTACGTTAATGCAGGAAGAACTTTGCTCTTTGATGTTGCTTACGGATACAGAAATGGGTTTGATGATACTTTGCTTCTACTTGCCTCTACCGATTGTGGTATAACTTTCACCGATACATTGTTAATGGAGACCGGTCAAGCCCTTGCAACAGCGGAAATCCCGATAGCCTTTTATCCTACCGGAGCCATTGATTGGAAACAGCATCAAATAGACCTTTCCCCATACGCGGATCAGGAAGTCGTATTTTCTTTTACCGCTTTATCAATGGGTGGAAACAGAATATACCTGGACAATATTGAGGTGGTTGATGAAACGTTTTCAGATATTGCCCTGGTAGGTGGACCTCAGCCGCTCCTGGTATGTGATAATGCATCAGGCATTTTTGTGGATAACAAGGGCCGCCAGGTTGTCAATTCACTGCTTCTTACTATAGAAAACAGTCAGGTATCCTTTCAGTATGATCAATTAAATATTTTGCCGGGTGAAAGAAAGGAAATTCTCTTGCCTGCGCAGTCTTCTGAACAGACCTTTGATATTACTCTTTCCATAGCTGATCAGGATGCTGACATGGAAAATAATGTTCTCACACAATCTATGGTGCTCCCATCTGTCCAGGAGGACGTTCCCCTAAGAGAAACTTTTACGTCTAATTCATTGCCTGAGGAATGGGCGATAACCGGAACATACGCAGACCAAAACCAGGGCTGGAAGGTCGAAAACAATCAATTGGAGTGGATTGCAAGCCAAAGCGAGGCAAAAGGTATGAAAGAGGTCATTATTCTTCCTTCGCTAAACATGTTGGATTTATTATCAGCCTCTCTGCATTTCGATCTTGCCTATGCTTATGATGGCGTTCATGAGGAGTTATTAAGAGTTAAAGCCTCCACCGACTGCGGGCAAACCTATGAAACCCTCCTGGAAGAAGGTGGTGAGTCATTGGCAACCTCATTATCAACTTCTGAAACATGGAAACCCTCCAGCGAAGAAGATTGGATAGACATGTACGTTGATCTTTCAGTGTATGCAGGTTTGGAAAATGTGCAGTTAGCGATAATGCTAACAAGTGCACAAGGTGGAAATGTTTATATTGACAACGTTGAACTATTTGCATCAAATGATGATGATCCGCTTTCAATTGAAGAAAATACGCTGACCGTGTACCCAAACCCTGTGGAAGGAAACAACATTCACTTTACGGTGAACCTTTCAGAAGCTCAACCCGCCCAACTTGATATAATCAATTCGCTCGGTTCAAGGGTTCTTTCCTACAGCATTCCAAAAGCCCTTAATCAAACAATTGACATCCCTGCCAATAGCCTTGAAAACGGGATGTATTTTGTAAGACTGGTAGGCAATGATCAAACGTTGGTTCAACGTTTCGTTATTACAAAATAAGCTAGTTCTCCATCTCAAAATAAATTGGTTTAACCCATCATCCTGCCTACTTTTGGGCAAACAGGAACACATGGCAAAAAAAAAGGTTGGAATTCTATTTGGAGGCAAATCCGTAGAACATGATATTTCGATCATCTCTGCTCAAAATATAGCCAAATACATCAATAGAGAGTTATTTGAAATAACACTTATAGGCATAAACAAATCAGGCGATTGGTTTTTGTGTGATGAAGTGTCAAAAGATATTTCCAAAGGGGTAGCTCTTCAACTCTCACTAAGCGCCAGCAAGCCCGGTTTTGTGGCTAATGGAGCTTTTGTAGAATTGGATGTAGTCTTTCCGGTGCTTCATGGCACAGATGGAGAAGACGGCAATATTCAGGGCCTATTCAAAAGTGTGGACATACCATTTGTGGGCTCAGAAGCCCTGGGTTCTTCAGTCGCCATGGATAAGTTAACTTCTAAACGGGTATTGCAAAATGCAGGTGTGCCGGTGGCTAAGTTTCTTGCGTTTACAAATGTTGAAAAAGAGAAAATTGATTTTGATACATTGGTGAATGCGTTAGGGCTTCCTTTTATTATAAAACCTGCTAATCTGGGTTCTTCGGTTGGCGTGTTCAAAATTTCCAGGAAAGAAGGGTTTAAAGAAAAACTGGATACACTGTTTATGTATGACAAGGTGGCCCTTGTGGAAGAATTTATTGAAGGCAGGGAGTTAGAATGCTCCGTATTGGGTAATAACCACCCGATTGCCTCGCCAGCAGGTGAAATTGTGCTAAAAGGTGACTATGAATTTTATTCTTTTGAGGCCAAATATGTGGATGGCAATGCCGTTGACCTTATTATTCCCGCCAAAGTGACACCAGAAATCGAAGAACGTATTAAGCAAATCTCAATTAAGTCGTTTCAAACGGCCTCGTGCAAGGACCTGGCCCGAATAGATCTGTTTCTGAAACCTAATGGTGATATTGTCGTGAATGAAATCAATACCATACCGGGATTTACCAATATTAGCATGTATCCCAAATTAATTGGTGAACTTGGAATAAGTTATCCTGATTTAATTACCAGGCTTATTCAACTGGCGCTTGAGCGACATAAAGAAGACCAAACCATTTCTACTAATTTTGAAAGCAGTTTGTAAACCATTATCTTACAAATCAGGTTTTGATCGTTAATTTGTAAATCAAAGAATTCCGTTAAATGCGTTTTTTTAAGATAGAAACATGGTGGGATGTACTTAAGCACTTAGGTATTGCTTTGGGCGTAGGTTTAATTATTACCCTATTCTTTTTTTACATCTATCTTCCCACCACCACCAATCATGGCGAATCTATCACAGTGCCTGATCTGGTAGGAATGCCTTTAAGTGAGTTGGACGAGTTTGTTGTGCAGCGGGACCTTCGTTACGAAGTTTCCGATTCTTCTTATTCCCCGGAATATCCTCCTCTAACTGTATTACATCAGTTTCCTAAAGCAGGCTCTGAAGTGAAAGAGAATCGAAAAGTTTATATTTCGCTAAACAGCAATACCCCTCCCTCAACGGTTATGCCCAACCTGATTGACAAGACCGTGCAAAACGCTGAACTTATTCTTAAAAGTTATGAGCTGAAACGGGGCAGAATAACTACCAAACCCGATGCTTTTAGAAATGTATTGGAACAGCAGTATAATGGAGAGGCCATTGAACCGGGAACAAGAATACCCAAGGGCTCGGTTATCAGTCTGGTAATTGGCGATGGCCATGGGATAAGCCAGTTTGAAATGCCTTCGCTGCTGGGGTTACCTTTGGAGGAAGCAGAAGTAATAATTAAAGGCAATAGTCTTAACGTTGGTATCGTTTTTAACCAAAATGAAGACACTCCAAACCAATATGTAATTATACAGCAGTCGCCTACAGAAGGCGGCCTGGTTCGGGTAGGCAGTGATGTTGATCTTTGGTTGGGAGACCCTGCGGAGTTGCCAGATTCTACCTCGGTTGAATAAATATGAAGCATTTTGTTGTTCTGGTTTTTATGTTATCAGTCACAGTTGGCTATGCTCAACTGAAGGTTATACCCTTGACCAAAACTGAAACCAGGAAAACAAACACAACGGGAAGGTTGAAAACAACCACAATTACCCTCCCCTTTTGGGACGATTTCTCATGGAGTACGGGTAAGGTAGATACTACCTTATGGCTGCCTGGCAGCCAGGTGCAGGTAGTAGCTAAACCGGGTATTGGTATTGACCCGCCAACCTTGAACGTTGCTACTTTCGATGGTGTAGATGCTTTGGGCAATCCCTACCTCAACACAGACACAGACGGAGATGTGGATAGCCTTGTATCTCAACCCATAGATTTAACCCAGGTGCCGACCAATCTAAGGAACACCGTTTACTTAAGTTTCTTTTATCAAACCAAAGGACTTGGCGAAGCGCCCGAAGAAGAAGATTCGCTCATTCTTTATATGAAAGATGTGGATGGTATGTGGAATAAAGTTTGGCCTGCCAATGCAGCCGATACCTATAATACAAACCCGGAGGTTTTTACCGAGAGGTTTGTACAGGTAAACGACCCCAAATATTACCACGATGAGTTTCAGTTTATGTTTAAAGCTATAGGCCGCCAAAACGGGTGGTTTGACAACTGGCTGCTGGATTATGTATACATGAATCAGGAACGATCATTAACAGATGACTCATACAAAGACAGAGCTTTTACCCAAACTCCCTCCTCTATATTTGATCAATATACAGCTATACCTTTTGATGATTTTATTGCTGCGGCCAATAAGGGCAATCTATTTGATTCAACAAGAGTTAAATTAAGGAATCTGGAATACGATATTGCTACATTTGGATATACTGTAAATCTGTACGATACCCTTAATGACACACTAATTGAAACCTTAGCTGACTCAGCCTTTGTTTTTGG
>JAGQYJ010000238.1 GCA_020436145.1 Cyclobacteriaceae bacterium | reverse complement strand
CGTCTTTCTGGCTTGATTTCGACAGTGGCAATTTTATTTGGAGGGGTGCTTTCGTATTGGACTGCCTTCCAATATTTTTTGGTGAATGGTAAAGTAGATGGGGTGTATCAGACCATTATTGCTGCTGACCATGAGTGGTTGCGTTTTTACGATACGCTGGCAATTAAGATGGGCGTATTGCTCGATCCCATTTCCATTATGATGCTGGTGGTGGTAACCACTGTATCGTCTATGGTTCATATTTATAGCTTTGGCTACATGAAGGGCGAGAAAGGATTTGAGCGTTTCTTTGCGTTCCTCTCACTCTTTAGCTTTTCAATGATAGGGTTGGTAATAGCTACAAACATCTTCCAGATGTATGTTTTCTGGGAGTTGGTGGGTGTTTCTTCCTTCTTGTTGATTGGGTTTTATTACCAAAAGCCTTCAGCTGTAGCGGCTTCTAAAAAAGCGTTTATCGTTACACGATTTGCTGACTTTGGCTTCCTGGTTGGTATCCTGTTGATTTCGTACTTCACCAAAACTTTCGATTTTCAGGAACTAATGAACCCCGACAATGCAGCCGTTGCTGAAATGGCAGGTATGTCGTTCATGGGAATGTCGGTACTTACGTTGGCATTAGTGCTCATATTTATGGGCGGTGCTGGTAAATCGGCCATG
>JAGQYJ010000237.1 GCA_020436145.1 Cyclobacteriaceae bacterium | reverse complement strand
GGATTTTTCCCTTTTATCCCACGAATTGAATAACTCTGTATGATCCATAGTACGAAAAACATCTGGAAACCCCCGTTCCTCAAGTCGTTCCTTCACATGTTCATACTCTAGTCTTCGATTAATTAATGGAGCCAACATGTCATGAAGTTGGTGAATCTTTGAAGCATCTCCCTTTGCATAATCCAACAAGTATTTTCTCTTTTCGTCCCAAGTTTTTAGTGAATTATAATGGAGCCCTTTTTTAAACATATTAATATCCCCTGCATAAGGAACAGACTCCCTTCCATATAAAATAGATTAATCCTCCATCCTTTACGAAGGGGGGAGAAATCCCTCTTTCTTTCAGCCTCTTGTGTTGCACTTATTAGTTGAACTTAGAATTTATTAAATTTCATCCTTCATTATATTTCCATTCCTGTTCTTTCTTTAATTAACTGTTTACGTTTTCTAAGCCCAGTTCTAAAACTGCCTATCCCAAGTTTAATTTTAATTTTCTGAAAAAGCCCATTATTTATAGTGACATTTGAATCAAAATCAGATAGCGGTTTTTCTCTATCAAATATAACATGTGCATAATCATGTTTACTCCAAATACTAACCAAGGAGTAATATGAAAGATTTGTGCTTGTATCATTTGCAAAATCTATCAAATCTATCAACTTTACTTCTTCATCTACAATCTGTAA
>JAGQYJ010000236.1 GCA_020436145.1 Cyclobacteriaceae bacterium | reverse complement strand
TTGCTGAAGACTCCATTTGAGAAGTTGTTGACAGCATCAATACTACCTCCCTGAATATCAAATCCATTGTTTGTACAATTACTAATAGAATAATACTGAGCTTCAATTGTCCCTCCCGTTTGCGTATAATCATAATAATCTCCCACATCTGGGTCAAGAGAATTAACAACTGCAGGATTACTAGGGGTACCTACAATTTTAAAAACCCCACCAGAATTGGTTATTCTTGTATCACGCCCCAACCTCAAGGATGATCCTGCATCCACTTCAAGCGTGCCTCCTGTAATATCCACAAAAAGTGTGTAATTAGTAGGAAAGAGTATTTCATTTCCATTCAAATCTAATGTTCCACCAGACACTATGAGAACGGGAGCATTATTTACTCCTGCAATAAACGAAAGTTCACTTTGAAGTTGGTAGATTGCTCCAGATGCATCAATAAGGGTTTTTCTAAAACCTGCTCCACCAGGATCAATTGTATGGGTACCAGAGGTTCCATTAAAAATCAAAGAACCAGATGAGTTATTAAAATCAAAAGTCCCTGAATTCGTAAAATTACCTGCAACATAAATAGCATATGAACCAATCCGTAAATTCGCACTCGAGTTAATTAGAATATCTCCTTCAATAATAAGATCCCCAGCTATATCAGCTCTACTTGTATTTGTATTAATAAGAATATTATAAAA
>JAGQYJ010000235.1 GCA_020436145.1 Cyclobacteriaceae bacterium | reverse complement strand
CATGGTGCAGCTTGTCCGAGATAAGTTTTGAGAAATTTACAGCAACTGGCTCATTTGAGTAATGAATCTGTTCAATTATCACGGTTTTTATTTTTGATATAAGCGCTGACTTTCCCGGTTCTAGCAATTCAAAACCTACGGCTTGAAGACGTTCTTCTAATAATGTACGTTGAGCCTTTGTCATTTCTTCCGCCATTTCCAATTGACCTAAAGCGATATTATTGAAAGGAATGGAAAGGTCTTGTAATATGGACTTCACCGACATGATACAGCGAGGGCAGACCATGTTTTTGATATATAAAGTTGTTGAGTTGCTCATAAAAACCACAAATTGTTCTTGCCGTAAGGCGGTATTTCTTCACCTACGAAATGAGGGGCGATTTGAGCCACCATTTCGGGGTATTTGATTGTTACTGGTAAGTTCTGTTGCCTGATCGATTTCCAATACATTCTACTGAACTGATACACCTGATCTATCAACTCTCTGACTACTCGTATTTCTTGGAGCAATTCAGGTTGGGTGCATTTCAATTTGAGCTTGATAGGAAAAGGGAAGCCATCTGCTTTGCTGTAATTCACTCCGTTGTATCGAGTGTTGTTGAATAGAAGGTATTTCGCTTCTCCTATCTTAATGAATGTGCCGCTTGGCGGCATCAATTCATTCCAGGAGTTGTCGAAGGCAACTATGTCTTCTGATT
>JAGQYJ010000234.1 GCA_020436145.1 Cyclobacteriaceae bacterium | reverse complement strand
AATAGATTGAATTTCAGGGAGTTCCACTTTTGCGATTCGTTCCATATTGTCAACAACCTGTTGCTGCTTGAACTTAAGTTGTAGTGGGTAAGGTAGGTGCTGCCATTTACAACCACCACAGGTTCCGAAGTACTCACAAAATGGTTCAACTCTGTCTTTTGAGTACTCATGGAAATGAACAGCAACACCTTCCATAAAACTTTTCTTCTTGCGGGTTATCCTGATATCAACAACATCGCCGGTGCTACTCCGGGAACAAATACAACTTTATCATCCACTCGAGCCAAAGCCTTTCCTTCTGCGGCAATTCCCTCGACTCTAACTTGTTCTAAAATAGGCTTCTTCCTCATCAGGCTGCAAAATTAGCTTTTGTTAGCTTAAAAATTGAGGGTGCAATGGTCATTAAGCAGTACAACCCAAGTATTATTGTTGTCGTACTATCAAAATGGGGTTTTAATTAATATGCAAACCCTGTATAATTGTTGCCAGACAAATTTGAATCTATCCGCCTAATGATCAAACGCTTATTTTTTCTTTTGATTTTAATAAGTACGCCTGCTTGGGCTTCACATATTGTGGGCGGTGAGTTTGAACTACTTCATGTGGAAGGCAATACGTACCAACTTAATCTGAATCTATATTTTGATGTAATTAACGGTAACATTGGTGCCAGAGATCCTTTTGCAGATGTAAGAATATTTC
>JAGQYJ010000233.1 GCA_020436145.1 Cyclobacteriaceae bacterium | reverse complement strand
TCTCCTCCCCTTGCCCACAGGGTAGCATGGAACCTTTTCTTTTCTCCTTTCCGTTTCAAAATGCCAAAGCGAGAAGAGAATGCGTACAACACTGCTAAAAAAAGCTGGATATCCGTCAACAATAAAAGAGTGCGCTTGTTTGAATGGGGTGAAAAAGGAGCACCTGTGGCATTGGTGGTCCACGGATGGAGCGGCCGTGCCACACAATTCTATAAATTCATTGGTCCGTTAATAGCAGCCGGTTATAAAGTCGTTTCTTTTGATGCTCCGGGCCATGGAGATTCTGAAGGTAAGCAAACACATATTGGCGAATTCTCTGAAATTATAATGCATATTGATAAGGAGATTGGCAAAATAAAGGCAGGCATTGGCCATTCGTTTGGTGGAATTTCGCTACTCTATGCTAAAAAAGAAGGCCTTGATCTTGACACTATAGTTATGATTAGCTCTCCTACTGTGGGAGAAGATATTTTGACCGGTTTTAGAAAAAAAATAAATGCTTCGGAGAAAACTTCAATAGCCATGCGCAAGATGGTGCAAACCAATTTTCATCTCGATTTTGAGGATATAACTGCCTGTGAACTGGTGAAGAAAATTGAAATTAAACATCATTTGATTATGCATGACAGAGATGACATGGAAGTGCCTTATCAAAATGCAGAAACACTGAAAGAGGTGAGCCAAAATGCCACTCTGGTTCTTACCAGCGGACTCGGCCATACCCGCAT
>JAGQYJ010000232.1 GCA_020436145.1 Cyclobacteriaceae bacterium | reverse complement strand
GGTTTAGTTAAATCTGTTTTAACGGCCATATTGGTGCTTGTTGGATTAGGAGCCACTTTGTGGGCAGTATTTGGGTATGACTTCACAGGTAATGGTATGGCCGAGGGCCCTTATGATGTGAAAGCCATTGGTACATCGCTATTGAGCTATGGCCAATATGGGTATGTGCTTCCTTTTGAAGTAATAAGTATTTTGTTGTTGGCCGCCATGGTTGGTGCCATTATGATAGCTAAACGATACAAAAATGATTGAAGGAATAGGAGTTACTGATTTTCTGGTGGTATCCACCATTATGTTTTTTGTGGGGGTGTATGGGTTCATTGTTCGCAAAAACCTGATCACTATTCTGATGTCAGTTGAGCTGATCCTCAACTCTGTTAACATCAACTTTGTGGCGTTTAACAAATACCTGTTTCCTGATTTGTTGCAAGGTTATATGATTAGCCTGTTCGTAATAGGTATTGCAGCGGCCGAGGCGGCTGTGGCTATCGCCATCATATTAAATGTGTATAGAAAACTACAAGGCATTGACGTGGAACATGTCGATACCATGAAATATTAGAGTTATGCAGACCAATTTTTCATATACAGTTTGGATTCCACTGGTGTTGCTTGCTTCCTTTTTGGTGGTAGGGCTTTTTGGAGATAAATTGAAACCACGTCTTTCTGGCTTGATTTCGACAGTGGCAATTTTATTTGGAGGGGTGCTTTCGTATTGGACTGCCTTCCAATATTT
>JAGQYJ010000231.1 GCA_020436145.1 Cyclobacteriaceae bacterium | reverse complement strand
GTTGAATATACCAGATTATAGTCAAATGTATTCAACTGGAAATTGGTAGATGTTGAACCGGACGCACCGATACTGGGCGTAGAACCATAAAAAATATTATTACCAACAATACAGTGTGTCAGTTTTGATTTAAAGCCGCTTTCTGTTCCGGGCTGTCCAACAAATATGTTGTTAACGATTTGCGTATATGTGCCGTCCGCAACAACATAAATGCCATCGTAAAGAATATTATTAGTAATTATATTGCTAGTGCCTGCGGAAGAGGATCTCAACTCTATGGAACCTATAATTAAATTATTCCTAATAAGGGTGTTCGTTACTTTCTTATAAAAAATTATGCCATTAGAGGAATTAAATATATAGCAGTTATAAATTTCAAAATTATCAACAGGATAATATGAGGTGCTCGAGTAAACATAATTTATTTTACAGTTATAAACCGTAACATTCTCAAGGGTATAAGAAGGGCCATTATTTGCTCCAACATAAAGAATACCCAATGTTAGCCCCTTAATAATAGTACCATCGGCATCACTTGTATTATCGGCATTATTAGTAAGTGTAATATCACCCATAGAGGATTGCAATGGCAAATCTTTTGTAAGATTGAACCCAATACCCACAAGCGTAATTTGCTTGTCAATGGTTGCATTTCCATATGTATATGGACTAGGCTGTACCTGTACAATATCTCCAGCGGAGGCAGCATTAACAGCTTCCTGAACTGTAGAGAAAATGTGAGAACCAGTGGGTGCATTTGGATTATTGTCAGCCACCCAAATATTTTGGGCTGAAAGACAATAGGGAAC
>JAGQYJ010000230.1 GCA_020436145.1 Cyclobacteriaceae bacterium | reverse complement strand
TGCTCAACTTCATCAATAAGTACTGCCGGATCAATTTCATTTTCCACCAATTGTTCAGTACTCATAGAAAGCACTGTGGTGAGGAATTCTTTCTTGGCAACCCAGTCGAGATACATTTTCTTCAGTTCTTCATTATCACCATTCAAAATAGACTCACGTATTTTAATGGAAGAGTTAAGGAGAATTGCTTTGGTCGCAAGGGCATTGTTATAGGCCTGCTCAACCAATGATGGATCTTCGTCTTTAAATTCGATGGCAATCGTATTAAAGAACTCGTAATCGGTTTTGATGGTATTCCAGAACTCCGACTTTTCCCGCTCGCTCAACGCAGGGAAGTAGGTTTTAATAAAGGCATCGTAGTTGCCAATAACTTCCTGGATTGTTTTCTTAGCTTTTCGCTTGTCGCCCTGCATATAGTACACCTTGCTTAACTTGGAAAGTAAGTGCACGTATTCCGGGTGGTCCCTGCTGAAGTAGTCCTCATAAAGTTTTTTGGCATCATTGTATTTTTCTTCCGCATGAACATAGTCCTTCTGCTGGTAGTACACATCACCGGTGAGAGTGTAAATTGCGGCAAGGTTCACATTCTTTTTGCTTTTCAACCTTGTTTTCCAAATTGTTTCCGCCAGAGAAAGCGAATTGAAAGCGTCATCGAAACGATATTCTTCGATGTACAGAACCGAGAGGTTTTTAATTACATCTGCATACATAGGTGTTCTGTTACCTATTTTCTCCGCTATTATGCGCTTGGATTCATCAAAAATGGGTTCAATGGTTTTCGGAGGTTCGTTTTTGTAAAACTTAATCAGACCCAGTTGTGAAAGTGATTTCGCTACTTCAAT
>JAGQYJ010000229.1 GCA_020436145.1 Cyclobacteriaceae bacterium | reverse complement strand
GATCTGGACTGGGGCGTGCCCGTTCCATTAGAAGGAGCTGAAGGTAAGGTGTTATATGTTTGGTTCGATGCTCCCATTGGTTACATATCTGCAACAAAGGAGTGGGCTGAAACCACAGGTAAAAACTGGGAGCCTTATTGGAAAGGCGATGACACCAAACTTCTCCATTTTATTGGCAAGGATAACATTGTATTTCATTGTATCATTTTTCCTTCTATGCTAAAGCATCATGGAGATTATATTTTACCGGACAACGTACCGGCCAATGAATTCTTGAATTTGGAGGGGAATAAAATATCGACCTCTAAGAACTGGGCGGTTTGGTTACATGAATATTTGGAAGAATTTCCTGACAAGCAGGATGTGCTCAGATATGTACTTACTGCCAATGCTCCTGAGACCAAGGATAATGATTTTACCTGGAAAGATTTCCAGGCAAGAAATAATAATGAGTTGGTGGCCATCTTAGGAAACTTTGTTAATAGGGCTGTAGTATTAACACATAAGTATTTTGATGGTAAGGTTCCTGTACGGGGTAAGCTAAATGGATTGGACAAGGAGGTGCTGGAACAACTAGCGCTTTTTCCGGAAAAAATATCAAACTCCTTAGACAAATACCGTTTTCGGGAGGCGCTATCCCTTTATATGGATGTAGCCCGATTGGGCAACAAATACCTGGCGGATACGGAACCCTGGAAGATAATTAAAGAGGATAAGGAAAGGGTAGGTACTATCCTAAACGTAGCTTTACAGATTGCCGGCAACCTTGCTATTTTGGGTGAACCATTCTTACCACATACTTCAGCAAAACTGTTTGGAATGCTGGGTATGGAAGCCCTTAAATGGGAGAAAGCCGGAAGTGATGACCTAATGAATGAAGGCACTGAAATTGGTAAAGCTGAACTATTGTTTGTGAAGATTGAAGACAAAGAAGTGGAAGAACAAAT
>JAGQYJ010000022.1:21916-29900 GCA_020436145.1 Cyclobacteriaceae bacterium | reverse complement strand
TTTAAATGCTTATGAAGATTTATCCCTGATTACGGTAAAAAGGCTTTTGCGCCAAGGTATTCTATTCCTGGTTACAGAAAAGGTGCCTTTGGAACCATACACTACCTATCCTATAAATATCGTGCATCCCCGTAAACTACCGTATCTTAAGCACCCGGTTTTTGAGGGAATTGCTAATTTTCTTCTACTGGATCAAGCAAACTCTATAAAGTACATCATTTTGAATGGGTTTGTGTTTCAGCCAGGAGAAATTAATGATAATGCAAACGGATTAGTTATTTCCTAGATTTCCATACGAGTTATCATTCTCTATTTCAGTACGTTTTAAAATATTTTAACTTTTTTCTGTCTTTGCTTAAACCTTTACTGGTAAGGCGGCTCTAAGGAGCAAACAAACTAAACGAACAAGACATGAAAACGGTTAATTTAATGTATTCATTAGTAGGTAAAGGCATGTTGGCGCTTGGAATTGTAGCTATGCTCTTTGTTACTTCCTGTCAGCAAAATATTGAGGAGCCAGATTCGATAGATCAGGCTGCAATCGAAGCGGATGCGGTGGCAGAAGCTGACTTTGATGAAGTAGATGAAATCGCTGATAACGTTATGGGTTATACGGATGGATCAATCGGTGGAAGGATAGCAGAAGATGGTGTAGATGAACGAGTAGCATGTGCTACTGTTACACATGATAAAGAAGCGAAGACCATTACTATCGATTTTGGAGATGGATGTACAGGACCATATGGTGTAACACGCAGTGGTATTATTTTTATCACTTACACAGGAGCAAGGTTTATTCCGGGTTCAAAATGGACTATTACATTTCAGGACTTTTATATTGATGGACGCCATATAGAAGGAACCCGAACAGTTGAAAATGTATCAGAATCTATAGATGCTAACCCTAAATTCCATGTGCTGCTCGAGGGTGGTAAAGTTACATGGCCAGACGAAACATTTGCAACTCGGGAGGTTGACCATTACAGGGTATGGGTTCGTGCTGCAAATCCTATAAATGATGAAATCCATATTTTGGAGGGCAGTACCGCCAATGGCATTAACAGAGATGGAGTTACTTACCTTAATACGGTACTTAGTGACCTTATTTATAAAAGAGCTTGCAGAGGTATGAATAAGGCCAGAATACCGGTTCAGGGTATTAAAGAAGTGATTTTAGATGGTATTACATATATTATCGATTTTGGAGATGGTGAGTGTGATAGCATATTTACCATTACAAATCCGGAAACTGGTAGAGTGGTAACAGTAGATTTGTCTCAGAATTAAAGAATCTGACACGGCAATCGCGCCTGTTGGTTGTTGAGTACAACCCCTGCTGGTCAGCAGGGGTTTTTTTGTGTGTTATACTCAAAAGAGTTTTCCATAAGCAATCCAAATTCCTACATTTGTAAGTCCGTGTAAACCATTAGCAAATTATGAAGCAGTACCATGATTTAATGCAACGTATTCTCGATGAAGGAATAGAAAAGGAAGATAGGACCGGAACCGGTACTTTAAGCATTTTTGGTCACCAGATGCGCTTTAATCTTGAAGATGGTTTCCCGGTTGTGACCACTAAAAAACTTCACTTGCGCTCCATAATTATTGAATTGCTTTGGTTTATAAAGGGCGATACTAATATTCGATACCTGGTACAAAATGGGGTGAATATCTGGAACGAATGGCCTTTTCAGAATTATTTGAATGAAACAGGCCAGGCAGATAGTTTACCAAAATATTCAGAAGAATGGAAAATAAAACTTAGCGAGTTTAAAGAGAATATAAAAGAAGACGCTGCTTTTGCGGAAATGTGGGGAGAGTTAGGCCCTGTATATGGGCACCAGTGGAGGAATTTTGAAGGTGTGGATCAGATTACTCAGCTAATTAGTGATCTAAAAAACAAACCTGATTCAAGACGGCATATTGTTTCTGCTTGGAACCCTAAGGACATACCCGTTATGGCCAAATCAGGCCTCCCTCCATGCCATACCTTGTTCCAGTTTTACGTGGCAGATGGCAAGCTTTCGTGCCAGTTGTACCAGCGTTCAGCTGATGTATTTCTTGGTGTTCCTTTTAACATTGCATCCTATGCTTTGCTAACCATGATGGTTGCCCAGGTAACGGGCTATAAACCAGGAGATTTTGTGCATACGTTTGGCGATGCTCATTTATACCTGAACCATATAGAACAGACACATTTGCAGCTTAGCAGGGAACTAAAGTCTTTGCCAATAATGAAGATTAATCCGGATGTAGCCAGCCTGTTCGACTTTACATTTGAAGATTTTGAGTTGGTAGGCTATGACCCTCATCCCCATATAAAGGCTGCGGTGGCAGTATAGGTGATTTATTTTCCATTTATATAAATCTTTCTGTAGTTATTTTCCGTTTACGTTAACATTGAGCAAGAAAAAGATAACAATTTATGGGGGATAAAAGCGGTGTGTTTGATATGATAGGACCCATTATGATTGGTCCAAGCAGCTCGCACACAGCCGGGGTTGTTAAAATTGGGAAGGCCGCTGTTGGAATGCTGGGAGGCGTACCTCAAAAAGCAGAAATAACTTTTTACAATTCTTTTGCAAGAACATACGAAGGTCATGGAAGTGACAGGGCAATTGTTGCAGGCTTACTCAATTTCAATACTGATGATGCCCGCATTAAGAATTCATTTGATGTGGCAAAAGAACAAGGATTGGAATACAAATTCAGATCTGTAGGGAACGCAAGTACTTTTCATCCTAATACCATAAGTCTTAAAGTCTCGAATGAAAATCGTGAGTGCCACCTGATTGGTGAAAGCAAAGGAGGAGGGGTAATTAACATTGCTGAAATAGATGGGTTTAGAGCTGACTTTTCTACATCCCTCATAACATTACTTATAAAGGCGCACGATGTAAAAGGCAGTATTTCATTTATTGCCAATGTGCTTTCTCAGGATAATTGCAATATTGCTACCATGTCCGTTTCACGAAAGGGTAAAAACGATCTGGCATGCCAGGTTATTGAAATGGACTCACCTATGAAACCAACTACAATTGATTACATAAACAGTTTAGATTGGGTAATTGAAACTGTATATTTACCAGCATTAGAATAAATCTCTATATTATGTCAAAATTCAAAACAATAACAACACTCACTCTACTAGCCATTTTGGCCTTAGTAAACTTTACTGCTTACGCTCAGTCTGATTCGCTTTGGACACTGCAGCGATGTGTAAATTATGCTCTGGAGCATAATTTAATGGTTCAGAATCAGGAACTTCTTTTGGAAAATAACAGGGTAAATCTCAATCAGTCAAAAATGGATAGAATACCCACACTAAATGCAAACGCCAACTATGGGTATAACTGGGGGCGTTCCATTAATCCGGAAACCAACCTGGTTACATTGCAGCAACAAGCCAATGGTTCTGGAAGTCTAAGTGCCAGTTGGCTTATTTTCAATGGAGGAAATACTCTTAACACTATTCGTCAAAACAAAACATTGCTTTCCAATGGTGAGAATGATTTGGAAAAAGCCAAAAACGATGTAATTCTAACAATAGTAACCTACTATACCAATGTGATTTTTAATAAGGAGTTGTTAGCAAATGCACAACTTCAATATAATTCTACCAAGTCCCAGTTGGAACGAACGGAAAAACAGGTTCAGGCAGGGGCATTGCCCAAGAGTTCAGCATTGGATTTGCAGGCCCAATTGGCAAGTAACGAACTTAATGTAATTACTTCCGAAAACACGCTTCAGCTTTCATTATTGCAATTGAAGCAAGCCATGTTGTTGCCCGGAACTTCAGCGTTAGATGTTATAATTCCTGAAATTGAACTGGATAGCAGCATGTTGGCAGATATCAATGCTGAGATTATTTATCAGCAGGCTGAAAGCACCATGCCTGAAATCAAAAGCGCTGACGGTCAAGTAGAAGCTGCTGATTTGGCTATTGCAGTTGCTAAGAGTAATTATTATCCCAGTTTAAGGCTTAATGCTGGAATTAGCACTAACTATTCATCTCTTATTGCAGATAAAGGGCTTTCTGAGGGGAATGGAACTTATACCGATGTGCCCATTGGTTATGTAGGAAACTCGGCTTCAGGCACAGCTGTGGTTACCCCGATTGAGAATAGGGATTCGTTTGACTATCCAACTGGCCAGCAACTTTCCGATAATTTTGGTCAGTCGATAGGTTTAAGCCTAAGCATACCGATTTTTAATAATTTACAAGCAAACTCTGCTGTTCAGCGTGCTAAAATTAATAGAGAACGAGCTATTGTTCAGGCACAACAGGAACGCCAGACTTTAAGGCAAACTATTGAAACAGCAAGTAATGATGCTTTAAGCTCTGCTAAATCTTATGTTAGTTCATATAAAAGAGTGCAGGCTCAAGAGGAGTCGTTTCGGTCTACAAAACAGCGCTATGAAAATGGAGCCGCTAACTACACAGAATATCAAATTGCCGAGAACAATTTGTTCCAGGCAAAATCAGACTTATTGAGAGCAAAATATAATTTTATTTTTAAACTTAAAATTTTAGACTTCTATCAGGGTAAGCCGATAGAATTGTAACCCTATTAACCTAACAACTAATATGGCTCAAGGAAAAAAGCGTTCTAACAGAATAATTTATATTCTGTTGGCTGTACTGGCGGGACTTATTGTCCTGGTATTAATTCTTAAAAAGACAAATAAAAAGGAAATTGCTGTTACAGTTGCGAAGCCCATTCGTCAAACTATTGTTGAAAAAATAAGTGCTTCCGGTATGGTTCAACCGGTAACGGAAGTGAAACTTAGTCCGGATGTTGCCGGTGAGATTATAGAGTTAAAGGTGGAGGAAAGTGATTCGGTAACCCAAGGGCAATTGCTTGTTAAAATTCGACCTGACAACTATGTATCTGCCGTACAGCGAGCCGATGCGAGCCTTAACCAACAAAAAGCTAACTTGCTTTCAGCCAAGTCAAATTATTCAAGAGCACAAGCTACCTATGAGCGAGCCAAGCTTGAATATGAACGAAGTAAAAAGCTGCATGAGCAGGAGGTTATTTCTGATGCCGATTGGGAACTTGCCAAGCAAACTTACAAGGTAGCAAATGATGATCTGAATTCGGCTAATGCATCGGTGCAGGCATCTGAATACATTGTAAAAAGTGGAGAGGCGGCTTTAGCTGATGCCAGAGAGAACCTTCGCAAAACGTCTGTTTTGTCCCCTATAAGTGGCACTATATCCAAGCTAAGTGTGAAGCAAGGTGAACGTGTTGTAGGTACTTCTCAATTTGCAGGTACTGAAATGCTTCGCATTGCAGATTTGAATAACATGGAAGTAAGGGTAGATGTAAACGAAAATGATATTATTCGTATTTCACTTGGCGATACGGCTATTATTGATGTGGATGCCTATACTCATTTGAATAAGAAGTTTAAGGGAGTAGTTACCCAAATTGCTAATACAGCAAAAGACAAGGTTTCGGACGATGCTGTTACTGAATTTGAAGTGAAAATTAAAATACTTCCATCTTCCTATGCAGATCTAAAAGCAGAGGGCAACGTGCATCCTTTTAAGCCAGGTATGACCGCTAGTGTGGATATTATTACAGAATCTAAATCAAATATTCTTACGGTTCCTTTAGCCGCTGTTACTGTTAGAACCCCTGGGGAAATTGAAAAGGGCGAGAGTGCTGAGGAAGAAAAAGGCGAGAAAAAAAGGAGAGATCGAAATGGGCCTTCTAACGAGCAAAAGGAAAAGAAAGAAGAAGAAAAGATAGAGGTTATTTTTGTGAATGATGGTGGCGCTGCAAAAATTGTGAAAGTAGAAACGGGAATTAGTGATTATGAAAACATAGAGATTACAAGTAAACTGAACGACTCTACCGAAGTTATTGTAGGGCCTTTCATTGCAGTTTCAAAACGATTGAAAGCAGGAGATTTGATTAAGGTTGATAAAAAGGGTGAAGGTGATCATAAACCTGATGAGGATAAATAGATAGTAATCTTCAGATATTATTTACAAAGAAAAACCACCATTTTAGGTGGTTTTTTTGTCATGTTGTAAACAAATTTGGCTCTTATCAATACTTAATTGTAAGTTTATGGTACAATCCTTGCACCTAACTGAAACCATGAAGAAGCTAACTATCAACCTAATCTGTTTCTCAGTAATGGCTATTGGCGTTACTGTGCATGCACAAACACGTCTGGTAATTGATCCCCAGTCGCACAACGGGGTTGTTAATGGAATGGTTTTTAACTCCAACGGAAGCAGACTTATTTCTGTTTCTGATGATAAAACTATTCGAATATGGGACACTGGTGAGGCTAAGCTTGACCGGACAATACGAAGTTTTTCAGGAGAAGGGCCAAATGGTGCCATTTATGCTGTTGCCATTACTCCTGATGATCGATTCCTGGCAATTGGAGGATACTTTTCTGAAAATGAAATTCGCTTGATTGATTTGGAGCGGGATGTACCTGTAATAACCTTAAAGGGGCATTCGAATGTTGTTACTGCGCTGGATTTCACTTCTGATGGCCTGCATCTGGCAAGTGCAGATGTTACAGGGGTAATTAATATATGGGAAATAGGGTATGCTGATAACCATATTACAGGAAAGCTCAGTAAAAAGCTTACAGGTCATGAAGCACAGGTATATGATATTTCATTTTCACCAAACGGTGAACAACTTGTTTCTGCATCCTATGACGGATCACTGAGACTATGGGACTTGGAAGGGGCAGAGCAGCCTGTGCAAATGCGTATGCATATCGATAAGGTGTATACATGTACTTTTACGGATGACGGAAAGGGAATTGTTTCAGGAGGAAATAAGGGCAAGGTTATCCTATGGGACAACCATGGTACATTCATTCGCTACCTTGCTTCATTAGATCAACCTATCAATGGCATTGGTACATATGGCACTGATATTGTAGTATCTGCAAATATGGGATACCACATTTCACTTGCAACTTCCTCGGTGGCTCAACCAATGCCTGTTGTCTTCTCCAGCTCTTCTGCGGTGGCTGTGGGAAATAATGACATGGCTGCTATAGCAGGAGGAGCGAAAGGAGATATTATTTTGTACAGCCTGAAAAGTAATGAACCTGTTCAGGTTTTCCGAAGCGGATCCTCCCAGGCAAAGGAAATAGGAATATCAGATAAAGGTGTTTTGGCCATCAGTACGAATGGAAATGATTTTTCATCTGGCTTCGATCTTAAAAACCTAAGCTATGTCTGGAAGATAGATAGCAGTATGCAATTCGCTTCTGAACAGCACAATGATGGTGCATACACATTAACACCAATGGATGAATACACCTTGAGCACTGGTTTTAAGGGAAAGGTTGAAATGAATCCTCGTGTAGATGGAAGAATAAGGTCCTACGCAGTGATAGATGAAGGAAATATAGCTATTGGAGGTGATTTTTCTCTAAAGGTTTATAGCCGGGATGGCGACTATAAATATGAATTAAAAGGATTTAATGGAGCCATTACCTCCATTGCTGCAGCAAACAACCGGTTAGCTGCCCTCTGTTCAGATCAAACAGTGAACGTATGGAATATGAAGACTGGCGAACTTCTTTCTTCTTTGTACCTAGCACCTAAAAATGAATGGATATGCTGGACACCCCAGGGGTTTTATGAAGCTTCAGGTGGAGGCGAAAAATATATGGGCTGGCAGGTAGATAAATCAATAGATACATTATCAAATTTTTATAAAAGCAGTGTATTTGCCTCAAAATTTCACCAGCCCGAAATGGTGAAACAAACCATGCTTTTAGGAAATTTTGAGTTGGCAAAAGAACGCGTTAAATTAAATGAGGTTCCACCAAAAGAGGAGGTTGTTTCAGAAGCTCCGGTTGTTGAATGGATAGATCCGGAAACAATGATTTCTGATGTAGATAATGGGAGAATTACCATAAAGGCTATTGTCAGATCCTCAACAAAGGTTAATCTGGTTAAGATATTAATAAACGGCAGGCCGGCACCTGC
>JAGQYJ010000022.1:14828-21816 GCA_020436145.1 Cyclobacteriaceae bacterium | reverse complement strand
AGCATAGGAGTTTCTAAATATAGTAATTCAGAGTACAATCTTAACTATGCAGAAGACGATGCCAGAGCTATTGCAAAAGTATTTAACACTTTGGGAACCAATGTATATAAGGATGTTAAGATGACAGAATTGATGAATGAGAATGCTACCAGAGGGACAATTCTAGAGGCTTTTGAAGATTTGAAATCAAAAGTTACAAGCAAGGACATGGTGCTGGTCTTTATAGCCTCTCATGGCATCAACGATGAAGGTGAATTTTACATTTTACCTCATGATGCAGATATGAGTAATATTTCACAGACCCTTGTAAGCTGGCAAAGTATTGCATCAACCTTAGGCAATTTACCTTCCAATGTCCTTGTTTTTATTGATGCCTGTAAGAGCGGTCAGTTAGGGGTTAATCTTCTGAACAATTCAAATACCACTGAAGCTGTGCGTGAGGCTGCAAGCGATGAAAACGGAGTAGTTATAATGGCGGCATCTACCGGAAATGAAACGGCAAGAGAGAGCTCGGCTTGGGCACATGGTGCTTTTACAAAAGCTTTATTGGAGGGGCTAGAAAACGGCAAGGCCGATATAAAACCTGATGGTACTATTTATTTACGTGAGCTTGATTTTTATGTTTCTGAACGAACTGTTGAGCTAACCGATAATGCCCAACATCCTACTACTCAGAAACCTAGTACAATAGGAAGATTTTCTGTAATAAAATTAAATTGAAATAAATAAAAAATGTAATTTTAAGAACTAAACAATTATGACTATGAAACTTACTAAGATTTTGACAGTTGCATTAGCATTGGTTTTTGCTTTTGGAACAGCATCTTTTGCTCAAACTAAGGAGGCTTCTAAAGCAGGTAAAAAAGAAATTAAAGCCAAAGCTGTAAAAGAAGCCAGAAAAGAGGCTAAGAAGTTTAAGAAAGAAGGGTACCATGTTGCACCGGGAGCACTTCCTATGGAAAAACAAATAGAATCAGCATGGATACGTCAGTACGAATCAGATGAAGACGGTTTTCCATTGTACATTGTGGCATCTGGTAATTCGGTTGCTAATACACAATCTGCTGCTAAACTGCAAGCTACTGAGTTGGCTAAACTCGAATTAGCAGGTTCTATCTCAACCCAGGTTGCAGCATTAATTGAAAACAGCATTGCAAACCAGCAGTTTAATAATGAGGAAGCAGCTTCCGTAACTAAAACGGTTGCAGCGTCTAAAAACATTATTGCTCAGGAGCTGGGTAGAACTTTACCACTATTTGAAATTTACAGAGATGTAAATAAGAATGTGGAATCGAATGTTCGTATTGCTTATAATTCTCAAAAAGCAATGGATATTGCAAGAAAGGCAATTTCCAAGAAATTGGAAGAAGAAACCGATATAGCCCATGATAAGTTGGAAAAACTTATGAAATGGGATAATTAATCTATAATAATCTTTCTAAGGGTTGGAATGGCACTAGCCGCACCAGCCCTTATTTTTAATAACTGAGTATGAAGACTTTTCTATTACTGGCTCTGACAATCATCACAGCAGGGGTTAGTTATGCTCAAAAGCAACCGGAATGGGTAGACCCCTATAAACGCGAGTCAAGTTACCCCGCTAATAGATTTTTGGTAGGGTTAAGTTCCGAAATTGTTGAAAAGGGGCAAAGCCTTGCTGAGATATACAAGCAACTCAATCAAATGTCCAGAAATCAGATTATTGAATCCATTCATGTGAATGTAAAGTCTGAGACAGAAATGAATATTTCGATTGTAAATACCGAATCTACTCAGCTGCTTGATCAAAATTCGGTTTCTATTTCAAAGGCAGAGCTTGTAGGGTTGAAATTTGAAAATTATTATGATAAGAAACAGAAAACAGCGTTTTCATTTTCTTATGTAAGTATTCAGGAACTTATTGATTATAATCTTGACATAATTAAAACCAATACCTCGACAATTGACAACAATATAAGTATTGCAGAATCGAGAATAACCACTGGAGACAAGGAAGGTGCTATTGACCTTTTGTTTGAAAGTCAAATCAAGCTAAGAGAAATTAACCAGGCGGCAGTAATATTAATGGCACTTGGGCAAGATGACTTGCTAGATTTTCATAAGATCGGTCAGATGAAGTTGGATATAGCCAAAGGCACAGATGATTTCTTTAACAATGGAACACTTAACGTACATGAATTGGCCTCATTTTATGCCTATGGATTACAGCTTCAAATCGGAGATGCAGCTTTTACAGTATGTAAAGGCAATATTGTATTTGAGAACTCAAAGAATGAAAGCCGCTTTTCCAATGAATTTAAAAACAGAATTTTAAACAAACTGAGTGACCTTGAAACAGTTAAACTTGGAGAATCGGGATGCGATTTCACCTTTCAAGGAAACTTTTCTGAAGCGAATGGGAAAATTGTGATGGTAACAGATTTTGTTGATAAACAAGGTAAAGTTAAAGCTACAGTAAACAACAAGTTTCCATACCAGTCCGTGCAATTTGGCGATCTGGATTTCTTACCTGAAAACTTTGAATATATCAAAGACATTTCTTCCATTAAACTCGAAACGGAGCAAGCAAGTTTGATAATTCCAAAGACAGACTTGTTTAAAAATCCTATTGATGTTTCGGTTTCCAGAGCAGGTGTTGCTTTGCCAGATATGCCTATAAGGTTTGCTATTTACAGGGGAGAAGAGTTACAATTTGAAACTAATATACCTACTGACAAAAACGGAGTAGCTTCTTTGATAATGAATGGCGATCAAATAAAAAGAAGTGGCAAACTGGTTGTAAAAGCTCAGATAAATGTAAAAGAACTTTTGGATGTAGATCCGTCATCTGAGTTTTATAAAAAGGTGATGCTCGAACATCCTCCCTATCAGCTAAATCTTAAAGTAGAGGTAATAGCACCAACTGTATTTATAAAATCGAATGAACTTAATTTGGGTAAGGCAATGGAGATACAATTGCTGGCACCAGCCATTAAAAAAACATTGGTTGATTTGGATTATAAATTTGTAGATCAGGAAGAAGGCGCTGACTATACTATTTATATAGAAGCCTCTACCAGACCCGGGCAAAATGCACAGTATATGTACTTTTCCTATCTGGATGCAACCATTTCAATGCTCCAAAACAGCACTGATAAGGAAATTTATAAAAACGGACTAAGTAGTGTAAAAGGTGGAGGGTCAAGCTATGAGCTGGCCAGTGTAAAGGCCTATGAGATGGCTATTGACAGGTTTTTAAAGGACTTTGTAAGTAAACTAGGCAACGAACAGTAATTTGTATCTAAATAATATTTACTCTAGACATAATTGAACCACATTAACATAAATTAAACCTAACTTATTATGAAAACCTCATTGTTTAACAAGCTTATGTTAGTATTAGTGCTAACAATACCCGGGTATCTGGCTTTTGGCCAGGGAACATTTTCGTATCACTACATTATTCCTCCGGAACTTGGTGATCGCTTGAAAGATGTTAAGAAGATTGCTTTTATTGACTTTAAGTATAACCCTCCTCAAGAGGAAGGCCAGGAAGCAAAGGAAGAAGACTTTAATACTGAACAGGAGCTATTAAAGCTAATGGTTGAAAAACAGAAGAAGGAGCTTTTAGGAGATGAGGCGTACAACCAGCTTCAGGCCTCCAAAGCGTCAGAAAACGCAGACCCTATGGCGAGTGCTCTTGTCTCCAACATTACTTCTCTTTTGATTATTCCGGATAGAGGTAAGTCCTCAGGTGCCGAATTTCTTATTCAGGGTATGCGAACTGATGTATACACCCTTGTTGACCGTGCTGACATTGATAAAATATTAGGTGAACAACAGTTCCAGCTTAGCGGAGTGGTAGATGCTCAACAAATGTCCGAAATTGGTGCTTTGTTAGGTGCAGATGCTATTATTTCAGGAGATATGACTTCCTCAAAAGAGGACCAACGTGTTCCTGAACAGGTGGATAAGGTGTATAAGCAGGTAAAGTATAAAGATGAAGATGGCAAGGAAAAAACAAAGTCCGTTTTTGATTACTATAAATATACATATACAGTTACCAGAAATGTGACTTCTAATTTTAATATTCAGGTTGTTTCTGTTAAAACTGGTCAGATTTTGGGTTCAAAAAGCTATACAGCGAACTCATCAGATTCGAAAAGCAAAGTATTTAACAGAACACGTCCTACATCTAATGCATACCCATCTTATAGCGAGTTGGAATCTGTAAACTCACTGGTACGTAAAACAGTTAATCCTTTAAGTTTAAGTGCTGCCAATTATATTTCCCCAAGATTTGGAACAATAACTATGAAGATATCTAAAGTGAAGGCCAAAGAATTTAAAGACCAGGCAAAAGAGGCAGCTGATTATCTTAAAGATGGAAGAATTGAAAAGGCATATGCTATCTATCAAACAATTTATGATGCTGACCCTTATGTGACAGAAAGCGCCTTTAACGTAGGGATGATTTATGAAGCTACAGGCCAGTACCAAAAAGCCCTGGAATATTATGAAGCAGCGCTGGAGAGTGCAGTAAAAAACTCCAATGAAAAGAAATTTGATGCAGCTGTAGACAGAGCTAAAAGTGAGCTTGAAACCCTAAGAATGTTGGAATCTATTGGCATTAAACTTGAAAAGCAAGGATTCTCTACCGATGCTGCGGAGGCTCTTATGGCAGAAAAAGTACAAACAAAAGGAAACCCTAAAAAGGATAGGTTTAATGTTTACGAAAGTGCAAGTACAAGCTCTCCTGTAATTGGAAAGGTGCCTGGTGGAAGGGAATTTCCTTCATTTGGAGTTGAAGGTAACTATACCCAAATCGAAATTGTAGGAGGAAAACGTGGCTATATTAGCAATGATGATATAAAATAATTATTGAATACTTTAAAAACGGGCCGCTTTGAATTATCAAAGTGGCCTTTTTTATGATACACAAAAGGAGGATTTCAAATGTTTGTACAAATCAAAGATGGGTAGACCCATTACATTATAATAGCAACCGGTAATCGATTTAACTCCAACCATTCCTATCCAGTCCTGAATACCATAAGCTCCGGCCTTGTCCATAGCATTTCCTGATTTTATATAAAAATCAATTTCCCCTTCATCAAGCTTACCAAAGGTCACTCTTGTTGTGGTATCGAAGCTAAGTGTTTTATCATTTGATCTTAAACACACTCCGGTAATTACTACATGGGTTTTTCCTGAAAGGCTTTTGAGCATGTCAAAGGCATCTTCATTAGAATCAGGCTTTCCCAAAATGGTAGAACCACTTAGTACAATCGTGTCTGCAGTTATAACTATTTGGTTATGAGCCACATGGGCAAGGGCTTTACTTTTTACTTTTGCAAGATAAAGAGCTGCCCCTTTCGGATTAATAGCTGTTGGAAGGGTTTCATCTACTTCAATGGTTTGAACTGTAAACGGAAGTTGAAGTTTTCCCAGTAGTTCCTTTCTTCTAGGTGAGTTAGAGGCTAAAAGGAGTGGGTGCATTAATTTTATCATTTATGCAACCGTTGCTTCCAACCCATTTTTTTAGCCTGTCCATTACTGCTCGCATGGTTGCTTTTGCCAGACTTCATATTTGAAAACACCTTGGATGCGAATAATGCAGCTATACTTTCTTCTTCACTATTCCCGGAATCCAGCATTTCCGGCTTAAAGTGTTTTTCAACAAATTTTGTATCGAAACTTCCATCTATAAATGCCTCATGCTCAAAAGTGAATTTACAAAATGGCAAGGTAGTTTTAATACCTGTAATTTGGTATTCATCGATAGCTCGTATCATTCTTTTGCGGGCTTCGTCACGGTCATGTCCGTAGGTTACTAATTTGGCAATCATAGGATCATAATAAATGGGAATGTCCATTCCTTGTTCAAACCCATCATCTACACGGATGCCAGGGCCTTGTGGCCGGTTGTAGGTTTTTAAATTACCAATATCAGGTAAAAAATTATTCTGCGGGTCTTCTGCGTAAACGCGTACTTCAAAAGCATGTCCATGAATTTGGAGATCCACCTGGTTTATTTCCAGGTGTTTGCCTTCGGCAATATAGATTTGTTGCTTTACAAGATCAACTCCTGTTATTACTTCTGTTACCGGGTGTTCAACCTGAAGCCTTGTATTCATTTCAAGAAAATAGAAAGAACCGTTTTCATAGATAAATTCGACTGTTCCGGCACCATAGTACCCACACGACTGCGCCACACGCACCGCAGCCTCTCCAATTTCCTTTCTGAGTTCTTCGGTTATGACCATAGAGGGTGCTTCTTCAATTACTTTTTGGTGCCTCCGTTGGATGGAACACTCACGCTCGAAAAAGTATAAGGTTTTGCCATGCTTGTCGCCCATAATTTGAACCTCAATGTGTTTATTAGATTCTATGTATTTTTCAATAAATACGGAACCATCACCAAAGGAGGATGTTGCCTCGCTTATAGCAAGTTTCATTTGTTCTTCAAGTTCATCCTCTGACCGGACAACCCGCATGCCTTTTCCTCCACCACCAGCACTGGCTTTAATTAAAATAGGATACCCTATTTCATTTGCTTTTTCTATCGCTTCCAAAGTGTCCGAAATTGCTCCTTCGGTGCCAGGCACCATAGGTATATTGTAAGAGCTTACAGCTTCTTTGGCGGCTAATTTATTACCCATTACCCTAATAGAGTGAGATGAGGGGCCAATAAAAATGAGCCCCGCTTTTTCAACCTTCTCAGCAAAATCAGCATTCTCCGAGAGGAAACCATAGCCAGGATGAATAGCATCAACCTTAAGGTCCTTACAAACATCAATAATTTTATCCCCCAATAGATATGATTGAGCGGATGGTGGGGGGCCAATCAAAACCGCCTCATCGGCTGCAAGTACATGTGGAGATTTACGGTCGGCCTCACTATAAATGGATACGGTTTTTATACCCATTTCCTTAGCTGTGCGGATGACCCGAAGGGCAATTTCTCCCCTGTTGGCTACTAATATTTTCTTAATGTTTGCCATGGCTA
>JAGQYJ010000022.1:0-14745 GCA_020436145.1 Cyclobacteriaceae bacterium | reverse complement strand
GCATATAACCTTTTAAGTTACATTTTTTGATGATTGTAATTGTACGTATCTTTGCAGCCGTAATAGAACATTACTTAACCAACACAAAACATACATACTGTGGATATATTTAAGAAATTAATGCTGGATAGAGGGCCTCTAGGCAAGCATGCCAATGTAGAAGAAGGTTATTTTATGTTTCCAAAACTGGAAGGAGAAATTGCCCCTCGTATGAAGTTTAGAGGGAAGGAAGTACTTACCTGGAGTCTTAATAACTATTTAGGGTTGGCGAATCACCCTGAAGTGAGAAAGGCGGATGCTGAAGCAGCTAAGGAGTGGGGATTAGCCTATCCGATGGGAGCCAGGATGATGTCAGGTAATACAAATTTGCATGATAAACTGGAAGCTGAATTGTCTGATTTTGTTCAGAAGGAAACAACCATGTTGTTGAACTATGGCTACCAGGGAATTATGTCAGTTATTGATGCTGTGGTTGACAGGAGGGACGTGATTGTGTATGATGCTGAATCTCATGCCAGTATAGTGGATGGTGTTCGTTTGCATATGGGTAAACGTTTTGTATATCCTCATAACAATATTGAAAACCTTGAAAAACAGCTTGAAAGAGCTCAAAAAATTGTTGAAGAAACCGGTGGTGGTATTTTGGTTATAACAGAAGGTGTTTTTGGCATGTCGGGCAATATGGGAGATCTGAAAGGAATAGTGGGTTTGAGGAAAAAGTATGATTTCAGACTTTTGGTAGATGACGCACATGGTTTTGGTACTATGGGTAAAACCGGAGCCGGAGCAGGCGAAGAGCAAGGTGTTCAGGACCAGATTGATCTTTACTTCTCCACTTTTGCAAAATCAATGGCTAGCATAGGTGCCTTTATATCCGGGAATAAGAATGTAATTGAATACCTGAGGTTTAATACCAGGTCTCAGATTTTTGCTAAATCGGTGCCAATGCCTTTAGTGCAAGGTGCTTTAAAACGACTGGAATTACTTAGAACCAAACCGGAGCTTAAAGATAACTTGTGGAAGATAGTTCATGCTTTACAGGATGGATACAGGAAGAATGGATTTAACATTGGAACCACTCAAAGTCCCGTTACTCCTGTTGTTCTAAATGGTACCGTTGGTGAAGCTGCTAACCTCGCGATGGATTTAAGGGAGAATTATGGAATATTTTGTTCTGTGGTAATATACCCTGTTGTACCTCGCGGAACTATCATTTTGAGGATTATTCCAACAGCAGTTCATTCATTGGAAGATGTGGAATTGACTATCTCAGCTTTTGTAGATATTAAGAAAAAGCTTGATGATGGTTACTATAGGGAGCAAAAACTGGTAGAATTTACTGAATAATAGGCAAAAAAATGCGTTAGAGTGTTGTTTTATGCACATATTGACTATATTGCCTACATAAATATTTAATGAATTATCAATAACCTTAAAACTTTAAACTGAAATGAAAAGATTCGATGAATTAAAAAGTCTGGTAGAGGGCCTTGAAGCTGATTTTGAGAAGTTCTATGATAAAGGTAACAATGCCGCTGGAACACGAGTTAGAAAAGGAATGCAAGATTTGAAAAACCTAGCTCAAGATATTCGAGTAGAAGTTCAGGACAAAAAGAACAACGGATAATTTTCTATCAATAGATCTTAAAGTTAAAGGCGGCCTATGGTCGCCTTTATTATTATATAAGAGTTTGTATTTCCAGGGATAAACCTTCTGTCGCCTGCACCAAGGGTAAGCGAACCTGGTTGCCACAAATCCCCATTTGTTTTAATAGCTCTTTTACACCTGTTGGGTTCCCTTCCTTATACATAAGTGAATTAAGCTTTATCAAAGCATGAGCCTGCTTTCTGCAGCTGATAAAATCTCCATTTAATCCACTTTGAACAATTGTTTTAAATTCTTGGGGTTTAGCATTCGCCAACACTGAAATTAAACCCTTGCCACCAACACTTAGTATTGCTGGTGTGAGCAGGTCATCACCAGAAGTGATCAAGAAATCATCGGCAGTGCTTCCCACAATATCCATAATCTGTATCAAATCACCAGAAGCTTCCTTTATACCTATGATATTAGGATGTTTTGAAAGAAATACTGTTGTGCTGGCCAGCATATTGGAAGCCGTTCTTCCAGGAACATTATAAAGCAATATCGGTTTTGGAGAGTTGTCGGCAAGTGCTTCAAAGTGCTTAATGATACCAGCCTGTGAAGGCTTATTATATGCAGGAGAAGAGGATAAAACAGCTGTTACATTGCTCAGATCAGTTTCTTTTAAGCGAGTTACCAATTCTGCCGTGTTGTTTCCTCCTATACCAAATACAATAGGAAGCTTACCAGGGTTATTGTCAGAAACAAATTTCAAAACTTCAGCCTGTTCTTTTTCAGAAATGGTAGCCGCCTCACCGGTAGATCCCATTACAACCCAATAATCAACACCACCCTTGTACGTATGTTCAAGCAGATTAGCGAGTCCATCAAAATCAATACTTCCATCAGGATTGAATGGAGTAACGAGTGCTACACCAAGCCCTACAAGTTGTTTCATTATCTTATATTTTTAGTGTAGGTGTATATACTATCCACCAGATTAGCATCATTGGCGGTCTGAATAACCAGCTCAAACAGTTCTCCATTGATTCCATTTCCAAAACCAATGCCTACTCTGCATTTGGCTTTACTTTTAGCGATAAGGTTTTGAATAATTTTGCCAGGTGGGTTATCCAGGCAAATCAAAAAGTCAAATGATATTTCAGAGAAATGATTAATTGACTGGTTAACGAAGCTTCCCCAAAAACTAATATCCTTATTTGAAAAGGACTCAAAAGGCAAATGTTTTACCTGCACGTTACGGTCGTAGGCTACAACCTTTGTTTGCTTGTTGTCGGCCCTGTAATGTGCTGCAAGCTGTTCGGCCATTACTGATTTATCCGGAGCATCGTTACTAAAAACAATGCCAATGTGTACCGCTTCATTATAGGGAATACTGGAACGGAGTCCGTTATTATCCTTTTGATAACGCTTTGTTTTATACGATAACGCCTGGTTTAGTATCATTTATTCAGTTGCTTAGCAAAGATTCAAAATCTTCTTCAGAAATGATACGTACCTGAAGTTTTTCTGCCTTATCCTTTTTGGCAGGTCCCATTTTATCTCCTGCTACCAGATAATCAAGGTTTTTAGAAATGGATGAAACCACTTTGCCTCCATGAGACTTAATGAGTTTTTTAAGCTCTTCACGCCCATAGTTGTTAAAAACACCGGAAATCACAAAGGTGAGACCTTCCAGGCTGCTACTTGCTTTTGTATGAACTGTGGTAACAAAATTAAGCCCTGCTTCCTTAAGCCGTTCTATTTCCTTTCTATTGTCTTCAATTTCAAAATAGGATATAACACTCGCGGCAATTCTTTCTCCAATCTCCTGAATACCAACGAGTTCTTCAAACGAAGCGCTCATTAGAGCATCTATATTTTCAAAATGCTCAATCAGTTTTTCTGCCACTGTTTTACCTACGAATCTTATTCCTAATCCGAATAAAACAGCTTCAAAAGGAGCTTTTTTTGACTGCTCTATACCATTGAGCAGGTTATTAACCGAAAGCTCCTTAAACCCTTCAAGTTGAATTAATTGATCGTACGTGAGCTTGTACAAATCTGAGGGGCGATTTAGCCAACCTTGCTCAAAAAGTAATTGAATAGTACGCTCTCCGAGGCTATCGATGTCCATGGCATTTCTGTGTATGAAATGCTCGATACGGCCTGTAATTTGAGGAGGACAGTGTTCAGTATTTGGGCAATAGTGAGCAGCTTCTCCTTCTTTTCGAATCAGTGCTGTGCGACATGCAGGGCATGCTGTAATATATTTAACCTGATGCGTGTTTTGCTTTCGTTGCAAAATATCCACTCCAGTAACTTTAGGAATAATCTCACCCCCCTTTTCAACAAATACAAAGTCATTTTCATGAAGGTCCAGGCGTTCTATTTCGTTTGCATTGTGAAGAGATGCCCGTTTTACGGTTGTACCTGCTAAAAGAACTGGTTCAAGCTCAGCCACCGGAGTAATTGCCCCTGTTCTCCCCACCTGGTAGGTAATGGACTTTAATTGAGTGCACGCACTTTCTGCTTTGTATTTGTAGGCTATGGCCCATTTGGGTGTTTTAGCAGTAAACCCTAACAGGTTTTGCTGCTCCAGGCTGTTTACCTTAATAACAATACCATCTGTTTCGACCGGCAGCGTATGCCTCTTTTCGTCCCAGTTCTCAATGTATTTGATTACTTCCTGAATAGAGGAGCACTTTTGATACGTTTTGGAAACATTAAACCCCCATTGGACCATTTTATCTAATGCTTCTTCATGCGACTCATGCCCATCAGCTAATAACATGTAGAGATAGCAGTCAAGCTTTCTTTTGGCAACCTGTGTGGAATCCTGCATTTTGAGACTTCCTGAGGCAGTATTTCTTGCATTGGCATATAGTTCTTCGTCTGCTTCTGCACGCTCTTTATTTAGCTTTTCAAAAACAGCTTTCGGCATAAATACTTCTCCTCTTACTTCAAGCCGGGGAAGCGGACTATCAATTCTCAAAGGAATGGACCTTATTGTTTTGGCATTATCTGTAATATCATCTCCCTTGGTTCCATCTCCTCTTGTTATGGCCCTGACCAGAGTGTTGTTTTCATACTGAAGACTGATAGCTACTCCATCAAACTTTAGCTCGCATACATACTCATAATTTTGACCTTCAAGTCCCTTGGCAACTCTTTTATCAAATTCTATAAGTTCTTCTTCGGAATAAGTATTCGCCAATGATAGCATAGGGGTGGAGTGAGCCACCGTTTCAAATGCCTTGTTAATGGTACCGCCCACCCGCTGGCTTGGAGAGTCAGGAGTCTTGAGTTCGGGAAACAATGATTCAAGACTGATAAGCTCTTCCATTAAATGATCGAATTCCTGGTCTGAAACTAACGACTGGTCGTTCATATAATATTCATGGTTGTACTTATGGAGTAATTTACTTAGCTCCTCAGCACGTGATTTGGCTTGGCTAAAGTCCATATTGTTTATTGGTTATTCCATTTATCATTTTCCCTGTTTATATCAGGGACTCGCCTGCTTTTATTTATCTCAATCGAACGAATAGAATTCAACGGTTTTGGAATGACAAATTCTTTTGACGGATTGGTCCATGGCCAGTCACTCACAAGGGTTGCCTTTGTACTGCCGAATTCTGTTTTAACTCCCCGCATTATGCGAAGAGGAAAATAGAAAATCTCACTGTTTCCATCTTTGTATGTTACATATACTTCAGTTGGCATTGGCATTGTGCCCAAGTTTACAAGACGTACCTGTGTGCTGTCACCTTCAGAAGCTACATTGCTAACGGCATAATCTACATGATGTGTTGTGTTTATCCATTCGTTCATAAACCACCCCAACTCTATTCCTGTTTCCTTTTCAATCACCCGTTTGAAATCATTAGGGTTGGGGTGCTTGAACTTCCATGTATTAAAATAAATCCTGAAAGCATTTTCAAAGGTCTTTTCGCCCACAATATACTCCAATATGGCCGGGACCAGGTTGCCCATATAATAGGAAGCAATATTATACCCTGAATTGGTGGTGTAATAATCTGAAAACGTGGATAAGGGTTCCTGATTACCACTTCGAACCAGGTAATAATAAGCTCTGTAGGCACCTGATTGGGGATCGGAACTGCTATTGCTAAGGTAAGATTTGGTTATATTTTCAGCATACTCGGTAAAACCCTCATCCATCCATGGGTATTGTGTTTCATTACTTCCCAGCACTCCCTGGTACCAGCTATGAAACATTTCATGGAGTGTTACGGTCACGAGTCCGCTGAAGGCTCCTTTGCCAAGAATAAGGGCTGCCATTGGGTATTCCATACCGCCATCTCCTCCCTGGATCAAACTAAAATCTGAATATGGATACTTACCAAATCGTTTGTTCATAAAACTCACCATTTGAGGAGTTATTTCAATCAGCTGTGGCCATGATTGAGTTGTTATACTATCTTCCTGGTAGAAGAAATGTACTTTGGGCCCATCTGGTACCTGCACGGTTTTATGTACATAATCAGGGTCGGCTGTCCATACAAAATCATGAACATTTTCAGCTTTAAAGTGCCATGCCAGTTGTTTGGCCTTTTTGTGCTTTTTTACTTCAACTCCAGGTTCTTCATATCCATAACCTATTTCGTCAGGGTTTTGCAATACTCCTGTTGCTGCTACAATATAATCAGAATTGAGGTTGATAGTAACATCATAATTACCCCACACTCCATAAAATTCCCGGGCAATGTAAGGGTCTGCATGCCACCCTTCTAAATCGTATTCACATAATTTTGGATACCACTGTGCCATAGAATAATCAATGCCCTCCCTGTTGTCACGACCTGATCTTCGGATCTGAACAGGAACCTGGCCTTCAAACTGCAAATTGAGGGTGGTGCTTGTACTTGGTAGAATGGGTTTGGCAAGGAGGACCTCAAGGATGGTACCTATTACCTTGAATGTAACCTCGTTCCCATCTTGTGTTAAGCTAGTGGGGTAAAGTTTACCTGTTTCAGTATCTGAAAGTTTGGAAATCCTATCCGTAATGCGACCATCTGGGTCTGAGATGGACCTGGAACGCTCATCCATCATGCTTCCCGGCTGAAAAGCATTAAGGTATAAATGATAATAAACCCTTTTAAGGGTATCAGGCGAATTGTTGGTATAAACCAACTTTTGCCAGCCATCAAATTGGTGTGACTCCTCATCCAGTTGGACATTCATGGTGTAGTCAACATGTTGCTGCCATCTTGAGGGCTGCGCTATGCCAAAAGTGGAAAGAAAAAGCAAAAGAGAGAGCAGCGATTGTTTCATCGGGTGAGTTAAAAACTGATGTGCCAAAATAATAAAATAACTGCGATAACATTGAAGAATTTATTCGGATGGTTTTTCCGTATCGTCTATCACTTCATTTATTTCATTTTCTGTTTCTGAAAGAGCTTTTTTACATGCTTTCAGAAGAATACCTGACTCCTTTACGAGGGCACTTATTTTATCAATATCCAGATCTCCTGATTCCATTTCAGTCACTATTTCATTAAGCCTGTCCATAGCTTTCTTGTAATTGAATTTGCTCATCTACTCTCAGTTGTTTTTACGGTACTACTTATTTTTTGCTTAGAAGTAATTGTTTCAAGGGTATCGCCTTTGACCACTGTTTTATTTCTAAGGGGTTTCCCATTTTTATATACAATAGCATAGCCTTTTTCCAATATATGGGAAGGGTTAGTGAGGTTTATTTTTTGCTCTATTGAGTTTAATGAATTAGAAGCTGTTTTAAGTTGTGACTGGGCATGATGCCGGATGCTTTGGGTCAAAAAGTTTAGACTGGAATTTTGCCGATGAATTTGAATAACCGCTGAGTGCCCAATGCCAGCCTGAAGACTTAATATTTTTTCTTTTTCTACCATCAGATGTTCCAGTGTTATATTTCTTATGGTTTTAAAATAATCTTCGATTTGAGTTTGAAAGGATATAAAGCCCTGTAGAATAAATTCCGCTACAGCTGTAGGTGTTTTCAATTGTGTGTGAGCTACCATATCTGCAATGGTGGTATCGCGCTCATGACCAATGCCAGTGAGCACCGGCAAGGGAAACTGGGCAATATGGTTGCAAAGTTCATAATCATCAAAGCAATCAAGGTCAAGCTGCGAGCCTCCTCCTCTGATAATGACTACAAGGTCAACTTCATTTGATTTATGGATTTGATGCAGGGCAGAAATAATGCTTTCCGATGCTTTTGAACCCTGCATTACTGATTGGTACAACGTATGGTGTATCTTATAACCATAAAGATTATTTTTCAGCTGGTTGATGAAGTCACCATAACCGGCTGCTGATTCAGCACTGATAATGGCTATTTTTTGAGGAACCAGAGGTAACGTGAGCCCCTTGTTCATTTCCATAACCCCATCTTTTTCGAGTTGCTGTATAACCTCCTGACGTGCTTTTTCACGCTCACCAAGCGTATAGGAAGGATCAATGTCTTTAATATTAAGACTTAAGCCGTACACTTCATGGAATTCCACCTTGGCATTGGCGAGTATTTTCATTCCTACCGTCAGTGAGCTTCCAGCAATTCGCTCAAACCATGCTGAAATATTCCGATAGGTGTAAGCCCATATGGTAGCTCTTGCCTTGGCAATTACTTGAGTATTCTCCTTTTGAACAAGCTCCAGGTAGCAATGCCCGCTTTGATTTACCTGTATCTGACCTATTTCTGCAATTACCCAATAGGAGCTTTCGAGCTGCTCCAGCGCTTTCTTGATTTGAAGATTTAGCTCAAATAAGGTGAGTTCCTGCATCTATCAAAGATATAGCGAAACCCAACAAGCCTCAACTCAATGTGCTTAAATATGAGTATGTTATTATTTGGCAGCAGGAAAAAACTTTTTCTTTCCTTCCCATAGAATGGCTCCTATTAATAATGCCCATGGAGCTCCGTGGAGTACGAAATCGAACCAGTCTAAAGGCTGCATGCCCACAGCACCACCCCATATCCATCGTATTTTACCAATAATGTGAGGCTCTCCACTAATTCCCCATGGTGCCAGCCCAAGTGTTAAACTGGCCAGAAAATAATGTTTGATATAACCAGGCTTAACTGCCTTTTTAGAATTAGAATTCATAAAAAATAGTTTATTTTTTAATGATTCAGGGAACCATTTTGACTTAAAAAAAAACCCTGACGGTTCCGCCAGGGCTTAACATTCTTATATTTTAAATTATAAAAGCGTGGTAGGACATACGTATTCCGTAACCGGAACACCGCTTTCCTTGATGTCTCTGAAACCGCCTTTAACATCTATTACATTTTTAATTCCATGTGCTTTAAGTATAGAGGCAGTAATCATTGATCGATACCCGCCTACACAATGGAAATAATACTCCTGATTTTTATCGTACTCCTTCATGTTTTTATTAATAAAATCAAGAGGTCTGTTTACAACTCCAGCGTAATCTACATGCTCTGAGTCAAATTCAGACTTTTTCCTTACGTCCACGATGTTTATTTTACCCATCATCTTTACTTTCAGTTCATCCGGGGTTATAGATACGATAGAGTCAGTTTCATAACCGGCATCTTCCCATGCTTCAATACCTCCCTGCAAATAGCCTATTGAGTTGTCATACCCAACACGTGCAAGACGAGTAACAACTTCTTCCTCACGGCCGTCATCAGCAACAATAAGGATGGGAGCTTCGATATTTTCAATTACCGCACCAACCCAAGGAGCGAAGTTATCGTCAATATTGAAATTGTATGAACCGGGGATAAACGCATCCTTGAAGGTTTGCTCGTGGCGGGTGTCTAATACAATGACCTCCTCAGTGTTTTCCATAAGTTGTTTGAACTCAGGAGCAGGATGAGGGCGTACACCATGAGCGATAATATCTGAATAACTTGTGTTAATACCCTTGTTCATCATTACGTTTTTAGGGAAATACTGAGGTGGCTGAACCAATCCTGTCAGTACTTCCTGGATGAACTCTTTTTTTGACATATCTGCACGTAAGGCATAGTTAGTCTCTTTTTGGTGGCCAAGGGTATCGTATGTGTCTTCGCTCATATTTTTACCACAGGCAGAACCTGCACCATGACCAGGATACACAATCACATCATCTGGTAAAACCATTATTTTATTCCGCAACGAATCATATAAATGCCCCGCAAGGTCCTCCTGAGACAAATGAGTCTTTACAGCAAGATCTGGGCGTCCTACATCGCCAATAAACAAGGTATCACCTGTATAAATGCTATGTTGTTTGCCATTTTCGTCAATCAACAGGTAAGTTGTTGATTCCATAGTGTGACCTGGCGTATGAAGTGCCTTTATGGTCAAATCACCAATTTTAAATTCTTCATTGTCTTTAGCACTATGAAAATCAAATGCAGCTTCAGCATTTGGTCCATAAACAATAGTTGCTCCTGTTTTTCTGGCAAGGTCAACGTGACCCGAAACAAAGTCTGCATGAAAGTGCGTAAGGAAAATGTATTTAATCTTCACCCCATCATCGGCAGCTCTGGTAACGTATGGCGTTGTTTCCCTTAAAGGATCAATTATAGCAGCCTCTCCATTGGAATGAATGTAGTAAGCGGCTTCGGCTAAACAGCCTGTGTATATCTGTTCTATCGGCATAATATGTTGTTTTGTTAATCGTACATTTTTTGAATGTATGCAAGTTTACGTATTGCGTGCGGCTTTCTATGTGATTAAAATTACATAAGAAAATCAAAATAATCTATGGCAAAATCGACTTTACCTATTAGAAAATTTTTCATCATAGGTCTTAATGGCGCTATCTATATCCAAAAAGCATTTTTCCTCACCTAACATATTTCCGAGACCGGCTTTTCTCAGAAAATCCCGGGTAGGGCCAATCACATAGGCTAAATAGACCTCTACATTGTTTTTTGCCATATGCTCTATGAATTCTGAAAGTGCCTGGTAGGCAGTAGTGTCAATATGTGCAATGCTTCCTCCGTGCAAAATAACGAGCTTAAGATCATTTCCTTTTTTGTCAACCTCTTCTGACAGGGTCTCCATAAAATGACTGGTGTTGGCAAAGTACAGGTCAGCATCGTACCTGATGATAAGAATATCTTTTCTTATCACGACATCCTTAAAGCGCTCTATGTTCCTGTATTCTTTAGAATCAGGCATTTTACCCAGCACAGCATAATGTGGTTTTGTGCTTCTATAAATCATGGCAAGTAACGAGATAGCCACACTTACTCCAATGCCTTCTTTAATACCAAAGCCAAGCGTGACCCCAAATGCAATTAATAGCATAAGGAGATCTTCCTTTTTGGTTTTCCAGAGTGTGACCGGAAACTTAATATCTATCAAGCCAAAAACTGCTACCATAATAATTGCCGCGAGTATTGATTTCGGCAGATAGTAGAAAAGAGGGGTTAAAAACAACAATGTAAGTGCAACAAGAGACGCACTAATTAATGCTGCAAGGTTGGTCTTAGCCCCCGATTGTTCGTTTACTGCAGAGCGGCTAAAGCCTCCTGTGGTTGGATAGCAACTGAAAAAGGAGCCGACCACATTACTCATTCCAAGGCCTATAAGCTCCTGATTTGCATCCAGCTTGTATTCATTTTTATGTTTGGCTTGTAGTGCCTTTGCTACAGAAATGGCTTCCATAAAAGCAATAAGCGCCAGGGTAGCGGCAATTGGAATGAGCTCGTTAAAATGGGGGGAACCGAAAACGGGAATAGAAAAATGGGGCAGTCCTTCGGGCACTTTACCAACTATTTTAACCTCATGTGCATTAAGGTTGAATATTTTAACTACGATTATGCCTAGTATTACAGCCACTAGTGCTCCCGGAATAGCTTTATGCAATTTTTTAATGTTTTTAAGGATTAAAACTCCTACAGTTCCCATGACAAGGGAAATCCAGTTAAATTCACCAAACTTTAAAATGGCTTCATAGAGAATTGTGAAAACGTTGCTTCCAGAAAGGTCAACACCTACAAAGTGCTTAAGCTGATTAAGTGCGATGATTAATGCGGCTGCTGAAGTAAAACCACTGATGACAGGCTTAGAGAGAAAGTTGACCAGGAAGCCCATTCTGAATAGCCCCAATGCAAGTTGGGTGACGCCCATCATAAAAGCGAGCAAAATAGCAAGAGAAATATAGTTTTGACTACCTGCTTCCGCGATAACCGAGACACCCGCTGCTACTAAAAGGGAGTCCATGGCTACAGGGCCAACCCCCAACTGCCTGGATGTACCGAAAATGGCATATACCACTTGTGGAACCAGCGCAGCATAAAGGCCATAAACAGGAGGGAGGCCTGCAATCATGGCGTACGCCATGCCCTGCGGTATTAGCATAACGCCAACCGTGAGCCCTGCAGAAAAGTCCCCTGACAGGTATTCTTTTTTATATCCCGGTAACCAGGATAGTATGGGAAGAAACTTTTTCATTATTAGCGGTTGTTTAAATGTTGTATAGCATCATACCTTGCTTATGGCCTAATAAGCTTGTTTACAAAAATGGCAAAATAAAGGTCAATGCCTTTCCATCATTGTGCCTTTGGTCACACGAGTATAAATTTTGAACTTTTTACTTTGTATCTTGTTATTAGATAAATTTTTAGATTAACAACTAGACTATGAAACAGTTTTCAATTTTTGGGTTGGGTTTGGCCCTTTCGATTGGCCTGGCCTCATGTGGTAACTCTCAAAACCAAAACATTGCCAGGGCTAATGGAAGCGAAGTGGAAGCTTCAGCAATAATTGCAAAAAATGTAGCCCCCATTGAATTCAAAGAGCTGATTGACAGTAAGAAAGAAGGTGTAGTATTGGATGTGAGAACCCCCCAGGAAATAGCACAAGGGGCAATTGCAGGCCATGTAGACATGAATTTTTACGCACCTGATTTTAAAGAGCAGTTGAAAACACTGGATAAAAGCAAACCGGTTATGGTATATTGTGCTGTTGGAGGGAGAAGTGGAAGCGCTATGCAATTGCTTAGCAGCATGGGCTTTAAAGAAGTGTATAACCTTGCAGGAGGCATAAGAGCCTGGCAAAGCCAGGGAATGCCCCTAAATAAGTAACATGGATACGATCTTAAAAAGTTGGGGATTCGCACGGCTTCTTCGCCTTTTTTTAGGACTTTATTTTGGTATTTCAGCTATTGTTGAGAAGGACTATATAGTCCTGGCATTTGCAGGAGTATTATTATACCAGGCTATTGCCAATACGGGTTGTGGGTTCAGGCCGGGGAGCGATAGCTGCACGATTGAACCTCCTAAAAGTGACAGGAAAATAAAATTTTAATGCTTAATGAATATTTTTAAAACCATTCTAGATTCATATACAGGTTACTGGAACTACCTGATGTACGAAATTACGCATCCGGGTTGGGGTAATTATTTTTACTACCTCATTGTGCTTTCGCTGGCGGTATGGGGGTTAGAGTTACTTTTCCCCTGGAGGACAAAGCAGGCAGCCTTTCGCAAAGACTTCTGGCTTGATGCCTTTTATATGTTCTTTAACTTTTTCATTTTTTCACTGGTGGCCTATAATGCTATTTCCAATGTTGGGGTAGAACTATTTGGTAAGTTTTTGGGCCTTTTCGGAATTGAAAATAGGGTAGCCGTTAATTTGGAAACCCTGCCTATCTGGGCCCGTTTTCTAATTCTGTTCCTGGTATCCGATTTTATCCAATGGAGTGTGCATGTAATGCTGCATAGAGTAGATTGGATGTGGCAGTTCCATAAAGTACATCATTCGGTAGAAGAGATGGGGTTCGCAGCTCACTTACGCTATCACTGGATGGAAAACGTTTTCTACAAATCTGCCTTATACATTCCATTGACCATGATTGGCTTTGGGCTTAACGATTTATTTGTACTGCATGCATTCAATATTATGATTGGTCATTTGAATCATTCAAACATGAATATAACCTACGGGCCTTTAAAATACCTTCTTAATAATCCGGTGATGCATATCTGGCACCATGCTAAAAAAATGCCCGATAGCCACCCTTATGGAATCAATTTTGGGATTACATTAAGCATTTGGGATTATATTTTTAAAACAGCCCATATACCACATTCGGGCAGAGATATTGAACTGGGGTTCGATGATATTGAGAACTATCCCAAAGGGTTTGGGTCGCAAAGTATGGAGCCTTTTAAGAAGCACTGATTATTGACTTAATTCTTTTAAAATAGTATTTTTAGCGATATCCAAACCTTAGAACAATGAAAAAAACCTTATTATCAATGACAATACTACTTTGTGCATTTTGGGTCAGTGCCCAGGATCAAGGAGGTACTGAAAAGCTTACCAAAACATTAATAGGTAAGAAATGGAAAACCATAGCAGTAACAGAATTTAAATCAGGTTCTAGTCCTGTTACGATTAATTCTGAGGATAAATTAAAAGCCTCGGCTCGCCAAATGGTTTTTGAATTCAATAGTGAAGATGTTTTGAAATGCTCAGGATCTCCCTATAGTGGTGGATTTACAAGCTGGAAAGTTATCTCAATTGAAGAAATAGAGATGAGCAAACCGGGTAAGACAAGTAAAGTAAAGATAATGTCATTCTCTAATGAGAGGTTGGTGATAAAGCGAGAGAATCCTTTGATGCGGGGTGTTGAAGAAGAAATCACCCTGGTACCAATGTAGGTTTCAAAATAGCAAAATCAATTACTCCGGTAAATTCTTCAGTAGAAAATCACGCACATTGCCGCCCATAATGGCGGCAATTTCATTTTCAGTAAAATCCAGCTTTAACAGTTCTTCCGCAATCAATGGAAAGCCTGTAACGTCAAAATGGGCCTGTATGGCTCCGTCAAAATCGGAGCCAAGCGCAACATGTTTATAACCTATAAGGTCAGCAGCATATCTAATGGCCTTAGCTGTTGCCTGGGCATCCGTACCGCACACCGCTTGTTCAAATACGGCAATCCCAACAAGGCCGCCCCCTGCAGCAATGCGTTTCAGGTGTTCATCTGACAGGTTGCGAACATTGTTGCATGTACCTTTTACCCCGGTATGCGATACCAGCAAAGGGCGTGTGGCCATATCCAGTACATCATCGATAAGGGCAGGAGAAGCATGGGCCAGATCAACAGTCATATGCAGGCTTTCCATTTTTTTTATCACCTCCCTACCAAAAGGAGTAAGCCCGCCTTTGTTTATACCA
>JAGQYJ010000228.1 GCA_020436145.1 Cyclobacteriaceae bacterium | reverse complement strand
ATAGTCAAATAGTTCGTATTTATCCTCAAGGGTTATTTGCCTTATGAGTAAGCGTTCGGTTTCAAGCATGATTTGCTGATCAACGTATTTGGTTAATAACAAATTCGATATTCGGGTCGGCTTTATTCCAAAGAGCTATCGCTCCGTCAACGAGCCCCGGGTGCTTTTTCCTAATGTCTCTTAATGAATTTCCAACGGATTTTCTCAGGTATTCACTTTCATTTTCTTTATGCTCGCTAATTAACATGATGGCAATTTCAGGATTCTCTTTAAAATATGGTCGGCTGGTCCAGATGCGCAGCCCTTCAATAACAGCCCTTTTAACATTCGGGTTTTTGTCTGATAACCATTCTTTAAGAATTGGCAGGCTTTCTTCATAGCCAATAGTATGGCAATAATAGTCGAAGGCTTTGGCAAGCATTTCCTGTACTCTCCAGTTTTCATCTTGTGCAACCTTTGTTTTAAGTATATCAAGTGCTTTTGAACTGCCGGGTGATAGCTGCCCCAAAAGATAGGCCCCCAGCATTCTTACCTGGTAGGTACCGTCATTAAGAAATTCGGTAGCAAGGGCAAAGGGATTCTGAGTTTTGTCGGTTAAAATGATATCCCCAGCTTCGATAATATGCTTAAAGCCATGTTCAATCTGCTTTATATTTTCGATAAGTTGTTTCATGGAAACATATTTCCTGCTTGATTGGTGCTAATCTTTATCATGCCGTATAGCTTGTTTTAATAGCCTATTATTATTATTTAACTTTCTTTTTACCGTTTTAAAATAATACGACCAAATGTTACCCAATTTCCTTCTTCATCCTTAGTAACGGTATGAGATGTCCACTGGTCTCCATTTTCATCATATGAAAATGTATTTATTAACTGCCCGGCTGCATATTCAAAGAGCATCTCAATAGATTGGATATTTCTTGTTCCATAGCCCAATGTTTCAGAAAATGCTCCACCAAAATTGTC
>JAGQYJ010000227.1 GCA_020436145.1 Cyclobacteriaceae bacterium | reverse complement strand
TCTTGGCTATGATACAACTGCAGAATTCAAGAAGGAATTTACTCAATATAAGAAACAATTAGACGACTCTTACTTAAGTCCAAAAGGAGATCAGGAAGCACTTATAAAAGAGGCATATGAGCATAGCTTGTGGGAGATAAAGGCTTCACATATACTTATTGAATTAAAGACAGATGTTTCACCCGAAGATACGGTCAAGGCGTATCAGAAAATCACGTCAATCCGGTACAGGGCGCTGCAAGGAGAAAAATTTGAAAAGCTGGCCCGACAGTTTTCTGAAGACCCTTCTGCCCCTGGAAATGGAGGGGAACTGGGGTATTTTTCAACGCTCCAAATGGTATATCCTTTCGAAAAGGCAGCGTACAGTACTCCGGTGGGTAAGGTATCGGCCCCGGTAAGAACAAGGTTTGGCTACCATATAATAAAAGTAGAAGATAAGAGAAAAAATGAGGGAAAGGTGCAGGTGGCACATATAATGGTGCTCCTAACATCCAAAGACAGTGAAGCAAAAAAGAAGGAAGCAAAAGCTAAAATATTTGAGGCAGATTCTCTTTTAAAAGCAGGGGCAGATTGGAATGAAGCCTGCAGAAACTACTCGGAAGATAAAAGCTCGGTATTTAACAATGGCATGTTAAGGCCCTTTGGAAGAGGTCAAATAGTGCCCCCGTTTGAAGTTGCTGCTTTTAGTCTTAAAAACCCTGGAGATATTTCTGAACCCGTCCAGACACAATATGGCTGGCACATACTCAAATTAATAAAAAAAATACCGGTAGGTTCGTTTGAAGAAGAACGGGATAACTTGGCAAGAGGAGTAAGTAGAGATAGCCGTTCCTCGTTGCCGAAAGATGAAATGCTTAAAAAGCTTAAGCTAGCCAATGGGTTTCAAAGAAATGAAATGGCAGTTGAAAGCTTAGTGGAAACGAATGATTCTTCCCTTGCACAAATAGCAGATACTACCTGGTTGTTTAAAATACAAGATGTTCATGTTTCAGTTGGTGATTTTCTGAGTGCTGCAAAAGGAAAACCTGACCCAAAGGGAAT
>JAGQYJ010000226.1 GCA_020436145.1 Cyclobacteriaceae bacterium | reverse complement strand
GTCCAAACTTTTCTCATCGAGTTGATCGTATTTGTTAATGGCTAGCACAGAAAAATAATAGGCGGAATCGAGGTTAGCCTGGGGCCATGCCTGCGTTAGGTAAAGGGTGGAAAGCACAAACGGAAGGGCCGCATCCGTACTGTCTTTTTCCATTCCGCTTACAAGCAACTCATGGGCGGTTTCGTACTTTTCCTTTTCAATCAGGTTTTCGGCACGTCTTGCCTGTCCTGTTGCAAGGTTGGTAATAAGGAGCAGGCAAATTGCAAGAAGCACACGCATACTGTAAAGTAAGTGAATGCACGGTTAAAAAACAGTTTTGTAAATACGAAGAGCAAATATTTCCGATAAGAGTAATAAAAATAACCCGGTCAGGAAACCTGCCGGGTTGTGGTGGAGATAGTCTATCCGGTTATGAATTTATTCAGCCGCTTTTACTACTCCCTTTAAGGTAAGCACTACGGCTTGTTCGCCCGTGTTGGCAGTCACAGTTACTGTTTTGGTAAAGGCGCCTGCATGTGCTGCATTGTATCGGGCCGAAACAAAACCTTTAGAACCTGGCGCAATGGGTTCACGAGTGTAGTCGGCCACTGTGCAACCGCAGGATGCTTTGGCATTAGAAATGATCAATGGCACATCTCCGGTGTTGGTAAACTCAAATATATGATCCACGGGCTTGTTCAATTCAATGGTACCGAAGTCATATACAGTGGATTCCCATACAAACAATGGGCCGGTTAATCCTTTAATGTGCCCAATAACGGACTGGGTGGCAAATACCACCGTAAGAACACTAAATACTGCAATTAAGAGTTGCTTTTTCATAGTAGTTTATGGTTTAAATTCAACATACGCCAAAAATGTGTCCTTCCGGAGCAAACCTCTGTTAATGAGTTCCTAATAATTGTTAATGAGTTGTTAATGCAGTGTATCCTCTTAAAATTTACCGTAGTTTTAAGGTGATGAGAAGCCGGAACATACGTTTGGTGCTGGTCTTAGCCATTCTTTCGATGATTGGCATAAGTGTAGCCCAGATCTACTGGGTGCGGGAAGCATTCAATCAAGAGCAGGACCATTTTCACCGCAAGGTGAACGCGGCCCTGAACCAGGTGGCACAGGAGTTTTATGCCTATGGCAGGGTGGCTCCTCCTGTTACCAATCC
>JAGQYJ010000225.1 GCA_020436145.1 Cyclobacteriaceae bacterium | reverse complement strand
TGCTCCAAATACGTGATGTTTTGGTTTTCATTATCGTATTCTATTGTCGAAATTTTGTCCGTATAAATAATCATAGCTCAGTTGGTTAGTTAGTATTTGAATCTGCCTTTAGTTATTTATATGTGCCTGTTTACAATTTTGTAGTTATCAAAGCTATATTTTTAGACAATTGGCTACCTCACCTTTTTTAGACAAACTCAAACAAAAAATTGCGAATCTTTTTACTCAATCTGCTATGTTATGATAGCATTTCTGCTATTAAACTAGGCACATTCTGCTAAATGGAAATGTAATGCGTAACGTGTTATTAAATATTGTATTTTATTAGGAATGTTTGTGGTATGTATTTACAAGTATTTTGTAGTTTAGGGGTACGGTTATCATTAATTCCACCTTTATAAATCACGATAAATGCCGGAAGCAGAAGGTTATAAAATCAAAGTTATTGTTGCGGATGACCATACCATTTTAGCTGATGGCATTGAAAATATGCTTAATAAAAAAGGGGCATTTGAGGTGGTAGCAAAGGCGACCAATGGTGAGGAAGTAATTAAATTACTTAAAATGCATCGTATTGATGTGGTGATTATGGATATCAATATGCCCGTAATGGATGGGCTGGAAGCCACCCGTGTTGTCAAAGAACATTTTCCGGAAGTGAAGGTACTTATTATGTCTATGCATGATAAAGAGGGCTATATCCAAAATGCCCTGGAAGCAGGTGCAGATGGATATATTCTTAAAAATACATCACAGGATGAGATGGAGCGTGCACTTATTAGAATATCGGAAGGTGGAAATTATTTCTCCCAGGATGTTTCCACTAAAATGGCCATGAAAATGGTTAAGAAAACGGAAGAAGAGAAAATAATCAAACTTTCCAGGGTGGAGAAGCAGGTACTTTCATTGTTAAGTGAAGGGAAGACATCTGATGAGATATCCGTAACACTTGGAACAAGCAGCCATACAATACGATCGTACAGAAGAAATCTTATGGTGAAGTTCAATGCCAAAAATGTGACCCAGCTTATTGCTATGGCAATCAAAAAGGGTTATATATCTTAGTTACATGTTCAAAATTGTAATATTTTAAGTTAATTGATTTCTGTCAGATAATTCTATTCGGCAGTTCTCGAATAGCTCAAAACACAATCTGCTATTGCCAACAGCACATATTTGCTCGAATTTGTGCCTTAGTGCTATGGTTTAGATTAAAGGATAATGCTAACATTGAGCTTTTAA
>JAGQYJ010000224.1 GCA_020436145.1 Cyclobacteriaceae bacterium | reverse complement strand
GGTGGTAATACCATTGAGCAGTTTGGTGTACTTAGAGACGACCTGCCTTACATTGAGTTAGGGTACGGATTGGAAAATATATTAAAGGTAATCCGGGTAGATTTTTTGCATCGGTTGACCTATCTTGATAAACCGGATGTACGCAAGTTTGGAGTGAAGGTAGGTTTCCAGTTTATTCTATAAACTTATTCTTTCTAATTCTGCCTACATTTGAAGAAATGGCAAACAGGAAACCCGGTTTAATTTTAGAAATAGCTGATAAGTTTCAGAGCTATCACTTTCATCAAATCAGCGCAAACAGGTTTAACCACAAAACATTGCTTAATGCTCTGATTGAGTTTAATAGTAACAGTAAGCTTGAAATTGCTACTCTTGGATATTCTGAAGAGGGTAGGGAAATAAAGAACATTGTATACGGAAAAGGTAATACAAACGTACTGCTATGGAGCCAGATGCATGGTAATGAGTCTACTGCTACACGTGCCATTTTAGATATTTTGAATTTTCTGATCGCAGACGATGAATTCAATTCGTTCCGTGAGTTAATTGCCAAAAACCTGACCCTGCAATTCATTCCTATGCTTAATCCGGATGGAGCAGAACGCTTTCAGCGCAGAAATGCCATGGAAATTGACATAAACCGTGATGCAGTAGCTCTGCAAAGTCAGGAAGCAAAGCTACTTCATGAACAGGTTGAGAAATTTAAACCACATTTTGCTTTTAACCTGCACGACCAAAGAAGGTTTTATAATGTAACAGGAACAGGCGTTCCTTCCAGTATGTCGTTTTTGGCCCCCGCCTATGATCATACCAGAAAAATAAATATGGTGCGAAAAAAAGCCATGCAGGTAATCGCAGGTTTAAATGAAACGTTGCAAGAGTCCATTCCTGGTGGTGTTGGCTTATATGATGATGCCTATAGCCATAGGTCCTTTGGTGATTACCTTCAATCCAAAGGAGTAAGTACCATTTTGGTGGAATCAGGCTGGCAACAAAATGATATGGAAAAGGAGGGAGTAAGAAAACTGAACTTTATTTCCTTACTGAAAGCATTTGAATTACTTGGAACCAAGACATTTGATAATGTTTCTACTGAAAGTTATACAAGCATTCCTACTATAGATACCAAGCTTTTTGATGCTTTAATTAAATCTGTAAAGGTTGCAGGTTCTAAGACTTCAAGGATAGATATTGGCATTAATCGAACAGAACACCTGATCCGGCATCCTGATTACTATTCGGTTGGCAGAATTGATGACCTCGGGGATCTTTCTTCCTTTTTTGGATTTCTAGCTATAGATGAACCTGGTTTGAGTGTTGCACCCGGCAAAATGGCACATTTAAATGCTTATGAAGATTTATCCCTGATTACGGTAAAAAGGCTTTTGCGCCAAGGTATTCTATTCCTGGTTACAG
>JAGQYJ010000223.1 GCA_020436145.1 Cyclobacteriaceae bacterium | reverse complement strand
GTCTTGTCGGCCTTGTTAAATTCTTCGCCTTCAACACATTTTCCAATCAAGGGCTCTACATCCTGAATACGCCCCTGGTTATATTTTTGCTGGGCTTCTTCCAGTTTGATCACACATTCACTTTTCTCTTCTTCCTGAGCAAGTACCTGCCTTGAAACAAACAATGTGAAAACTGTCAGTAAACCAATTCCTATTTTTTTAATCCACATTATCACACGTTTTTTCTTTTGGTATATCTTTTAGGTCAGCCACATAAATTTCCCACTCTACATCCGTCAGATTGCGGTCAATATGAGTACATAACTTACTTGCCATTTGCTCAAGGTTCATTGGCCATACCCGTACCTCTCCTCCTTCATAGCCGCCTCCTAACAAATATCCATTGTCATTTGTAAATGCCAGAGATGCTGCCCAGTCTTTCAGTCCTGAGAGTACAAGGGGCTGCAATTTCAGGTTTTTCATATTCCAAACCCTCAATGTACCATCATAACTGGCAACGGCAAGGTAATCACCATTTGGGCTGAATTTAATATCGTTAATGGTCGCCTGAATTTCAGAGAATGTTCTTCGAATGGTTCCGGTTGCAGTAAAAAGGAGCGTTACCTCGCCCTCTCTGTTACCTACTACCAACTGCTGACCACTTGGACTAAACTGAACAGCTGTGATTGCATGATTTGGAGTTTCATAAATCACCTTTTCAGTATTTCCATTCTCTAAATCCCATAGAAAAACTTTGCCATTATTGCCTGCGCCTGCCAGGAATCTTCCATTTCCTGTCATAGCCAGGTAATTAAGCCTTTGCGATGGTTTTATAAAAGTTGAAGGGGTCTTACCAGTCAAACTGTATTTAACTATTTCTTTACCATAATCATTTAAAGCCAAAAACTCATTACCAGAAGGCAGTAAAATCAGGCTTTGAACTACTCCTTTAAAGCCTTCAAGCTTTTTAGAAGTATGGCTTTTTAAATCGAAATAATTTACAAAGGCAGCATTATCCGGTCTAGGGTAGTCACCACTTGCAATAAGCCAGGAACCATTGGGGTCTGCGATCATTCCTCTTGTATCATAACCTTTCCTGGCAGAGGTAATAGTATCAGCCTCTACCTGCCCATTCCTTACATCCCATTTCAGTATTTTGCCCTCCGAATCAGCGGAAAAAAGTGATTGACCACTGCCAATGCCCTCAATAACTACATTAACCTGTTGTGAATGCCCTTTAAGGCTATTGGTGGAAGGGTCTTTAAATTGACTTAGTGCTTTGTATACGCCATCATATATATCGGCATTAAACCTTTCACCGTCATGTGCTTCATTAAAGTTATAGGCCTGCATAGCCAGTAGACCTTTAAGGTCGCTGTCAGGTATATTTTTGGTAGCCGTAATAGCCATGGCTTTTGAGAGCGACAGATAGCGTAACTGGTCCGCTCTTTCTTTTTCTGATAC
>JAGQYJ010000222.1 GCA_020436145.1 Cyclobacteriaceae bacterium | reverse complement strand
AAAGCAAGTTCAAGGTGGGTGGCAGATGGCAATTTGTCGTGCAACTGCGCTGAAAGGCAATCTGATGGAACTACATCAAACCCAACGCCAGGCATAAGAACAACGTTCCTGTTGCTGGCCGTTTCATGAAGGCCTTGAATAAACTCAAAAACCTCTATTTCACCTGTTATATCCAAATAGTGAACACCGTGTTCTATACACCACGGTACAATATGCTTTACTGTAAGCGCAAAGGGTCCTGCACAATTAAGCACCAGCTTAACCCGTTTGAATACCTGGTCCCATTTTTCCTTATCATTGGCTTCAAGCACAAAGTATTCCAGTTCGTTTGCTTCAGCAAGTTGTTTTATTTTAGATTTATCGCGTCCGCCAATAATAGGCTTTAGGCCTTGCCGAATGGCATAATCTGTTATCAGACGACCTGTATAGCCGTATGCACCGTAAATAAAAAAATTATCCAAGGAATTATTCAATAATTATGGTGAGCTTGTTTATCTTCCCTTCTTCCAGTGTATCCGTTTCAACACCGCCTCCTACATTGCTCTTGTCACCTTTTTCAGCATGAATATAGTATTTGATAGGCTCTAACCCTTTAAAGGTAGTACGCCCTTTCAGATCTGTGAATTGTGCCTGCATTACCGGGTTAACTTCCTCCCTATAATCCTGAACGGTTCTGAAAAGGGTCACTTCAACACTATCTTCAACATTTCCGAGTTCATTAAGTGTTGTAATTCGTAGGTTGGTTGGAGCTGGTTTCATTAAAAATGAGCTTGCAACCACTACAATAAAAACTCCAATTATATATTTCATTGTTTTGTTTACTTTACAGAAGTTAATGATTTTACCTCTGCAATATTTTTGCAAACTTAGCTTGTTCTGATCTAATAACAATAAAGTAATATATGTGACGCTTTACATTTTACCTAAGTAGCACTACTCCACCATACTCCTCTATAGTTCCTCTATCTCTAAAAGAACTGGTATAGCGAACTACCCAACTGTATTGGCCGGCAGGCAGGAGCTCATTATTATATACTCCATCCCAGGCAAAAGCCTTATCATCAGAATGGTACACCATCTCACCCCATTGATCGAAAATAAAGATCTCGAATGTATCTACATATTGTGTAAACAGGGAGTACGTATTATTTAATCCACCGGGGCGGAAAGCATTAGGACCACTTACTTTAGGGATACAGTCTTCGATCACTTCTGACTGGTCATTTGTAACACAGCCAAAATTGTTTGTCGCTTCAATGGAATAGAGCCCGCCAGAAACTACTTCCAGGGTTTGATTCGTACTTCCATCGCTCCACAAGTAGCTGACAAAGTTTGAACCGGCATCGAGGGTTATTGAGCCATCATCCGGGCAAAATACAGGTGCGCTGGACAGGTTAGTAGGAGTGAGCGGAATGCGATTGATTTGCAGGGTAGCATTAGCGGTGCAACCGCTTTGATCTTCTGCAACAACTTCATACAATCCTTCGTCAAGGCCTACAATGCTAGAGGTTGTCAATCC
>JAGQYJ010000221.1 GCA_020436145.1 Cyclobacteriaceae bacterium | reverse complement strand
ATAATTAAGTAGACTGTAATGATAAACAGAAGCCCATCCGCTAGCTAGTGGATGGGCTTTTTTATAACTATTTTTCTAGCTCCCACTCCCAAACCTCTCCATCTTCGGGATCATTTACTACTCCCTGAAGCTTGAAACCATTTCTTTGTAAAATTTTAGTAGAAGCATTTTCCCCAATAAGGGTACGGGCACAAATCCTAAGGTTGGGTCTTTCTTTCAAGGCCATAGCAACCAATTCTTTACATATCATGGTAGCGTAGCCCTTTCCTTCATGTTCAGGCACCGTACCATAGGCAATTTCAATACGGTTATTTTCGGGAGGACCTTTATAGCCACCTACAGCGATTAGTGTTTTATCATGCCATACAAAATAACTTATCCAGGGAGGAGAATATCCATCTTTTAGAAATAGGTTTTTGAATGATTCATAGGCCTCACGACAAAAATCATCTTCAATAACAGGAGCTACCAAACTATCAGATGAGGACATAGGGATGAACTCAAAACTATGATTTGACATGAGTGAAACAGTTAAATGTTTAGGGCAACTATAAGTAACTATTTATTTATCCATTTGAAGGCTTCCAGTACTTTTAGGTCATTTCCAATTGTGTCAAAATCATCTCCATCAACCATTTCTTTATCGGGCTGGATAAAGCTTATTATTTTACCATTACTATCAGTTTCATAGGCACTTGTGAGTAACAGAAATGTATTAAATGGTAGTCTGAAAAGCTCATTTGATGTCATAAAACCAGCGGTTTTTTCCCCAATGAAATAGGTGTTTGGCCGGTTTATAAACGCAAGCGCAGTTATTTCCCCGGAACTCCCTGTAACTTGACTGATTAAAACAACTGTTTTAGCTGATGACAAAACAGGTAAGCAATTCTCTTTTAGTTCAGTAATTTTTTTATTTCCTTCATAAATTGCTTTTCTATCTACAGCCCAATCCTTTAAAGAATCATTTCTGTCAACTGTACTGGCAAATGTTCCTGGCTTTAGAAACGATTGAATACCGGCAATCATGGGATACATATTACCTCCCGTATTTAACCGTAAATCAATAATCCAGCCTTTAATACTATTACTATAAATAGTACATATACTGTCTTGTATTTCCTGTGCGGATTTCTGCATTTCGTTAAAATCGTCCGGGCTATTATTAGGTGGAATTCTAATGTAACCAACACTATCTATAACATCCACGGTTAAAGTAGCATGTCCGTTTTCGAGCGCATCCATTAGGGGCTTTCTTATCTGTGAAGCATCCAGTTGCCCGTAACGAGAGCTGTATTTTGTATTATTGTACCAAAAGAAGCTATGATGGTCTCCCAGGTCATCTAGAATAGTTTGAAAAGCAGGGAATATTTCTTTAAAGTGTGGTAATTGACTATTCCTTTTTAAAAAATCTTTTTTCCTTTTTTCCCAATTTATTTTTTCAGCGTACAAGGAATAATTTTTAAACAATTCAAAGGTAGAGTCAGTAAAAGCCAGAATGCTGTCTTGAACGCTGATAATCTGTGCCGAGGCATT
>JAGQYJ010000220.1 GCA_020436145.1 Cyclobacteriaceae bacterium | reverse complement strand
CTCCCCCTGCATCCTGGCTGCCATCTAATGCCGTATATAAATCAAAATTGTTAATATCCGTACACGTACTCTGTGCTACCGCTACCCCGCTGTTCGGAGCTGTAGTAACATTAACGGTAAGTGTCTCCATATCATCAACACAGCCTGCAACACTTACAGTATAAGTAAAGTGATACGTCCCTGCTCCAACTGCACTTGCATTAAAAATATTTCCAGCCAATGCACCAGTTGCATCGTCATCAGCCCAAGATCCACCAGAGTCATTTCCTGATAAACCTGTAAATAAATCGAAATTAGATATATCGCTGCATGTTGTTTGAGGGGTAGCAGTTCCTGCTTCAGGCCCTGCTTCAACAACAATATCATTCTTATTTAGAGTACAGCTATTTGCATCCACAATTTGCACCTCATAGGTACCTGCAGCTATTGATGTAAAGTCAACCGTTCCCCCATCAACAGCAATATTGCCATCCGAAAAAGAAGTAGGTCCACTTATATATTTTATCGTATATGGAGCAGTCCCCCCATTTGCCTGAATGGTTATAGTTCCTGAACCCAGGTTATCGCAATCCGGTAAAGTTGTTGTTCCTGTAAAATCCAGCACAGTTGGTTCTGTTATTGCTATAGGTGAAATCAATAAATTATTGAAAGGGAATGGATCTCCAGAGGTAATCCTAACTCTGTATTCTGTGGTTGTCCCGTCAGCAGCAATCAACCCAAATCCCCAGGAAACATTTGTTGACTTATTAAAAATTACACTTTGCGGGGGCACACCTCCAACATTAACACTCCCGACAGGAATATTGCCGAAACCCGATATAAAGTAGTAAAGCTCAACCGTAAAATTTGGAGAACCCGTTGTTATGTCCACCTGTATTTCTCCATCATCTCCTCCATTACAACTAACATTCTGGTTCACAGTAGCTGTGGCTGCCAGTTGAGCTTTTGCTCCTATTGACAATAGCAATAATGTTGCAGATAAAAGCGTGAAGTTCCTAAATAACTTAACCATGAATGCTAGTTGTTAAATTGAATAAGTTCACTTACCCATTTTGAGCATAATGGGTTATCAGTTTTATTAAATGTAAACTCTACCCTGAAGTATCTGTCTAGAGGTAAATCACTGAAAGTAATCCTACTATCGTTTCCGGTTATTTCAGTAAACTTCATCTTATTCCCATTTTCATATGAATACAAAATACATCTATAACCAGATGTATTTTGAAGGGTCGTTCTTATCTCACCTTTCCCGCTTACAATTTTTTCAGAAACTTTAACTTTATAATCACACTGTGCCATACTAAAATAGGACATAAACAGCAATGTAATAGTTATTATAGAGATGTTCCGAGATTTCATTTCTGATTTGCAGAATTTACTTATTAAATAGACTTTTTCAACCGAAAAGTAACCCAAAGGTACGCCAATAAGGCATATCATACCTTACGTATATTCACGTAGACTTATCTAAGTACACTTTTGAGATTACTTTAAGGCTTAAAGAAAGGAAAAATTATTGGAAAAAACATGCCATAGCAAGACTAAAAAATGCCTATGGGAAAGCAAATTATCTTAAATTTGCCAAC
>JAGQYJ010000219.1 GCA_020436145.1 Cyclobacteriaceae bacterium | reverse complement strand
GATGGGTTAATCACCAATTATCCGGAACTAGCATTGAAATTACTGGATAGAAAATAACTTCGATCACTTATTGCGGGTGATGGCTTAAGATACTGCCAGGTCTGTTTTTCTATACTTATTCCTGTACTCCAATGGAGTTAAACCTGTTACTTTTTTAAAGGTTGTTCTAAACGCCTTGGTATCAGAATACCCCACATCAAACATTACCTCGTTTATATTCTTTCGGCTGGTTTCAAAGCTGCGTTTGGCAGCTTCCATTTTAACCCGCTGTATATACTCCAGTACCGAATTATTAGTCGCTTTTCTAAATCTGCGTTCAAGACTCCTTCGCCCTACGGCCACTTTTTCAGCCAGTTCATCTACCGTTAATTTTTCTTCCACATTGGTTTCAATGTACTCCTGTGCTTTTCTCACTTCCTCATCGCTGTGAGCTTTCTGGCCTTTAAACAAGGTAAAAGGCGACTGGCTTTGCCGATTAATGTCGATAGCAAAGTATTTTGAGGTTAGAACGGCCGTTTCCCGGTCTGTATATTTTTCTACCAAATGCAGCAACAGATTCCAGTACGAATTGGCACCACCACTCGAATAAATTCGATTTTCTTCTGTAACAATACTTCCATCCTGTACATCCACCTGAGGAAACATATCCCTAAACTTATCTACAAATCCCCAGTGTGTAGAGCATTTTTTCCCCTCCAATAACCCTGTTGAAGCTAATAAAAAAGCACCTACGCAAAGTGAAGCCACTTCAGCACCTTTGTTATACTGTTCCATAATCCATGGAATGGCATCCTTGTTGGCTTGAATTGCCTGCTCCATATCGCCAAAAAGGGCCGGTAAAATTACCAGATCCGTTTTGTCAATATCTTTTAGCAACCTGTTGGTATGCACAGTGTACAGGCCCTCATTCAAATGAATATCTTTTGATAAACCCACCAACTCCACATGGAAAAGTGGATCCCTGCCGGAGGCTATGAGAAATTGGTTAACAGCGCTAAAGCAATACTGCGGATCTGCTATAGCCTGCAATACAGAACTTTCAGGCACAAATATGGAAACTGTTTTCATACACCAAATATATAAAAATAGGTGTCGCAAACACCCCCGTTATTGTCGTTTTTGTACAGTAGCACTTTTAAATTATCTTTCAAAATTTGTATCTATACTTAAATAAAAGCTAAACTATTTGTTAGCCAATAACTAAAACCATTAATCGAAAACTATGAAAACAAAAACACGAAACGTAATTGGCTGGATTTTGACCACCCTGGTAACCCTCTTTCTTCTATTTGACAGCATGGGTAAAATAATGCAGGTTGAAGAAGTTTTGAAAGCTTCTGGTGAATTGGGTTATTCAGGAGGTCCATTTTTATGATAGGCATTATTCTTTTGACATGTACCCTATTGTATGTCATTCCACGAACTTCAGCGGCTGGTATGCTATTGCTTACAGCATATTTTGGAGGAGCAGTGGCCACAAATGTTATTGCAGGCAATCCTCTATTTAGCCATGTATTGTTTCCGGTTTACTTTGCACTATTAGCTTGGGCAGGATTAGCTTTGAGAAACCAGCGAATAATTCAATTCATTAACAATAAGAATTAAGAGAATGTCATTTCAAGCTTATTTAGATAACATCA
>JAGQYJ010000021.1 GCA_020436145.1 Cyclobacteriaceae bacterium | reverse complement strand
GGATTTACAGCCATATTCGCCTGTATATCACCGTCAATAACCAGATCAGGAAATCTTTCCTTTGCCAAAGCCACCGCTTTACGGGCTTTTTCGGGAACTTTCCCGTTAGAAGAACCAAAGTTTGAATAAGATAGCACTCCTATTCGAGGCTCCTGCTCCGTAAAAATGCGAACTCCTTGTGAAGTAAGATCAATTATTTCTACCATTTCTTCAGCAGTAGGATCCACCTGAACAGTAGTATCTGCAAAGAAAAAGTCTCCTTTTTTGCTTGAGATAATGAACATACCGCACACTTTTTTGTAGCCTTCTGCCACGCCTACAATTTGAAGACCGGGACGAAGTGATGTAGCATAGTCTTTGGTCAGCCCTGAGATAAAGGCATCAGTCTCACCAAGTTCCAACATCATGGTTCCAAAATAGTTTCTGCTAAGCATTTGTTTACGGCACTCTTTAAAAGTTAGCCCTTTACGTTTTCTACGTTCGTAGAAAAATTCAGCGTACTTGTCGACAACTTTTCTTTGCTTGGGCTCGCTCGGATCTATAATAGTGCAACCATTCAAATCAATGTCGTATTGACTAACCAATTCGTTTATTTTTTCTCTATGGCCTAATAGAATTGGTTTGGCGATGCCTTCAGCAGAAACTATTTCTGCCGCTTTAAGTATTTTGTAATGGTCAGCCTCAGCAAATACTACACGTTTAGGATCTTGTTTTGCCCGAGCTATCGCATTGGAAACAATTTTTTGGTCAGAACCTACCCTGCTTTTTAATTCGTTTTCATAGGCCTCCCAATTGGTAATCTTTTTATGCGCAACACCCGATTTCATGGCCGCTTTGGCCACGGCAGGAGAAATTGTATAAATAAGACGAGGATCAAGTGGTTTGGGGATAAGATAATTTTTTCCAAACCTGAGCGTACGGTCTCCATATGCTTTGAGGACAATTTCAGGAACAGGTTCTTTGGCCAGGTTAGCAATAGCACTTACTGCCGCTAATTTCATTTCTTCGTTAATTTTTGTAGCCCTTACATCCAATGCACCTCTAAAAATATAGGGGAACCCAAGCACATTATTTACCTGGTTGGGGTGGTCAGAGCGGCCGGTGGCCATAATAATATCTTTTCGGGCTTTGGTAGCTACATCATAACTTATTTCAGGATTTGGATTAGCAAGTGCAAACACAATAGGTTGCTTGGCCATTTTATCCAAATCTTCCGGCTCAAGCACATTGGCTACCGAAAGGCCCACAAACACATCGGCTCCTTTCAAAGCTTCGCTTAAGGTGTTTACATTTTGTTTAGTGGCAAATTCCTGTTTGTATTCATCCAGTCCTCCTCTGTCATCCCTTATTACACCCTTGCTGTCACACATAATTATGTTTTCAGGCTTTACCCCAAGGCTTTTGTAAAGTTTGGCACATGAAATGGCTGCAGCTCCTGCTCCATTCATAACCAGTTTTATTTTATCCACTTTCTTCTTAACCAGCTCAAGTGCATTAAGAAGCGCAGCCGCAGAGATGATAGCTGTTCCATGCTGATCATCGTGCATAACAGGTATATTAAGCTTTTCCTTAAGTTCCTTTTCAATCTTAAAGCTTTCAGGTGCTTTAATGTCTTCAAGGTTTATTCCTCCGAAGGTGGGCTCCAGGGCTTTTACCACCTTTATAAATTCATCCGGGTCATTTGCATCTACCTCAATATCAAAAACATCAATTCCAGCAAATTTTTTGAATAGTACTCCTTTCCCCTCCATTACAGGTTTGGAGGCATCCGGCCCAATGTTGCCGAGCCCAAGTACGGCTGTGCCATTTGATATTACACCCACAAGATTACCCTTTGCGGTGTACTTATAAACATCTTCTTTTTTTCTGGCAATTTCTTTACATGGCTCGGCTACTCCGGGCGAATAGGCAAGTGCCAGGTCCAACTGTGAATTCATAGGTTTAGTTGGAACAACTTCTATTTTACCAGCTTGACCCTGTTCGTGATAGTCAAGGGCATCTTGTTTATTGATCTTGAGTTTCATGTGTTCAAAAATTGGCGTTTAGGTTAGCTAAATGCTTATATAACTTAGTTTTTCTCGGCTAATGATTTCTTAGCAGATTCAATCTGCTGTTTGGTTTTGAAAGTATTAAGAATGGCCTCCAGTTCGTTAATGGCATCTCTTTTAGGTTTGCCTGGAGCAACTACAAACCCATCCAGATAGAAAAGCTCATGGCTGTCTTCATCAAGAACCAGGTAACTAAGATATGGACCTCCAACGGAGAAGTTATGAGTTCTCCAAATACCTCTGATTTCTTTAGCGAAATTACCATTGATTTTGGTTGTCAAATACACTACAGGGATATTTACAGTATCGGCTTCCATATAAGAGGCAGGGCTATCAGGGTCCTCAAAAATATTATTTTTGGTAATCTCATTTCTCCATGCAATTATTTGTTTTTCGTTAAATGATACTTGATCAGTATAGGGTTTATAGGATACAAAAATGTTTTTATCTATGCTGCCTTCCGTAACTCCAGGGCTTCTTAGCCAGACGAACCCTGGCTTATTTTCCTCAATCCTGTAACCATTAGGTACACGCATATAAAAATTATGCTCTTTAAGCAACGTGTTGTTGATACCTATTTTTTCCTTTGAAGTATATAAACTTTGAATTAGGCGATCTCTTTCTGTTTTAATAAAAAAGTTACGCACCACATACTCATTTTTGGCAATTCTTTCCGTAAGCTGGTTTTCTGAAGAGCCAAAAAGGTAAAGGATAGACTGTCCCTTAGCATACAAATCCTTTTGGGAAATGATAAACTTATCAGGGTGTTCTTTAATATAAGTGTCTGTAATATAGCCACGTACCGTTTCTCCACCTTTGGTTTTGCTATCAAGGGTAGCTACAAACACAATATTTTTAGCTTTGTTTAAAACAGAATTAAATCGTGTAGGTTCTATATATCGAACAGTAAAATAGGGTTCATCTGTCGCTAACCCTGGCACAACTGACATCAATTCATTACGGATTACCTGCCCGAGCTCTGCTTTCCATTGCAGCGAATCCATTACTACAAATAGCTCTCCGGGCCTGCCGGAAGCATTCACAAGTAACCTTTCGTTAGCACCTTCAAAAGAGCAGGAAAAAATAGATAACAGTGCAAAAAATAATAAGGTCGCAATACGAAATGACTTCATAAGAAATAGATGTTTAATAACTATAAAGATAACTATTAAAGCATTTGAAATATTGGTTTATCTGACAAAACAGAAGTGTTTTCTCAAATAGAATAAATCATCCAACAATTAATATCTGTCCTGGCTTAATATGGTCAGACTTAAGCTGGTTAAGTTTCTTGATTTTCTCAATGTCAAGCCCTTCATATTTTTTGGAAATGTCCCACAGTGTATCTCCGGGTTGAACGATATAGGTCTTCTTTCCGTCAAAATTAAGTTGGGGGTTAGAAGTGGAAGTTGCCTTGACGGAAGCAGTGTTAGCTTGCGTGCCGGGATACACCCAAATATTGAGTTGTTGGCCAATCCGAATAGTATTGCTTTGTAATCTGTTCCACTTTTTAATGTCCGAAACACGCACATGATAACGTTGGGCAATAGTGCCTAAAACATCACCACTTTTTACCCTGTACACGTGCTTCTCTCTTCCAAAAGTGCTCCCCACGCTGTTTTTGGCCATCAATTCCAGTTCATGTTCACCTTCGGTAGAAGCCAGGATGAAAATGCTATCCCTATTTGTACGGGCTTGCTCAATTTTATCTTTTGGTATTCGTACGGGATAGTACTGGTTATCTGTCTTAACTCCGAACCGTTTCAGATGAGGGTTGAGTTTCTGAATATCTTCGTAACAAAACTCAAGTTCGTTTGATAATGATTTTAGATTTACAAACCCCTTGATCATTATCGTGTCGTGTTCCATTAAATGGCCGGGAGTATCCGGCATTAAGTTAAGCTCATTGGCATATTTAAATGCATAGATAACCGCTACAAACTGCGGAACATAGGAACGTGTTTCTCTTGGAAGGTAGTGGTAAACCTCCCAAAATGTTTTTTTGTAACCCGACCTCCGTATAGCCTTTCGCACATTACCCGGCCCGGAATTATAGGCAGCTAATGCCAACTCCCAATCTCCAAACATATTATACAGGCTACTCAAATATTTGCAAGCTGCATCTGTCGCTTCATAAGGGTCAAAGCGTTCATCAATGTACCAGTCCTGATGCAATTTGTACATATTACCTGTGTAGGGCATAAATTGCCATAGCCCACCGGCTCCCACTCTTGATATGGCTTGTGGGTTCAAGCCGGACTCTACAATTGAAAGGTACTTAAGCTCATCTGGCAAATTATATTTCTCAAGATATTCTTCAATTATAGGGAAGTAGATACTTGACCTTTTAATTACCTCCTTGGTGTACGGACGATTCTTAACTGTAAAATAATTTACGAAGGCATACACCCTATCATTAAAATGCAGTGGTATTTCATTTTCAATACAACCCATTTGATCTGCTACCAGATCGTAGGTTGCGTTTTCAGGGAATACATCAGTAAACTCTGCTTCTTGTGAGAAAGCATATGAAAAAACAAACAGTGGTAATATAAGTACAAGTTTTCTCATAAATTATTACAACGTTACTAAATACTTGCTAAAAGAATATAACGCATCTTCCTCAAATTCATTGGCCACAAGGTGGAAACCAATGGGTAAGTTTTCTTTTGTTTTTCCTAATGGAATAGAAATAGCCGGTAGTCCTGCCAGACTTGCATGAACGGTAAAAATATCCTGAAGGTATTCTTCTATAGGACTCGATTTTATCTTATCTGCTTTAAAAGCAGGCCCCGGTGCGGTAGGAGAGATAATAAAATCGTAAGTATTCAGTAGCTCGGTGGTTTTGTCTTTAATTACCTTTCTTACGCGCTGAGCTTTAGTGTAATATGCGTCATAGTAACCTGCACTCAGCACAAAAGAGCCCATCATGATACGTCTCTTTACTTCCTCACCAAAACCTTGAGAACGCGTTTTTTTGTACAAATGTTCTAAGCTATTGTCATTTTCTCTGAGCCCATATCGAACACCATCGTATCTTGACAGGTTTGAGCTTGCTTCTGCCATCGTGAGGATGTAATATGTGGGCAACAGGTATTCCAACAACGGGAAGTCGGTTTCCTCAACCTTATGCCCGTCTTCTTTTAGCTGCTGTATTTTGTCTTGAAATTGCTTCCTTACATCTTCAGAAAGCCCTTCAGATTGCATAACCTGTTTAAAAAAAACAAGTTTTTTAGATGTTGTAGGTTTATCAGCACTTTTGAACGCATTACTTACTGAAGAACTATCAAAATTGTCTTTTCCGGAAATCACCTCAAGCACTTTCTCGTTGTCTTCCAGGGTTTTGGATAAAATGCCGATAACATCAAAAGAGGAAGCAAAAGCTGCCAAACCATGGCGTGAAATCCTCCCATAGGTAGGTTTAAAACCAATTATTCCATTAAAGGCTGCAGGTTGCCGTACTGATCCGCCTGTATCAGAACCAAGTGATACCATGCAAAGGTCGGCCTGAACCGCTACCGCAGAACCACCTGATGAACCGCCTGCAACCAAAGAATTATCTATATTATTTAATACACGGCCATAGGCACTGTTTTTATTGGCCGAACCCATACCAAACTCGTCACAATTCTGACGTCCAATGATAATGGCATCTTCTTTAAGCAGACGCTCAACTACTGTTGCAGAAAACTTGGCTTCAAACCCATCAAGAATTTTGCTGCTGCATGTGAGTCCATGACCCTTGAAACTTATAAGGTCTTTAATGCCAACAACCAAACCGGCTAGTTTACCCACCTGCAGATTATCTGCAATACGCTTATCCAGCGCATCTGCTGTTTGCAGGCTTTCATCAGCAAAAACCTCTAAAAAGACATTAAGACGTTTCTTTTCTTCTATTCGCTGAAGATAGCCTTCAACTACCTGCCTCACTGTAATTTTTGAGGCAAACAAATCAGATTGAATTGCTTGAAGAGAATTATAAAGCAACAATTACTTTTTCTCAGGCTTGTCGTTTATACCTTCTTCTATTTCGTCTTTAATTTCTTTGGTGGCATCCTTAAATTCCCTAATGCCACGACCCATTCCTCTTGCTAATTCAGGAATTTTCTTGGCACCAAATAAAAGTAGTAGGGCAAAGATGATAACGAAAATTTCAAATCCTCCTAAACTTCCGAATATTGCATATTCTATGTTCATCCGTAAAACGATTTAATTAGATTGTAAAGATAGTTATTCTGATATCAAGTAGTATCTAACTGAAATAAAAAGTTATGAAGCTGATCTGGTTAAAAGAACTTGTCAACTCTTATTTTTTAGTCAGCCATTGTTCAGGATTGAGTTTTGTAAAAGACTTCCAGATTTCAAAATGTAATTCGGCAATGCCATCATTCCCGGTAAATACAGTTCCAATTGAGTCACCTGCTGCAAGAGTTTGGCCTTTTTTTACACTTACTGTGCTCAATTTGGCATAAACCGTAAAATAATCACCATGGCTTACTATAACAGCTTTGTTAAACCCCTGAATTATTGCTACGCTCGAAACTTTACCAGGCGATACACATTTTACCTGTGTGTTTGGGGTTGTCTGAACTTCAATACCTGGATTGTTACGTTCTACTCCTTTCAGTATTGGGTCTTTTGAGATTCCAAAATGCTGAGAAACAAACCCGCTTACAGGCCAGGGTAAATGAGTTTTGTTTTTAGCAAAATCGGATGACAGGCCCTTGGAAGCTTCTGCGGCTTTGGCTTTGGCCAGGGCAGCTGCTTCAATCTCTTTCTTAATTATTTCATCAATCAGCTTATTTAAAGCGGCCAGGGCTTTATTTCTTTTTTCAAGTTCTTTTCTTATTTCATTTTCACGCAAGGCAAGCGAAGAGACAGCTTTTTGCTCCTTTTCCTTTAAGGCAACCAGCTTGCTCTTTTCTTTGAGTTGTGCTTGCAGCAGGTCAGCCTGTTCTTTCTTTTTTAGCTCTATGGAAGCAATTTGCATGGTAAGCATATCTCTAACGGCATTAATCTGATCCACTTGCCTTCTTCTCGCTTCAGCATATTGTTCCATATATTGCATTCTCCTAAAAAACTGGTTAAATGACTTTGAGGAGAAAAGAAAAGTAAGCTTGTCCTGACCGCGACTAGCTTTATAGGCCGCATAGATCATAGCAGCGTACTCAGCCTTAAGATTTTCTTCATCTTTTTTTAAGGCATCGATTATTTCTTCATCCTGTGCTATTTCATTTTCCAATAGCGTTATCTCACTTTTATAAGTAGCTATGAGGTTTTCCTGGGCATTGATTTGAAATTTGTATGCATTAAGCTGACCAATGCTAACGTTCTTCTTTTCTGTAGTCTTTTGGAGGGTTGCCTGAGCTTCTTTTATCTTTTCGAGGTTTTCCTTTTTTTCTTTCTGTAATTGTGCCTTTGTTTTTTGGGCAAGGGTAGGAGTAGAAAGAAGAAATAAGCCGTAGAGAAGAAGTAACTTACTGAACCTCATATTTTTTTGGTACGGTAAACGGGAACTTGATTGGTTTGTCCGAGGCTTCCAGTTTTATGTGGTCAATTGTAAGTTGGGTTTCCAGCTCACCAAATTCATTATGATGAATTAGGGCAGCAAAAATAGAGTAGGGAACCCCCTGCTCATTAATTGTACCAAAATCTTTATACAAAAGCTTAAGTGAGTTATCGGTTTCTTTTTCGGTAACATTAACCTCTTCCAACTTCATATTTTCCTTATTAATGTAATTGGTAATATAGAAGTTATCAATATTTTGTTTTACAATATATTTCTTGCCGACCGATTTAGCATCGTTACCATCCTCTATTGGTTTAGGCATATCGCCTACCAATATTGCCTGGATTAATTCAAAATCAATTGGGAACTGAAATTCCTTGCTTACTTCTTTAAAATCGTACGTAAAATACTTTTTTTCCACCTTGTTTAATATTTTGACGGAATCCTTTGTGATAATACCCCGCACTCCCTGAACACCTAATGCGCCCGATAGATTGAACCATATAACGCTATCTTTTCGCATACGAATTTGTGCAGTTGCATTAGTGGTTTTGTGAGTTTCTTTGAATTCTACTTTCGATTTAATAGTCAAATAGTCAAAACTTAGGCTTTTAATGTTTAAGTCTTTAGCATCTGTACTTCTGGTGAATACTGTAATTTTTTTGCTGCAGGATTGCAGCAAAAAAGCACCAATTACAAGGAGGCTCAATAGCTTACTGAATGATTTTGCCCTGTTCAATTTTCTTGTCAATGTTTTCTATAGTTTTATCCATCTCCCTGGCTTTTTGCCACTGGATTTTTGCATTCTTAATATCACCAAGTTGATACAATACATCACCAAAGTGGTCAAAATTTTCTGCATTTGCTGCTTTATCGGCCACTACTTTTTCAAGGACTCTTCTGGCTTCTTCATAGAAACCCAACTTGTATTGAACCCAGGCATATGTGTCTAAATAGGCCAGATTTTCCGAATTTAATCGCATCAACTTAGTTGACATTTCCTTGGCCTTCTGTAAATTTTTACCCCGTAAAGATAGGAAATAACTGTAGTTGTTGAGCACCAACTCGTTGTTAGGATTTATCTCAAGCGCATGCTCATACGCTTCATCAGACTTGTCATGCTCTTCAAGACTATTGTAGGTATCTCCAAGATAGCCATAAAGCAATTCCAGTAACTGATCATTGCTTGACGCCCTTTTGATTCCCTCTTCAAAATAGAAAACAGCTTCATCCCAAAGCTCTTTCTGTAAATTGGCTACTCCTGCAACCAGGTATAACCATGCCTGGTTTGGAAAGACTTCCAAGGCTTGCTCACTATGTAAAATTGTGCTGTCTGTTCTGTCAATTTGTATTTCCAGGTTAAGCAGATTTTGCCATACATTAAATTTGGAAGCATCGTAGTGCACATATTTTGCATATGCATCCACAGCTTTTTCTTTATACACGTCTTCACTATCCTGTGTAATATATTGCTTCTGAACAAGGGTAGAGTACACATCGCCCGTTAAGAGATAACCGTTGGGGTCGTCTGGGTGCACTGACATAATTTTATCGCACAGTATAGGTATTATAGCTTCAAGCCTTTCGTCAGGGAGCAAAGCCATATATTTCATTACCGCATTAATTTTAGCATTTATAACTACCGCGGGGTTATCAAAGCCTTTTAGTAGCTCCTTTTCAAACTCATCCAGTTTTCTTTGCTTACGATAAATATCTGCTAAAAAAAGATGAGCTCCTGCCACATCGGGGTTGGTTGCCAGCATGCTGTCAACTAAGTGAATTGCTTCTTCATCTTTAGAGTTGGAAGAGAACATTTCGGCAAGCATAAGTACGTACTTGGGATTGCCTGGATAGGCGTCCATCAGTTTTTCCCCTTCGGCAATCGCCTCATCTACCTTGTTTTGCTTAAGATAAATCTTTTGCTTTTGAACAGAAGCCTGTTCGTTTATTCCAAAATAACTTTCTGCACGATCATAAGTGTCCAGAGCTTTTTGGTACTCTTTTAAATAGAGATAGATTGCTCCCAATTGAAAAAGGTTATGTTCTTCGCCTGGAATAGTCTGCAAAAGTTCTTCATAAAACTGCGTAGCCTTTTCCAGATCGTTTGAATTGGTATAAATGTCAGCTGCTAAAAGAAAATAATAAGCATTTTCTCTGTTGAGCTCAAGAGCCTTTTCAATGGAAAGTTTAGCGGCATCTATTTGGTTGGTTTTATTATAAATCTGTGCGAGTTTAAAATAGGCTACATCATTATCAGGAATTAATTGCAGGCTTGATCTGAAGCTATTAACCGCTTTTGCATAGTCCTCTAGTATATATTGTTTTTCCCCTTCGGTAAAATAATATTCAGCCTCCTGCTCAATATACTCATTGCTTTTTACTCCTTCTTCATTCTTGTCTTTTTGTTTGCGCTGGGCAAAAGTCTCATGGGTAACTCCATGTAAAACAAAGAGAGTCAGTAGGAAACAAATGCGCTTATTAAAATTCATGTGCCCCAAAAATAGTTTAATTAAGCATTATATTGCGAACCGCGAAAAACTATCCTACTCGATAGGTTTGAAAATACGTTTTCGTTCAATCAAATAGACTATCCAGGTAAAGCCAAAGGTTAACAATACATTAAACAGGTTATCCAGCCAGATATTGCTTAATGTGATTTGATAACTAATATATATAATTACAAGAACGACAATCGTGTATAGAACGAGTGGTTTGAAATTGTAAGGAACAGGGTACTTTTTCCTGCCTAAAACATAACTGGTTAAGGACATAGCAAAATAAGCTGCGACTATTGTAAATGCACTGCTTATATAGCCATATCTTCCTAAAAAGAAGTAATTACCCGTAAACGTAATTACTGCACCTATAAGTGTGAACAAAATACCATAAGCAGTCTGATCCTTGAGTTTGAACCAAATGGATATGTTGATATATACTCCAAACAATAGCTTCCCGAACATAATTATAGGAACAAGGTAGAGTGCTACCCGATATTCAGGTTTCCGAAGCAATATATCTGCGATCAGACTAATATTAGTGCATACTGCCAACATTATTAATAGTGCCAGTAAATAGTAGTAATGCATGGTTTTGGCAAAAAGAGCAGGTGCCTGCTTATCTTTTGCCTGAGAAAAGAAAAAGGGTTCTACAGCATATCTGAAAGCCTGAATGGCGAGCATCATGAGTGCACCCAATTTAAATGTTTGACTATAGACACCCTGGTCAAACACTCCCCCGGTACTCCACTCAGCCACAGCCACTTTATCCAACTCATTGGTTACCCAACCCGCAAAGCCAGTAATCAGAATGGGCAGGGCATAAAAAAGCATTGGCTTAAAGACAGACCAGTCTAATGATAAACGAATTTGAAGAAACTCTTTGGCCAATAAAAAGAATAACAGGGAGTTACTAATAAGGTTAGCTAAAAAGATATATTCAATTCCCAGGTTGGGGTTATAAAACGTATCAACAATGGGGGCTAAGCCTGCTAAGAATTCCTGGTTGTGTATGGCAGGAAACCAAATCAAGAAAAGCAATTGCAATCCTATATTTCCTGCAATAGCAATGAGTTTTGCGGTGGCAAACTTTATTGGCCTGTTTTCCATTCTAAGTTTAGCAAATGGAATGGCTGTTGCCCCATCAATGAAAACTATGGCTGCAAGCCAGTAAATCATTTGTGTGTTTATTGCCTGATCAAATTTGGTAGTAAGAAAAACCGACAGATAGGGTGTTCCAATTCCAATAAACAAGGCAAACAATAAACTAATGAGGATGACCGATGTGGCGGCCACATGGTAGGTCTTAGGATTATTGTCTTTGGTGGCAAACCTGAAAAAGGTGGTTTCCATACCAAAGGTAATTATAATTAAGGCCAGGGCAGTGTACCCATAAAAGTAGGAGACAACCCCCAATTCATTTTCGAAGAAAAGCTCGGTGTGGAGGGCCACTAAAAAGTAGTTGATTATCCTGCCCAGGATACTACTAACCCCATAAATGGCTGTTTGCCCGGCCAGTTTTTTTAATTGACCCATGTAACTGAAAGGTACGTAAAAATAATAGTTGAATTAACTTTTATTGACCTTTAAATTCCGGTTTACGTTTTTCCAGAAACGCTTTGGTGCCTTCTTCTTTGTCTTCTGTTTGACAGCAGTGAGCAAACCCATTGGCCTCAACCTGATAACCATTTTCTTCATTGAAAACCGCATTTACACATGTTATCACCATACCAACTGCCAGAGGAGCTTTTGACAAAATTTTATTCATAATGGCATCTACTTTATTCTCGAGCTCTTTGGAGTCTTCTACCACATGGTTTACCAGTCCCATCCTATACGCTTCTTCTGCACTTATCAAATCACCTGTCATCATTAGTTCAAGGGCACGCCCTTTACCAGCCAACTGAGTTAAGCGTTGTGTCCCTCCATATCCGGGAATAAGGCCCAGGTTTACTTCGGGCTGGCCAAATTTAGCAGATTTAACTGCTAATCGAATATGACAAGCCATGGCAAGTTCGCACCCTCCTCCTAAGGCAAATCCATTGACGGCAGCTATTACTGGTTTTTCACAGTTTTCAATTTCTTCAAATACGGCTTGACCATTTTCAGCAAATTTTCTGGCATTCACTTCGTTCAATTCAGCTATTTCGGCTATATCTGCACCCGCTACAAAGGATTTATCTCCGGCTCCTGTAATTACAATGCCAGCAACCTCACTGTTATTTTTGGCTATTTCTATTACTTCGCCTAGCTCCCTTATGGTCTCAATGTTTAGTGCATTTAAGCTGGCCGGCCTGTTTATGGTAATTGACATTACCTTGTTGTCAATAGAAACAAGCAAATTTTCAAACGAATTCATCTTATATCAATGTTAAAAAATTACGAAGCAAATGTAAATAAATAAGTTATTTCCATGGCTCAAGGCCCCATTGTGAAACAAGTTTTCCCATTATGGGAAGGGAGAAATATTATAAAGGTCGGTTTTTGACCAAATTTGGCTTATTTAAGAGTTGGCATGGTATTAAAGTATATGATTTCGGTTTTGGTTAGTTATATATGATCAACTTAATAGGTTGGCATATACTACGCCCGGGTGTGGTTACCCGGGCGTTCTTTTTTTTATTAAAACAGATTATGAAAGAGTACAGACTTGCTAGCTTTGCGCCCAAACCATCCCAAATGAATAAGTTATTGGCTCTTGTACTAATTAGTCTTTCTTGTTCCAATATTTTTGCTCAAGAAAGTACCTTGAATAACTATACAGGTATTTGGCAAGACGATGCCAGTTGGTCAGATGGGTCCCAACAACCAATAACAGGTATAGGCCCTGGTTCTAATATTAATATTTACGGATACATTACAAAAGGGGTAACAGGTGATCTTACGGGACTTGACTTTGCAGCCAGTAACGAAACGGATGACTTCATTGTTAGTGATACATTAGTTGTTCATGGTGATGTAACATTTGCCAACAAGGCCATGAATTTGGTTATACCGGTAGGAGGTGTCATGATTATCTTTGGCGATTTTTCTGCTACTAACAAGATTGTTTTATCCAATGGTGGGATATTAGTAATTACGGGTGATGCTAATTTTAGCCCCAGCCCTCAGGATAATTATATTGATGGGGGAGGAGAGTTTTTTGTAGAAGGAACTGTTAGTGGTAATACAGATGCCTCCACAGCCGATACAAACTCTGGTCCTCTAAACAGTTCGGGCTACACGGATATAATCAATTTCGTGAATAATAGTGGAGTGACTCCTTTGCCAATAGAGTTGGTAAATTTTTATGGCAAGGAATTAGATAACCAAATTGTTCTGGAATTCTCAACCGCTACGGAAGAGAACTTTAGTTACTTTGAAATCCAAAGGGCTTATGCAGGAGAAGAATTTGAATCTATTGGGGAGCTAAATGGTTATGGAAACAGTTCAACGAGAAAAGATTATGCTTTTATTGATGAACATCCTGAACCAGGCTTAAATTATTATCGATTAAAATCAGTAGATCTGGATGGTACATATGAATACTCCAGGATTATTCTGGTCAGATTTACAAGTAGTATCCAATTAGAAGTCTCTCCTAACCCAACTGATGGTTCTATTTATCTGAAAACATCTTTGCCAACAACTGGTGGATTAAAATATGATATAGTTAATCAGTATGGTTCGGTAGTAAAAGAGGGTATTCTTTCCCAGTTTAACACCGAAGTTGACTTAGCCTCACTAAACAAAGGGATATATATTGTAAGACTTATTGAAGCACCCAATGCAAAGTCTCAAAGAGTAATATTGAAATAAATAATTTTCCTTCCTTTCAATTTATAATAAGATTCTCATTTTCAAATAAAAAATCCCATAATGGGAATATAGTTTTTCCAAAAACAGCGTTTTTGAAAAGTGAACAGCATTTTTGAGTTTGGCACAATATTGATCATATGTAATCAGATTTACTTTCTGCAATAAATCATTGGCTTGTAGCATCTGGTTATATAACCAGATGCCCACTATGAATGGCAGCTAGTTAAAAGAAAACTGAGAGAAATGTATAGGACTATTTTATTTACAATATTGTTATCGACCTGTTATGTGGCAAATGCTTCAACTATTACTTCTGTAATTCCTGGTGGAGAATGGACCAGTGCTTCAACTTGGACAGGAGGAGTAGTTCCTTCTAACGGAGATATAGTTGTAATACCAGTGGGTTCTACAGTAACTATATCTAACCAAACAGTTGATTTTAATGGTACTGTAAACGTTAGTGGAACATTAAGCTTAATTGGTTCTGGTTCGTATTATTTTGGAACAGCAACTCCTGGAATACTTAATATGGATGCTTCAAGTATCGTTAATGTATTATCCGGAGGCCAAATTACAACGGGAGGCTCAGGAGGTGGTTCTCTAGGTAATAGGATTGAAGTAGGTTCTAATACATTTGCCTACAATGTATCTGATGGTACCGTAACAGGACCCGCTTCCGTTGATGAATCAAATGGTGTAATGCCTGTTGAGCTCCTTTTCTTTGATGCAAAACTGGAAGATGAACAGGTTGTATTAAACTGGGCAACCGCCAGTGAGGATAACTTTGACTACTTCTCAATAGAAAGGTCAAGAGACGGTCAAGAATTTGTCGAACTGGCTCAGTTGTCAGGCAAAGGTAATTCCACTACTAGAACAGACTATTCTTTTATCGATGAACTCCCTTTGATTGGACGCTCCTATTACCGATTAAAATCGATTGATTTTGATGGTTATACTGAGATATTCGATTATGTTATGGTAGTATATGAAGGGGCTGATGAAGACTTTACTATTTATCCGAATCCGGTTATTGATAATCGTTTTACACTACAAACAAACTTTGAAGTAGAGGAAGAACAAGCACTGGTTGTATATAACGCAATGGGTAAGGTAGAAAAAACCTATAGAGTAAATAGCTGGATGAATGAATTTATTACTAATGATCTAATGCCAGGAAGCTATTTAATAAAGCTTACCACTTCTAAAAACATTTTGGTTAAACGATTATTGATCAAATAGAAGCTACTTTAGGTTCAAGTTCTGTCAGCATTTCCTGAACCAGTTTTTTTATATCGAATTTGTACTGCCAACCCCAGTCATTCCTGGCATTAGAATCGTCAATAGAATTGGGCCATGAATCGGCAATTTTCTGTCTGAAATCAGGCTTATAAATTATCTCTGCTTCAGGGATTTGCTTTTTTATTTCTTCATAAAGTTCCTCGGGGCTAAAAGTTATAGCTGAGAGGTTATAACTTGATCTGACTCTAATAGTTTCCGGGTCCGCTTCCATAATATCAATTGTGGCCTTTACAGCATCATCCATATACATCATAGGCAGGTAGCAGTCTTCGGCAAGAAAACACTCATAAGTCTCTCCTTGCAAAGCTTTGTAAAAAATATCAACTGCATAATCTGTAGTTCCTCCTCCGGGTAGTGTTTTTGAACCAATCAATCCAGGGTATCGTACACTTCGTACATCCACGCCATATTTTTCATGATAATACTGACACCAACGCTCACCTGCAAGTTTAGAAATCCCGTACACGGTATTGGGATCCATAATACATTCCTGGGGTGTTTGGTCTTTAGGGGTAGTAGGGCCAAAAACAGCTATTGAACTTGGCCAAAATACTTTTATGGAATTATTCTCTTTCGCAAGGTTTAGTACATTCAGAAGGCTGGTCATATTAAGGCTCCAGGCCATTGGAGGGTTCTGCTCACCCTTTGCTGATAGAATAGCTGCAAGATGGTAAATAACATTTATTTCATGTTTTTCAACCACTCTTTTTATAGCTTCAAAGTCCATGGCATCCAGCATCTCAAAAGGTCCATCCTGGGAACCTTCCGAAGAAGAATGAATATCAGAGGCAACCACTTTATCAGCGCCATATTTTTTACGCAAACCTTCTGTCAATTCTGTGCCCAATTGACCACAGGCACCAATTACTAAACACTTTGTCATACTCGGTTAATTTTAGACAAATGTAGTGTTCCCATAGCAGATGTAAGAAGCCATTTTTAAAAAATATATAGATCATCGGACAGACCAATTTCCAAGTGTATATTTGTTAAAATAGTAAACCAATTTAAACAAATAGGGCTATGTACGAGAAGATGAAACCTGTTTTGGAGCAGACAATTACTGAAATAAAAGAAGCTGGATTATATAAGAATGAACGAGTTATTTCCACACCCCAGGGAGCTGACATAAAAACAGTTGATGGTAAAGAGGTAATTAACTTTTGCGCCAATAATTACCTTGGTTTATCCTCACACCCAAAAGTTATTGAAGCCGCTAAAGCAGCCATTGACTCTCATGGTTACGGAATGTCTTCGGTGCGGTTTATTTGTGGAACACAAGACATACATAAGGAACTGGAGAAGAAGATTTCGGAATTTTTAGGAACAGAAGATACCATTTTATATGCAGCTGCTTTTGATGCTAATGGAGGTGTTTTTGAACCTTTATTGGGCGAGAAAGATGCAATTATTTCAGATGCTCTGAATCACGCCTCTATTATCGATGGAGTAAGGTTATGCAAGGCAATGCGCTATCGCTATTCCAATAGCGACATGGCAGACCTAGAAAAACAACTCAAAGATGCTGACGAAGCTGGTGCTCAGCAGAAGATCATCGTAACTGATGGTGTTTTTTCTATGGATGGCAATATTGCCCAGCTGGATAAAATCTGTGATTTGGCAGATAAATATGGAGCTCTGGTAATGTCTGATGAGTGCCATTCAACTGGTTTTATGGGGAAAACAGGGAGAGGAGTGCACGAATACCGTGGTGTTATGGGACGCATAGATATTATTACCGGAACTTTAGGCAAGGCTCTTGGAGGGGCTTCCGGAGGATTTACTTCTGGAAGAAAAGAAATTATTGAACTGCTTCGTCAACGCTCTCGTCCTTATTTATTCTCAAACACAGTTGCTCCATCGATTGTGGGTGCCTCTATTGCTGTTATGAATATGCTGAGTGAAACCACAGAGCTTAGGGATAAACTGATGGAAAACACAAAATATTTCCGAGAAAAAATGACTGAGGCTGGTTTTGATATTAAGCCCGGTATTCATCCTATAACACCGATAATGTTGTACGATGCTGTGCTTTCGCAACAGTTTGCTGAAAAATTATTGGAGAAAGGAATATACGTAATTGGGTTCTATTACCCGGTGGTACCCAAAGGACAAGCACGCATACGGGTGCAGGTATCTGCTGCTCATGAGAAGCATCACTTAGATAAAGCAATTACTGCCTTTACTGAAGTAGGAAAGGAATTAGGGGTGATAAAATAAGGGAAAGTGTGAACAAAATTAAAAAGGCCAGCAATTGCTGGCCTTTTTAATGTATTAGAAACAGATATTAATACCTGTATTCATCCGTTTTATAAGGTCCATCAACTTTTACATTGATGTAAGCAGCCTGCTCAGGAGTAAGTACTTCCAGAGTTACTCCAATTTTTTCCAGGTGCAGTCTGGCTACCTTTTCATCCAAATGTTTGGGCAACGTATATACTTTGTTTTCATAGCTGTCAGCATTGTTCCACAATTCTATTTGTGCCAGAGTTTGGTTCGTAAATGAATTAGACATTACAAAAGATGGGTGGCCGGTTGCACAACCTAAATTTACCAAACGACCTTCAGCCAAAACAATAACCTCGTTGCCATTACCAATAGTATACTTATCTACCTGTGGTTTGATTGTATCTTTTGTGTGTCCATATTTTTTATTCAACCAGGCCATATCAATTTCATTATCGAAGTGGCCAATGTTACACACAATAGTCTTGTCTCCCATGGATTCAAAATGACGCTCTGAGATAATGTCTTTATTTCCTGTCGCAGTAACAACGATATTTGCTTCTCTCACAGCATCATCCATTTTTTTCACTTCAAAGCCATCCATAGCCGCCTGAAGAGCACAAATGGGGTCAATTTCGGTAACGATCACTCGCGTACCTGCTCCTCTTAAAGATGCTGCAGAACCTTTTCCTACATCTCCATATCCGGCAACAACCGCTACCTTACCTGCCATCATCACATCAGTTGCTCTTCTAATAGCATCTACTAATGATTCTTTGCATCCGTACTTATTGTCAAATTTGGATTTTGTAACGGAATCGTTCACGTTAATTGCAGGAATAGGCAAAGTGCCTTTTTGTTGTCTTTCCTGTAACCGGTGAACACCGGTAGTTGTTTCTTCAGATAGGCCATTAATTCCTTCAACTAATTCAGGATATTTATCAAATACCATATTTGTTAAATCACCACCATCATCCAAGATCATGTTAAGAGGCTGGCTATCATCAAAAGCGAACAAAGTTTGCTCAATGCACCAGTCAAATTCTTCTTCTGTCATTCCTTTCCAGGCAAAAACAGGCACACCAGTGGCTGCAATAGCAGCAGCAGCATGGTCTTGTGTTGAAAAGATATTACACGATGACCAGGTTACATCTGCTCCTAGTTCAACTAATGTTTCAATAAGTACAGCAGTTTGTATTGTCATATGCAGACAGCCAGCAATACGAGCACCTTTTAATGGCTTAGAGGCCCCAAATTCTTCCCTAAGTGACATCAATCCGGGCATTTCTGCTTCAGCTAATTTTATTTCTTTTCTTCCCCAGTCGGCAAGAGAAATGTCTTTTACCTTGTATTTTAGTGTTTCTATCATATTTGTAATAAAATGATTTTCAAATAAGAACACAAAAATAACACTTTTGTACTAAGAAACTTGTTATGCCTCAAGAGCCAATCAAACTTTCTGTTGTTATTATAACCCTTAATGAGGAAAAAAACATTGGGAAGTGCCTCGATACTGCCTGGCAGGTGGCCGATGAAATTGTTGTGGTTGATTCTTTCTCTACGGATAGGACAAGGGAAATATGTGAAGAAAAAAGAGCAGTATTTATCGAGCATCCATTTCACGGGCATATTGGCCAAAAGAATTTCGCTATCTCACAAGCTTCTTACGACTTTGTTCTTTCAATTGATGCGGACGAAATTCTTTCCAATCAGCTTATTAGTAGTATCAGAAAGGTAAAGCAGAACCCTTCCTATAATGCTTATACCATCAATAGGCTGTCTCATTATGTGGATCGTTTTATAAGACATGGACACTGGTTTCCGGATAAGAAAATAAGGCTTTTTAAAAAGAACATTGGGAAATGGGCAGGAAGAAATCCTCATGATCTATTTATAATAAAAGATGGAAGCAAAGCTCCAATGCTAAAAGGGGTGCTATATCACTTCACATTTGATTCTATATTTGATCACATACGTCAGGCAAATAATTTTTCTGAAATTGGAGCCAAACAATTACAGGATCAACATATTCTCTTTCTTATAATCAAGGCGCTGATTAGCCCGCTTTGGGGGTTTTTGTATGGCTATATTGGAAGGCTTGGATTACTAGATGGTTGGTATGGATTGACCATAGCAGTTATTTCATCAGCTGAAACTTTTCTCAAGTACGCCAAAGCAGTTGCCTTGCGCATTGAAATAAAAGATAGTTCTAAAAGAGAAAAAACTGACCCTGGTGTTTCTCTTATCATCTCTACCTATAACTGGCCACAGGCATTGGCAAAATCATTGGAAAGCATAAAAAGGCAGTGGTTGCTGCCTAACGAAGTTATTATTGCAGATGATGGTTCAGGGGATGAGACCCGAAATTTGATTGAAAAATTTCAGAGAGATTTTCCTGTGCCCTTATACCATTGTTGGATTGAAGATAAAGGCTTTAGACTGTCTAAGGCCAGAAATGAAGCACTTAAAATGGCAAACTTCGAATATATTTTGCAAATTGATGGAGATATAATTTTGAATAAATATTTTGTATTTGATCATGTTCGTTTTGCGACCAGGGGAAGCTTCGTAAGAGGTAGTCGGGTTTTAATGAATCCTGAAGCAACCCAACGACTGTTTGAGGGAAGGATAAAAGTACCTAACGTGTTTATGAAGGGAGTAATTAACTTTTTCAATGGGTTACGAATACCAGCCCTTCAGAAACTTATTTCCTTCAAACGACATTCCATAATTGGGATAAGAGGTTGTAATATGGGGTATTGGAAGGAAGACGCCTATTTGGTCAATGGATATAATGAAGACATTGAAGGATGGGGAAGAGAGGATAGTGAGTTTGTGGCCAGGCTGGTTAACAATGGGCTTTATAAAAGAAATTTACGTTTTGGTGGAATACAGTTTCACATTTACCATAAAGAATACGACAGGGAATTATTGCACCAAAATGATAATATATTAGATAATACTCTTTCACATCATGCTCTATATTGTTCAAACGGAATCAAAAAGTCTGTAAAAGAAATTGTCGTCAGTGAAATATGATTGTCTAATATAAACTTAGCGTCATCGTATTTGGATTTATTGAAATGGGAACTTTTGGAAAGCTTATTAAAGAACATAAATGGTCTGGATTAATTGTATTTCTTAGGATCAAACTTGGCTTGACAAAGGGTATTAGGATTGATAGTTTAAGGTATCCAGTTTGGTTAAGACCAAATACTTCAGATGTTACTACTTTCAAGCACATTTTTGTGCATGGAGATTATAAGTTTGATATAAATCCGGAACCGCAAACGATAATCGATGCAGGTGCGAATATTGGTCTCGCTTCTGTTTATTTTACAAATAAGTATCCAAAGGCACGCATCATTGCCATTGAATTGGCCCCTTCAAATTTTGAACAATTACTTAAAAACACAGGGAACTATGCAAATATTAAGGCTGTAAATGCAGGATTATGGCACAGAAATGAAACCCTAAAGTTCAAAGAGGAGGGTGTTAGCCCCTGGGGCTATAAAGTTGAAAATGAGATTGAAGAAGAATGTATTTCTGTTCCGGGAATTACAATGGATGAAATAATCGAAAAACACAATATTAATTTAATAGATATATTGAAAGTTGATATTGAGGGAGCAGAAGTTGAGTTATTTTCTCAAAATTTTGAAAACTGGTTACCCAATGTAAGATGCCTTGTAATAGAAACGCATGACAGATCCAGAGAGGAATCTACAAAAACAGTTGTTAATGCATTATCTAGGTACAACTTTTCTTCCCGTGGTCAAGTAGGAGAGAATCTTGTTTTTATAAATGATGATTTGCAATAATCTAGCCTAATAAGCTGACATCTTTATCATTGGCTAAAATAGCGATAGTATCCTTGCTAATATTTTTGGTTTTATATCCGTTTTCTTCAAAAATTTTTACAGCCTCTATTTTTTCCGTTTCAGGAAGATTAAGGTTTTCATATATTACGACTCTGGGTTTCAATTTTGGTATGTTAAAAAGCTTGATTATTTGGTAATCAAACCCTTCAGTGTCAATTGCCAATAAATCCACTCTTCCTATGTTTTCTTTAGCTAGTAAATCCTGTGGTGTTATTGTTTCAACAGATTCTTCTATAATATAATCCTCTTTTTTTTCTGGCAATTTAATCCCTGATCTTTTAGCATGCCCAGCCACATGACCCCTGTCTATGGCATCTTCTAAGACATCTTTGCTAAAGCTGGTCAGGCCAGTTGCCCATCTAGCATTGCTGAAACTCAGCCGATACATTGTTCTATTACCCTTCTTTGCATCCAGGGCATAGTTAAACGTCTTAATCCTGTTCGAATTTTGATATAACTTTCTCAAAAAGGTCTCATACACATATTTTTGAGGTTCAATAAGAACTCCTTTCCATTTATCTCTTTTAATAAATTTGGCAAAAGGGTCTCTGTTATAGCCATCGTTTGCACCCACCTGAACAAATTGAAGACCAGGGTTTTCTTCTGAAAAATTATTTATAAACTCAGACAATGACCCTGCGGAAGGCTTATAAAAATACTTATAAAAGGCAATGTAGATAAAGCTATCAGAGGATGCCAAACTGAAAACTAGCTTTTTATACAAGTTGTCTAATCGCGTTTTTAAATTCATATACCGAACTCTTGTATTTCAGAACGCTAAGTTGGTCAAACTAATTTAATTCTTCAATAATTGCCTTGGCGATCCTTGCTCCGGACGATTCTTCAGTTAAATTAAAAGTGTCATTGAACAAGGCCTTTTGAAGAGCAGCATATTGCTTTGACCAAATTGGAGCCTGTTCTATCAATGACTTTAGGTCTTTTAAAGAATCGATTACTTTGCCAGTTTTCCAATGAAGATAATTCGGATTGTTTCCCCAATCTGCTTGGTGTGCGTTAATGAATATTGCAGGCCTTGGTTTCATAAGGTATTCGTAAATCTGACTTGAAACATCTCCCAAATAAATGTCGCTCGTCATAATATATGTCATGTCAACACAGGAAATACTCCCTAAGTCAATATGAATATTGGGAGCATCAAAGTACTTTTTTTCTATGCTTTTATAATTCTCAAATCCTTTCTTATTAAAAAGATTAATATGAGGAGCGAAAATCAAATTGTATTTATTGTGTTTATGAAAAAAATCCAAAACCTGATGGCCAAATTTGTACCAGGAAGATAGCTCTTTATTAAAATGAGGAGTGTATAAAACAGTTTTATTACTATTATTAAACTTCGTTTTTATGTTGGATGCCTTATTTGTAAGATCAAATTTAGGATATCCACACAGCTTAATTTTAAAATCTTCATCCTCAAATTCCACCATAAGCCTTTCGGCTTTTTTCCTGCCTGCCACTAAAATCAGATCATAAAGTTTATGCGCTTCCTGATAACCGTATGCACGATCTCCTGAACCATGAGCAACATGTATTAGTTTGGGATGGGAAGACTTGCCACGAGCCCCAGAAATGATATTTGCCGTATGGTCTGTAAAAACCAAAGCGTCAAAGGATAAGAAAACATCACTATGTTTTTTGTATATATAGTAAGGGCTGGGTAATCTCCTTTTTGTGATGCCTTCAATAATCCTTCTTGGAATGGTAGTACTTAGTTTTCTAAGCTTTAGCTTCTGAGCACCGAGCTGATCAATTAATCTCCGGAGGTAGTCGTGATCGGCTTCGTATGTTATGATCTCTACCTCGAATTCTTCATTTTTAGATAACTCGTATGCTGGAGTAATAAAATGATGAATATGATGAAGTTCATCAAGGTATATAAAGCCAACTTTTTTCTTCCCCATTTTAATTTTGGTAATTTTCCATATACTTGTTGGTACTATTCTTTAGTCTAAATTGGCTTCCTTCCCCAATGGTGGTTTTTTTCAATTGAGTAGGATCAAGAAGCAGATTCGCCAACTCTTCAGCCTTATTTGGGTCAAAATAGGTGGCATCATCTTCACCTGTTTCTTGCAAACAGCTTGAGTTTGACGCAATAACCGGGGTGCCGCTAAATCTGGCTTCCAGAATAGGTATTCCAAAACCTTCGTAAAAACTAGGGAAAATAAAAACAGAAGCAAGCTGGTAAAATGAAGAAAGTTCGCGAGGGGTAGGATTGTCAATTTCACTGGCAAATAGTAACTGCCCTGAAAGCTGATGCTTGCTTGCAAATTCTATCAATTTCTTTTTGTAGGAATCGCCATGCCCGATTACAACCAAAGGCAAATCCATCCTTCCTTTTAATTGAGCCAAAGCTTCAAGAATTACCATTACATTTTTATTTTCATTAAGTGCCCCTACATAGAGCAAAAAATTATCTGGCAATGACCATTTATTTCTGACTATTTCCAATTCATCCACGGTTCTTTTACTATAAAATACCTCATTGCAACTCTGATAAATTACACTAATGCGATCTTCACTTAATTGAAATGTTTCAACTAAATCGTTCTTGGTTTGATTGGAAATAGCTACTATGTGATCTGCATTATGCACAGCAAATCGGACTTTGTTAAAATATATCCATCGGTCTATCGGTTTATAAAACTCGGGATGCCTGAGAAAAATCATATCATGTATTGTAACAATTGACTTGGCTCCTGATTTTCTAATGTCTTTAGGTAGTTCCTGAGAAAGACCATGGAATATGTCCAGCTTATTTTTTGATGCAATTTTCCCTAAGCGTACACTTCTCCAGGTACTTGAAGTCAGTTTGTTAATGTAACCATCCGGTTGATGAACCACTACATTTTCCAAATTCAGTAAGCGTTGATCAACCAGCTTGTTAGAAACATTGGGAGAATACAAATGGTAAAAATTTTCAGGATAATATTTTGTGAGTCCGTACAATAAATTGCGGGCATAATTACCAAGTCCCCTGTCATTTAAGAAAAGTCGTTTTGCCTCAAAGCCAATTTGCATCTGCCAAATCTAGAATAATTGAATTATGGAACGCAATAAAAATGGTAGAATTGCAAAAAAGGTATAGATGTCTATAAGTGGATATACGTTTGTACGAAATGCAATTAAATTAAGCTACCCAATCAGGGAATCCATCCTGTCAATTCTGGAATTGGTTGATGAATTTGTAATTGCATACATACCGGGTGACGAGGATGATAATACATTGGAAGCTATACGGTCGATTCCAACAGATAAGATCAGAATAATTGAAGCTGAGTGGGAGCCAGAACGTTTTAGGCAAAATACGCTTTATGCCTATTTATCGGATGTTGCTAAACAGGAATGTACAGGTGATTGGCTATTTTATTTACAGGTAGATGAAGTTGTACATGAAAAGTATATTCCTGTAATAAAAAAAGCCTGCCAATATTATCTGGACAAACCTGAAATAGAGGGCCTTCTTTTTAACTACAGACACTTTTGGGGTGATTATGACCATTGCTTTACCCACCATGGCTGGTACCCAAGGGAGATTAGGGTAATCAGAAACCTGCCTGAAGTTCATTCCTGGAGAGATGCCCAGTCGTTTCGGTACTATAGCAAATTTGAGCCTGCTACGGAGTATTATAGGTCCAAGGAATATGCGCGTAAGCTTAACGTTGCGCTGGTTCCAGCCGAAGTCTATCATTATGGATGGGTGCGGCCTCCGTCTATAATGTCGGACAAGCAAAACAGAATGAGAAAAACTTGGGATTTATCACGCAGTGATAACTTCTATGCTACATTTGATTATGGCCAACTCAATAAGGTGCCGCTTTTTAAAGGTACACAGCCTGCGGTCATGAAGGAGCGAATAGCATCATTGGATTGGAAAGAAAGTTTGCATTCTCATGCAAGTAATGTGCTGAACCGAAATAAATTGAAACACGAAAAACCAAAGTACAGATTTAAATCATGGATTGAATTGAATTTACTTGGTGGAAGGGAAATTGGTGGGTTTAAGAATTACAAAATTGTGACTAAGTTTAGGTTTTAGAGGGTTTAAGTATGAAAATTCTTTCTGCGGAAAAAATACGCGAAACAGACGCCTATACCATTGAAAATGAGCCCATCAAATCTATTGACTTGATGGAAAGGGCTGCGCAAGCTTTTGTGAATTGGTTTGTAAAAGAATATGATTCCAATACGGGTGTACTGTGTGTAGCAGGTCCCGGTAATAATGGAGGAGATGCGCTAGCCATTGCGCGCATGTTATCCAAGCGTTCATACAATGCTCGGGTTTTGCTAACTTCTCCAGATGTGGAGGGCTCCCGGGATTACCAGATGAATCTAAGGCGGCTTCCTAGAGATGTAAAACATATAACTTCAATAAGTGAGACCAGAAGCAAAATTGTTATAGATGGAATATTTGGCTCCGGATTAACTAGGCCTGTTGATGGAGAACTTGCCCAACTAATAGATGAGATTAATAATTCAGGAAAAAAGATTGTTTCGGTTGATATTGCATCTGGACTAAGTTGCGATGGACACGCCTTGGGTGAGCACGTGATAAAGCCGGATCATACGGTTTCGTTTCAGATACCCAAATTGGCATTTATGTTTCCTGAAAATGCTCCCTATGTAGGCAGGTGGGTAACCATCAATATTGGTTTGAATCAGGATTTTATTGATTCCCAACAAACATATTTTAATTATCAGGTTGACAGCGAAATTAAGGACATTATTACTCCCCGTAAGAAGTTTGCACACAAAGGAACTTTTGGGCATGCTCTGCTGATTGGTGGTAGTTATGGTAAAGTTGGAGCCATTTCCTTGGCTTCAAAAGCTTGCCTCAGGTCTGGTGCTGGCAAGGTAACCACCTTGCTTCCAAAGTGTGGATATAATGTCATTCAAACAGGGGTACCTGAGGTAATGTGTTTAACAAGTGGTGAAGATCACCTCGAAAACCTTTCTATGAAGGTCATTGAAGGGTTTTCTGCTATTGGTATAGGGCCGGGGATGGGTACTACACAAAGCACACTTTCACTTTTTACCAATATTATTAAAAGCATAAAGCAGCCGATTGTTATTGATGCAGATGGCTTGAATTTACTTAATGAAAACAAGGAACTGCTTGAAATGCTGCCTGAAGGAAGTGTTTTGACCCCGCATGTTGGTGAATTTGACAGATTGGTTGGTGCTGCCTCAAGTGGCATTGAACGCATTGAAAAACAAAGGGAATTTGCTAAAAAATATAAGGTGGTTGTGGTTTTAAAAGGAGCACACACAACAGTATCAGATATAGATGGGAATGTATGGTTTAACTCAACAGGAAACCCCGGAATGGCAACAGCCGGAAGTGGAGATGTACTTACAGGAATGATAACAGGATTGCTTGCCCAGGGTTATAATACGCTGGAAGCTGCCAGGATTGGTGTTTTTATACATGGAAAAGCTGGTGATCTGGCAAAAAAGGAGTTGGGAGAGATATCATTGATTGCATCGGACATCGTGGAACGAATTTCTTCAGCCTTTATTTCAATTTAGCCAAACCTTTTCACTAAAAAGCACGTAATTTGTATAATGAATTAAACCAAATTGGCTTGATTCTTGTCTAAATAGGCAAAAACACAAGTATGAAAAGGATAAAGTTTACACTTGCTTTAGTAGGGTTTCTTTTTTTAGGAATAGCGTCTTATGCCCAAACGGCAGAATATCCTGCGTACAACTCCAATGATTTGAAGTTTGAAAATAAGATTCAAATCTATCCTAACCCAAGCGTTGATTTTGTAAAGGTTTTTATTGAAGAATCTAATCTTGTTGATCCTCAGATTGTGGTGCATAGCGTAATTGGTAACCGGTTGGTTTTACCTACCGAAAAATTAAGCCAGGATGAGTTTTCTGTAGAAGTTAAAAACTTACCTGCCGGGTACTATCTTTTAGCCGTTAAGGACGAAGCCACAGGATTTAGCAAAACATACAAATTTCTTAAGCGTTAGTTTTGGGGTAGCTCTTCCCCACAATTTTTGCAATAGCTCGCATCTGCATCATGATCGGCAAGATTACAATTGGCGCAAACTCTTGTATCTGAACTTCTTTCCTTTGCAACAGCCATTCCTAGTTCAGCAGTGACAATACCGGTTGGTACGGCAATAATGGCATATCCCAGAATCATAATAAATGCAGCAACTGTTTGTCCTAAAACAGTTACGGGGGCAATATCTCCGTACCCCACGGTGGTAAGCGTTACAATGGCCCAGTAAACAGATCTGGGAATACTTGTGAATCCGTTTTTCCCTCCTTCAATAATGTACATGAGCGTGCCCATGATCATAACAATTATGCTTACGGCAGTTACAAAAACTATAATTTTTGGACGACTGGCCTTAAGGGCTCTTTGCAATTGAGAAGCTTCTCCAATGAAACGCGCCAGTTTAAAGATCCTGAAGACGCGAAGAAGCCTGAAACTACGCAGTACAATTAAGGAGTGAGCCCCTGTCAAAATGAGCCCAAGGTAAGCAGGCAATGTTGAGATAAGATCAATGATGCCAAAAAAACTAAATGCATAGCGCACCCGGTTGGTGGATGCATAGAGCCTTAAAATGTACTCAATGGTGAAAAGTGCAGTAAATGCCCATTCCAATGTATCGAAAAGTAGACCATACTCTGCATTAAGTGATTTGACACTTTCCAGTGCAACGGTTACTACACTTAATAGTATTAAGACTAAAAGAGCGACATCAAAGAATTTCCCCCACCAGGTGTCGGCTTCAAAAATTATGATATAGAGCTTTTCTTTGAGGTTTTTAGTACTCACGTCAATTTTTATCTGGTGTCAAAATCAAGGTCGATTTGGCCGCATCAGTTATTTGCAATGAATCCATCAACTGGGGCCTGAACTCGGTATTTACAAACATTTGAGCCTGGTCAGAATAATGTGGGCTAAGGAAATTGCCCGATTGACCGGTTGGGTTAATGCTTTCAGCACCATTCATATTGCTTAGATCAATAACTGTACGGACAGCAGGGCCTGCTATTACAGAAAACACACCGGTGGTATCTAATTTAAACATCTGATTATTAATGGTTTCGTTCCCTCCCTGAATGTCAAACGGGCCAACACTAAAATACCTTTTCAATGTCTCTACCTGACCAAGTGGATGATTATGTGTCAGTGTATGTATTTTGGCCCACTTCCAGTCCTGTGGACTACTGCTCTCAAAATTTTTCTTGAGTGTTTTCAGAGCCGAACTTGCTGATTTTCTTACGATGTCGTCCCGGGTTTCTTTTTCAGGGGTTTTTATATCATCCCACCAAACAGAATTAGGATTTGAAAACAATTTGATATAGCTCGATTTCAACAGGGAAGTACTGCTCAGCGTTTGCATGTTCTCATAACCAAGCTCATCAGCTAAGGTATAATATGCCAGCCATGCAGCCAGTGTATAATGAATGGAGGGTTCAACAGCATCCTTTTGATGATCCCCGTTCCACTTTTGAAGTCGCTCTACTATTTCCTGAGGCACATCAGTGTTGGATTCCTTAAGTAAGCTTGCCATGAGATGCGCTAATTCGGATTGCACATTAGAGGTCACATCATTGGCCATTTGCTTAGAATCTTCAGCAGTCCACCCCGTTTTTTCATCAATAAGATCAACAATATGCCCAGCCCTGTCTTTAGGGAAATAATATCCGGGGTAAAGAACGCCATCTACAGAATCAGGCTGATTGTTGGCTGAATACACGTAATCCCAGGGTGGGTTTTCGGCCTGTGGATTCTTAGAAAAATCGTAGAATTCCAAATAATCATCTTCTCCGGAGCTTCCATTCAACACCAGTTTGGTATTAATGTGCTCCGGTCGGACCGGTAAGCGCGCGCTGGCCCACCAGGCAATGTTGCCAGCTGTATCTGCATACATTACATTGAGGCCCGGAGCCTCAATCATGGAAGCTCCTTTGCGTGCATCGTCCAGCGAGGCAATATGGTTGAGTTGATACACCGCTGCCAGAATATCTTCTTTAAAAAACATGGATGACCACCATACGGATACGGGCGATGTATTTTCCATTTGCTTAAAGTAGATATCATTTACTATAGGGCCATGCGAGGAGGTACGAACAAGTAAAGTGTCGGGATCACTGTCTTTTACAGGTATAATTTCCGTTCTGGATGTCAGTTTTTCCCAATGGTCCTTATGCCAAATTTGATTGGGGTGTTCCTTGTCGGTCTTTTCTTTATAAAAATCTACATCATCATTTTCAAACATGGTCAACCCGATAGCAGCAAGCCGATTATGCCCCAACAGGCTAAAGGGAATTCCCGCAATATAATGGCCATAATGGCTCATGCCGGGATATTCCAGATGTGCTTCGAACCATACGGACGGTTGAGAATATCCGATATGGGTATCGTTTTCAAAAACCGGTTTGCCGGATTTGGTTCTACCCGGGCCTACTATCCAGCTATTGCTGCCAACCAAAAGGGGAATGGGTATCTGTTCGATTGCCTGAGCCAGAGAAGTAAGTTTTGCTGAATCCATGTGTGGAAATGATTGGATTCTTGCAGAGTCATCAGGGGAATCAATGGCAAGGTCATTCAGATACTTTTCTCCGTATTTGCTTACCAGCACGGAAAGTACAGGATCAACCTTAAAGCCCTCGGCAAATCCAAAGGACATGTAACCGGCAGCATTATAGGCGTCTTCTACACTGAATTCCCTTTTGGGAATCCCAATTATTCTGAATTCGATTGGCGTAGGCCCATCATGGATGAATTCATTAATACCTCCGAAATAGGCATCTGTAGCTATTTTGTAAGGAGCATTTAAAGCTTCATATTGCTTTACAAATTCTTTGGATTTTTGAGCAACCCCAAGCGTTCTGAAAAGTTTATCCACTTTTAATAAGTCGGGGCCTAATATTTCCGCAAGAGTACCCGTAGCCACTCTACGGATCATTTCCATTTGGAAAAGCCTTTCCTGTGCATGTACATAGCCAAGCGCCATATACGCATCGTGCTCGTTGAGAGCATAGATATGTGGTATACCGTAAGCATCGTATTTTACCTCAACTTTTTCATGCAGACCTTTGAGAGATAGATTACCGGAATAGGTGGGTTGTGTGCTTTGAAGAAAAAGGTAGCCAAATAGTACAAGGAGCATAACTATGGCAATGAGAATATAAATAAATCTTTTCATGGAGGTGTTTGAGTTATTACCTCCAAATTATTCAAATTAAATGAATTCATCTCAACGGCATTTATGCTTTTGCTGCCGGAAGG
>JAGQYJ010000218.1 GCA_020436145.1 Cyclobacteriaceae bacterium | reverse complement strand
TATATTTACGTAGTTAACTACATAAATATGCCAAAAGACGATTTTATTAAAGAGTTAGGCTATCTGGGAATCACCACCCGGTTCAAACGAATTAGCGACATGCTAATGCATGATGGCAAGAAAATGTATAGTGCTTTAAAAATAGACATAGAACCTAATTGGTTTGTTGTTTTCAAGCTTTTAAAAGCACGAGGGCCTTTAGGTGTAACAGAAATTGCGGACCACATTGGAATGGCCCATCCATCTGTTATAACCCTGGTAAACAAAATGATTGCTTCCGGCTACCTTAATTCAGGTAAAGATGAAAAGGATTCAAGGAAAAGAGTACTGGGCTTGTCAAACAAAGCACTTACCAAGTTGCCTGAATATGAGAAAATATGGAAAATGGGTGAAAAGGTTATGGCAGAATTGCTCGAAGAAAATAATACCCTGGAGGTTATTGCTTCCCTTGAAGAAAAACTCTTTGCAAAGGGGTTCAAGGAGCGAATGCTGGAAGAATTAAACGCCTGATGTTATGGAATCACCTCATGTTGAAATAATCGTTTTCAATCAAAAATACGCCAGCGACTTTGCACAGCTCAATTTCGAATGGCTTGAGAAGTATTTTCGTATTGAGCCCTATGACAAGGAGGTGCTCTCTAATCCTCAAAAATATATTTTGGATGCCGGAGGCCAGATTTTCATCGCCCTTTATAAAGGAAAAGCCGTGGGGACAGTTGCATTAATTAAGCGGGGTGCTCGGTTTGAGCTATCCAAAATGGCCGTAACCGAAGCATACCAGGGCCTTCACATTGGTAAAAAACTAATGGCTTCCTGTATTGACTACGCCCGAGAACTCGGAACCAGACAAATATATCTTGACTCCAATACGGTGCTGACACCAGCAATATCTCTTTATAGAAAAACAGGGTTTAAAGAAGTACCTGTACCCAAAGACACACCCTACGAACGGTGTAATATCCGGATGGAACTAAACCTTTAATTCACAGCAATGGGTGCCGCCAGGCAGCTATCGGGTATGGCAAACGCCTCCACCAGTGGCACGGCATCCTGCCGAACCTCCCAACATAGCTTGTTAATCAGCTTGCGAATAGCTTTCGTCTTCACGCCTTCCATGTAGCCATGTTCGAGGTACCAGCCTTTGTTCTTTTCAATTTGCGATAAGGCGAACAGCGCGCATAACTTTTTAAGTATGGCTCTACTTTGCGCATCTTCAGTGCGCTCCACTTGAGCTATAAACTGCTCCAATACCACACGTTCTACAAAGGCATGGCCTACATTCACCAGGTGGTATTGGGTTTGGTTAAATGCATCAAACGAATCCATTCCGCTGTCCAGATGTTTTTTGAGCCTGCGCGCAGCAGAGGTTAGAATATCACGTTCTCTGTACTGAAAGGCGCTCAAATGAAATTCCGGATCCATCAGGTGGCTTTCGTCTGTTTTGCGCACCACTAGAGGATTCAACTCTGTTAGCGTGGTCCTGGCTTGGGAAACTACATAATTCAATATCCCAAATAAGTTGATATTGCTGAACTCATGTTTAAACTCGGTGAGCCTGCTCTTGGCCACCAGTTGCATGAGCACCGTATTGTCGCCTTCAAACGTGGTGTACACATCGGTATCATTTTTTAGAGCACTTATCCGGTTTTCAGCCAGGTAGCCCTTGCCTCCGCACGCTTCCCTGCACTCCTGCAAGGTATGCGTGGTATTCCAGGTGGTAAAGGCCTTGAG
>JAGQYJ010000217.1 GCA_020436145.1 Cyclobacteriaceae bacterium | reverse complement strand
AAGTCAAATTACCAGAGCTGCAGTATCAATTCCTTCCAATATTGCGGAAGGATGTACAAAATCTAGTGAAAGGGAGTTCAAACTTTATCTTGAAAGAGCCTTAGGAAGCGCATTTGAACTGGAAACACAAATAATGATTGTGAGTACACTCAATAACCTGGATGTACAAGAGTTGATAACAACCATTCAAAGCGAACAAAGAAAGCTTGGAAGTTTTATTTCAAGTGTAAAAAATAGACTGCCTAAAACCTAGAACCTAAAGCCAAAAACCTTTAAATATTAAAACATGATGTATATAGTTCTTGCCTGGCGCAACATTTGGAGGAATAAAAGAAGGAGCATTATTACAATTGCTTCAATCACGTTTGCAGTATTTATTGCCTGTGTTATGCGCTCTATGCAACTAGGATCCTATGAACGAATGATATCAAACGCAGCCCAGTTTTTTACCGGGTATATTCAGGTTCACGAAAAGGGTTATTGGGATGACAAAACATTGGATAATAGCTTCGAAAACAGTGATGTCCTTATAAAAACCATTGACTCTACGGAAGGTGTGAAAGTGGCTGTTCCGCGTTTGGAATCTTTTGCGTTAGCAGCCTATGGCACAAAAACCAAAGGCTCTTTGGTCATGGGAATTGAACCCGAAAAAGAAGATCAGTTGACTAAGGTAAAAGCCAAAGTTATAGAAGGGGAATATCTTACAAGTGATGACCAGGCTGTGATGATAGCGGAGGGCCTTGCGGAATACTTAAGACTCGGGGTTGGGGATACCATCGTTTTGTTAGGCCAGGGATACCACGGTGCAAACGCAGCGGCAGTGTATCCCATCAAAGGAATCATGAAATTCCCGGTACCTGAACAAAACAAACAGACTGTTTATATGCCCTTAAAACAGGCGCAATGGTTTTATGCTGCTGATAACAGGTTGACAAGCATTGCCCTGGTAATCGACAAAGCAAAAAATACGGACAAGATTGTGGCAGACATATCCTCCAGGGTTGACACAGACAAATTGGAAGTGATGGGCTGGAGAGACCTTATGCCGGACCTTGTGCAGGGTATTGAAGTTGATAACATAAGTGGAAAAGTGATGTTGTGGATTTTGTATGCCGTAATAGGCTTCGGAATGTTTGGAACTTTCCTCATGATGACGGCCGAACGCATGTACGAGTTTGGTGTGATGATGTCTGTAGGCATGAAGCGAAGAATCATGCAGTTTATAATAATCCTGGAAATGGGGCTGATGTCCACCTTGGGGGTAATGGCCGGTGTTGGTATTAGCCTGCCCATTCTGGCATATTATTACCACAATCCCATTTATTTTTCTGGAGCTTCAGCAGAAGCAATTGAGACGTTTGGGATGGAGGCTGCTTATTTCTTTTCGTTGGAGCCTTCGTTGTTTTACAACCAGGCATGGGTAATTTTTCTCATGGTTGCCATACTTGGTTTCTACCCATTGTATGTAATACACAGGCTAAAGCCGGTAGAGGCAATGCGTGAAGCATAAGGAACACTATTATGATGATAAGGATGGCATGGCGGAACATTTGGCGTAATAAGCGAAGAAGCTTCATTACCCTAAGTTCTATTGCTTTTGCTGTCTTTTTTTCCACATTAATGATGTCTGTTCAAAAGGGGTCCTTAGATCAAATGATTGACAATTCTGTAAAATTTTATACAGGGCATTTACAGATACAGGACCCAAAATTCAAAGATGAAAAATCGATCAACAACAGCTTTGCTTATAGCCCTGATTTGGTAGATAATCTTTCTCACATCGATGGGGTTGAAGCCGTATCTCCCAGAATCGAATCATTTGCATT
>JAGQYJ010000216.1 GCA_020436145.1 Cyclobacteriaceae bacterium | reverse complement strand
CCTGTGAAGAAATGCAGGCCGTCATACGGTGGGTAGTGGGGATCAGCACGCCTTCCACAATGTTGCTGTCGAACAAACGCATGGTAGATTTAATGGTACGATCCACACTTTTTTGTTGGCCGCCAATCTCTACATTATTAATGGTGAAGTGTTGCTCCAGCATCTCACGCGTAGCTTTCGATAGGTTGGTCATCTGCGCAAAGTCGGTAGCCGATTTTTGCCACAGCCATTCATAGACCTGGTTGGCACGGAAGGCCTTGTCGCCCTGCGACACAAAGAACTCTTTGAGTTCCTGCCTGGTAAGCTTGCGTATGTCTTGCCTGGTTTCTACCATGATGCAAAGTTATGCCTTACTTTCTTCCTTGATGAAGAAAGTAAGCAAAGAAATCAAGGACTGTGTAGAAATAGCTAAAAATCTCCTTATCAAGCTAAAATCTCCAAACTCGTCCCGACAACTGTCGGACTCAAACAGTGGAGATTTTATTTGCTTTCCTCGTTGATTTTCCGAGCGCTATTTCTACAAGGTCCGTTCTTTAAAAAAAGAAAGTCATGCTGAACTTCCTGCCCGACTGTATCATTCTCCTTTGGAGTCCCTCGGACAGGATATCCATTATCCGGTAACACAAAGCTTTTTTTGGATTCGAAGGTTAATCACAGGCTTCATAGACCTTTACATAATCCACTTCAAATTGATCAGGCAGGTCAGCAACCGAGCCGTGGTAATCCGGCCCTGCATACATCTGAAAAACGATCCGCATAGGATGATCAAACGGCCATTTTCTCCAGCTATCTTTTATTTTATGGTACGTCCAATAGAGGTTGTCATCCAGATAAAACTCAAGGCGATCTCTATACCACACCATACCATACACATGGAATTCTTCAGTGGCATCGGAGAGCGTATATGAAGTTGAATGAGCTGCTCTATCCTTGCCATTTTTCCAATTTGAATGCTTAGTGTGAATATTTGTATAAAAGTCCGGAGCATTATATCCCCAGTATTCTAAAATATCAATCTCTCCACAATTGGGCCACGCTCCGTATTCATCATAAGATCCCAACAACCAAAATGCCGGCCAGGCAATATTAGCTTTCGGAAGCCTGGCTCTGCACTCAATCTTACCATATTGGTAATAGTCAATAGATGCAATATCAGATCCGGTGTAGGCATATCCATCATAATTTTCTTTGTGAAGCTCCATGATGAGCAATCCATTTTCTATTCTCAAGTTTTCAGAGCGATCTGTTCTTGATGTAATACCATTTGGCGCAATTGTAGGTTCCCAAACGGTTCGATTTAAAGAATCGAATTGATCTTCAAAAATCATACACCAATTCTCTACTGGTGGTTCAGGATCTTCGTTTTTACAAGAAACCCAGGCACAAAGAATAACAAGAATTGCAAATTGCTTGATCATAGCAAGTAATTATAACTAAATATACAAAAACGTATAGAAGAATCTTTTCTTGTCCTGATATAGATTGTGTCAACTTATTTTAGGAATATACAGATTAATGCCTTGAGAGGACAATAGATGTGTTTTAAAACGCAGCCATCAAACGCTCCGGAATCCTGGCAACCTTACGGGTTTCATAATTAAAGCAAACGACCCCCGTTTTGCCTAAGGCTACTTCCACCACTTGCTGATTAGAGAGGCGATAATATAAATCGAAACTGCTACCGCCAACTTCCGCAATACTTAATTCAATTCTGATGGCGTCACCATGAAAAGCCTCCGCCTTAAATTGAATGGCCGCATCAGCCACAATAATTCCCACAGGTGGTTCAATCACTTTTTCGTCCTTGTAACCTAAAGACTTTAACCATTGCAGTCGTGCTTCCTGCATAAGGGTAAGAAAACGGTCGTTGCCCAAATGGCCACCATAATTGATATCAGAAATGGTGATGTTAAC
>JAGQYJ010000215.1 GCA_020436145.1 Cyclobacteriaceae bacterium | reverse complement strand
CTTAAAGCATTGCTTGCCGGTACGCTTGCATCGCTTATGTCAGCTACCATTGTGGGAATGATCTTAGGCTAGAACGCAAAGTTTCCAAGAAACTCCTTGATCTCCGTTTTCAAATCCCGTACTTCCGGCAGTTTCAAATGTTTGCTCAGATTTAAATTGGTATCAAGGGTAAAATTGCGCATTTCAAGGTGCTGATCCAGAAAAATAAACTCCAGCTCAGGGATCAATTCTTTGTACACATCCACCAATTCCAAAACAGAATAATTGCTCAACGCCAGGTTGTACGTGCCGGAAGGCACATTGGCAAATAGGATATCCTTCAGGATTTTAGAAATAGCTTCAACGTGAATAAATGCCCTGGCCTGCTTACCTGTGCCCTGTATGCTGATACGGTTTAAGAAGTTGGCATCAAACGCAAACTTGTTAATAACAGCATCAAAACGCATACTCGGGCTATAGCCATACACATTGCCTGCCCTTAGAATAACAGCCCTTCCTTTTTCCACCAGACGGTTTACATGCTGCTCTGCCCGTAATTTTGAAATGCCATAAAATGTTTTGGGATTTGGTCTCGTATCTTCCTTAGCCTGTTGATCAGAAGCACCATACACACTGGTGCTGCTCATATAAATTAACCTACTCTCGTTGCTTTCCTCTACAGCCGAAACCACTTCCGCTGTGCCCCAGTGGTTTACCTGTTCGTATATATGCGGATCGAGGTTGGCAAAGGGTGTAGTTACACGAGCTGCCAAATGGTAAACCACGTCAATTCCATTGTTCAATTGTTTTTTCAGCGAGCGAGAATCAAGTATATCTCCCTTCACAAATTGAACCTTAGCTCCGGTTTTTAGTTTATTGCCCAAAAACACATTGTAATTCCCTCTGCTCAGATTGTCATAAATTACAATTCTGTCAATATCCTTATTAGCCGAAAGCTCGCCTACCAATTGCGCTCCAATGTATCCGGCTCCTCCTGTAATTAGTACATTCATTTCTTAATCAGGTCTGTATGCAAACCACATTCTGTTTTGTTCATTCCATACCATCGCGCTTCACGTTCCTGCATATCCAGGTCAAACTTTCGGGTACAAGGTTCACAACCAATACTCAGGTAGCCTTTGGCATCCAAAGGGTGTTCGGGCAACTTATACTCCTTTTGGTACAGATACACTTGCTTGGACGTCCAATCAAGCATGGGGTGTAAACGGATCGAATTATGTGGTGCTTCCTGGGTCACGCTCATTTGGCTACGCGTAGCGCTCTGGTCGGCACGCACACCATTGATCCACACATCGTGGGTACGCAAAATAGCTTCCAGCGGCTCAGTCTTGTTTATGTAGCAGCAATGGTCAGGGTCCGAAGTAAACAGCATACGTCCATACGAATCTATCTGCATGGATTTAGGCATAGACGAACGTAAATCTATTAGGTTATCCAGTTCGAATTGATCCATCACCTTATCTCTGAAATCAATAGTTTCAGGAAAATGGTACCCTGTATTGATAAAGACAACCGGAACGTGCTTATCAATGCGGCTAAGCATATGCAGCAGCACCAGGCTATGCGATTGAAATGAAGAAGTAGTGAAATACAACTTCCCTTCTTTTTGATAACCTTCTATATAGTTTTTGAGTGATTGAAAGTCCATTACTTTACATTGACTAGCAAGATTACTCAGTAAACTCCAAACGCAAAACTAATAGTTCCAACAATCTGCCCTCATGATAAAAATCATGAAAATAACTACCTTTACGCCCTTGTTAAATGTAGTCAAAAAGAGAGTAGAATGTATAAAAGAATCAATGGTCTTCAGCATGTGGGTGTAGGTGTACCTGACCACGCAGAATCGTGGAAGTGGTATCGTAAGTTTTTGGGAATGGACATTGCCATGTTCAATGGCGAGGCAGAAGCACCGCTTATGCAGATATATACTAAGG
>JAGQYJ010000214.1 GCA_020436145.1 Cyclobacteriaceae bacterium | reverse complement strand
GCTGTCAAGTTTAAACGAATAATGGGAAATCTGTTGAAACCACCTGACACTCGATTATTATCATTTACAAGATACTTTCTATCCTTGGCCCACTCTATTTGTAATCTTGCCTCTGTAGTGGTAATATCGCTCTTAATTTCCGGATTAGCTTCACTTAAATTGTCGTAATAACTAAAATCAAACAATGGTTCAAGTTTATCATATCTAAGTTTGAGTCTTAGGTTAACATCTCTAACTAGCTGATTAGTGAATGAAAACTGCAGCTTTGCGTGTTGAAAAGGCCTTCGCAATGTCCCAAGCCTATTGAAAGTATAAAAAACTCCCTGATCATTAATGTCTCTGTAGGCAAAATAAACCGGATCCACATCTTCGCGCACCTCAACCCCCATTTTTACCCATGGTTTCCGTGACAATATGTAGTCAACTCCGGCTTTGTACTTCCATTTTTCATCACCAAACCCATATCCTATCAGTCCTTTGAGCACCCATTTATCGCTAAACTGGAAGTTGGTTTCACCACCAAAGCCAAGCCGGAGCCCTTCCACATTGTTGTAGGAAAGAAACAAAGGATATGGTCCCAGATCTACTTTTCCTACCTTATAATATCCACTATAGGCAAATTTTACAAGATCGGTATACGTTTTAATAACAGGTATTTTCTTCAAGGTATCAACCATATGATACACATGGATTTCACTTGAAGTAAGGTTCTCATGCCTATGATTCTGCCAGTAAAGGTCATTGCTCATCCGCACCTCTTCATCCATATCTACCGGCAACCTGTAAAATGAATCATCCCTTGGCTTGTTGACAATTATTTTTTCATTGGAAACATAGAATTTAGCCAATAGCCCTGCTATTTCATCCGTTGGTTGCGATACATCTACAAGTACCCGAGTCTTGGAGGGTAACCATGGTCCTGCCTCAGTCCGAACCAGTTCCTGTTTAATATTCAGTTTTTCTATATAATTTAAATTGGCTGCTTTCCCAACAGTTACGTCCAACTGCTTAAGTGCATATTCCTGTTTGGTAACCCAGATTGTTCCCTTAAAAGCCAGATCATGCTTACGCTTAGGTTCAAAATCCAGTCGATAGCAATAATCATCACCAATCATTACACTATCGATCAAATAGTAATCATAAATACCCTTCCATCCATTGGTGATGGGTGAGACAAATTCTTTTTCAAGGATTGTCATATAATTTTTATAGAAATTATATTCCTGGTAGGTAGAGCCAACCAATTGTGAAGTAAAAGTGCCATCCGTCAGGCCAAGACCATCTACTTTGGTTTTTAGCATGTATTCGTGCCTCATATCCGGATTATTGCGCACGTAGTACATGGATAGAGCCTCGGAAAAGAATACAGGTAAAATTGGCCTTCCGTTTTCCCCTGCAATTATTTGAATACTATCCAATACGGATGTGATCTTCTTTATTTGCTTGTTTTGCTTGAAACGTTCTGTAAGGTTGTCAACATCCACTTCAATCTTAGTATAGCTTTCATACTCATAGGCTTCCAACGAACGCTTATCATTTTGATCCTTATGGTCTATCACATTGCGCATAATGGCAAATGCCGGGTTTTCTTCAGCCACAAATACGACTTCCTGCAGGTTAACTATTTCTTCATCCAACTGAAAATCGAGGTTTTGACTCACTCCTCGTTTGATGGCCAGGGTTTTGGTCTGATAACCGATATAGCTTGCCACCACACTATCCACCGGATGCGTTGTCTCTATAGAATAAGTCCCATCAAATTTAGTAGTCGTTCCTGTGGACGTGCTTTTAAAAATAACATTCGCAAAAGGAATTGGGTCCCCGTTGGAAGCATCTTTTACCTTACCATAAACAATTGTTTTTTGTGCCAGGCCCACTTGGGACACAAACAGAAGAAGGATAATATAATAAGGCAGCAATTTCAATTCTTTATACTCTTTTTAATAAGTAATGCAGCATCCAAAATACTGCTAATGAATAATAAAACGGCCAACCTTACAGAAGGATTTATCGAA
>JAGQYJ010000213.1 GCA_020436145.1 Cyclobacteriaceae bacterium | reverse complement strand
TCATTAGCCTGGTTTAAGCGGTCCAAGCCCAGTAGTTCTATTAAGGGTACATCTGTTGTGTTAATACCCTCATTTAAGCTTGGCTTATCTTGTCCCGCTTTATCATCCCTGTAGAGTATCCTCATTTGAAAACCTTCAGAGTTGATCTGACTTCCTCCCAGAGAGTACACATTTTTCATCATCAAATCCCAGGTGGGGATACGCTTGCCCAGGTTATCAAGTGGTGCCACTTTATTGGGTTTTAGCATTTTAAGGTAAATAACCTCGTTTTCAGGCCTCGAAGCATAATCCTCCGTTAGCTCTCCTACCTTGTAAGACTTGCCGTTGTATGTATATTCGTAGGCCACTGCCAGCATTTGATCCGTAGTAAGTTTGCTGTTGAGTGAAATATATCCTAACTGACTATTAAAATAAAATTCTCGATCATCAAGCTTACGAGCCTGAACACGGTTATAATGGGTGGATTGAACCATGCTAAAGGGAGAGTTTTCCAGCGTCTGGTCAACCTGATCCACATTTCTGTCAATATTTCTTAATTCTTCGAACAAATTGTTGGCACCATTGCTTGCAGGCACATCTCCTTTTCCGGAATTGCCAATCACTCCCTGGTTTTTCTGATAAATTACCTTTCCCTCGCCCAGGTCCATAAAAGCCGCTACACTGCGCTGGTTTTGTGTATCGTTATTATTATTAACAACATATACCTCGACCCTGGTAATTTGTACATTAGATGTTACTCTTGGAATATTCGAAAGCCATTCCTCGTAATGATCTCTGAAAAAATGGCCCAAAAAGAAGTGCCTGTACTCATCGTAATCGGAGGCTTTAATATTAAATTCCCTTGACTGAACACCTCCGGCATCTACGGTTACCTGGTCTTGTTTGCCTCTTTGTGTGGAGGCAACACCCGTTACAAATAACTTACCAAACTGAAGTTCAGTTTTTACTCCAAATAAGTTTTGGGCTCCGGAAATAAGGCTGTTGCTGATGGGCATACTTACATTACCCACCTCAAGTTTTTTAACAATATCCTCATCAAATCCGGTGAATTCTACTTTTAAGTTGTTTTGGTAATCAAAAGAGTTGTTATTATCAAAATTGGCAGTGACTTTTAGTTTTTCTCCAATTTTACCCACTACGTTCATGCTTATCTGCTGATCAAATTCAAAGCCGCCACTCTTTTGCTGCCTGATAGGCAGAGAAGGATTATGAATCTGTTGAAATTTGGCTCCAAAATCCAGATTGACCAGTCCTTTGGGATTAATTTCCACATAACTACCTCCGAATAATCGATCAAATACAGGGCTTATATAAATTTTTGGTATGAGCCTCCTTCCGCTTACTGCAGTTTCTCCATCTGCTTCAGCCCCTCTTCCTTTCCAGTAATTCTTTAAAAGCTGTTCGGTTTGGTATCGGTCGTACTCTGAAAACGACATAGTAGATATTGGCCTGTAATAGATGGCTCCCATGCGTTCATAAATTGTATAATTAAATCCCGTATCAATTTCATATTGTAACTCAACATTGGCAGGGTTACCATACAAAAGGGGAGATTGACTTTGATAGTTGCTAAAAGGGTCGCCAAGTCGATCTCTGCCGTAATAAGAAGGACGGGTTGAAGGAACATACTTTTGTTCCTCTAATGGGATTGTATCCCGGGCTTCAACAACAGTGGAATCACTCACCTGTTGGAAAAAATTTACAGATGCATTGGCTTTAGAATATAAGATAAGCATGTACCAAAGGAATGCCACCAACATTCCCCCGCTCATCCTTATCATATGAGTATTTTTTTTTGCCAAGCTCTAAATTCGCTTATGAGTTTTGAAGCGCTTGCTTAATTAAAGTTTCCAAATTAATGGTATTGCTACTTTTATTAAGAACCGAATCAATACTTTTTTGAGCAACATTTTTATTAATGCCCAAGGTTAGTAAAGCAGATAACGCTTCACGCTTTAGGGTATTGTTGGTTTCGCCAGAAAATTGCCCTTCAGAGGGCTCAAAACCTTCTTTTCTCAATTTATCCTTTAATTCCAAAATAG
>JAGQYJ010000212.1 GCA_020436145.1 Cyclobacteriaceae bacterium | reverse complement strand
CAATGAACAACACTTTGGAAAGATCATAATCTACTTCCAGGTAATTATCGTTGAAGGTGCTGTTCTGCTCCGGGTCCAACACTTCAAGCAAGGCAGATGATGGGTCTCCCCTAAAATCGGAATTAACCTTATCGATTTCATCCAGAATAAATACCGGATTAGATGATTTCGCTTTTTTAATGTTTTGAATGATTTTACCAGGCAATGCTCCTACATAGGTTTTACGGTGGCCCCGAATTTCTGCTTCATCGTGCACACCGCCCAGCGACATGCGTACATAGCTCCTCTTCAACGCTTTGGCAATGGATTTGCCCAGGGAGGTTTTTCCCACACCCGGAGGGCCGTACAAACAAAGAATAGGCCCTTTCATATCGTTCTTTAACTTAAGAACAGCCAGGTACTCTATAATTCTTTCTTTGACCTTCTCCAACCCATAATGGTCTTTGTCCAGAATTCTTCGTGCCCGCTTCAGATCAAAATTGTCCTGGGTGAATTCATTCCATGGCAATTCGAGCAGAAGCTCTGCGTAGTTCATGGCTACCGGAAACTCCGCAGCGGCAGGATTCATGCGAAGAATCTTGTCCAGCTCTTTATTGAAGTGGGTTCTTATTTCTTCAGACCATAATTTCTTTTCGCCCTTTGCACGCAGTTCCTCTATTTCCTGGTCAGGTCCGTCATATCCCAACTCATCCTGAAGCACCTTCATTTGCTGACGCAGGTAGTAATCGCGTTGCTGCTGATCGATATCTGTACTTACCTTTTTATGGATTTCCTGCTTAAGCTCCAGCATTTCCACTTCTTTCAAAAGGAACTGGAGCAGCTCTTCAGCCCTTTTCTTGCCATCGTTCATCTCAAGCAATTTTTGCTTGTCTTTTACCTCCACATTTAGGTTGGAAGAAAGAAAATGAGTCAGAAAAGATGGGCTACTAATATTATCCAGGGCCATTTGGGCTTCCTGGGGTATATCCGGGTTCAGGTGCAGAATCCGGGTGGCTGATTCCTTCAATGACTGAACCAGGGCAACGGATTCTTTGCGCTTTGCAACAAGTACGTTTCTATCTACCAAATAACGTATTCTGGCTTTCACAAAAGGGTCTTCTTCTAAAACCTCTTCCATCTTATATCTTCTTTTACCCTGAATAATGATGGTAGTATTCCCATCCGGTAACACCAGCATTTTAAGAATTTTAGCCACTGTTCCAACCTTATACAGGTCGTTAATACCAGGTTCTTCCACGGCATTATTTCGTTGTGCTACTACCCCAATCAAACGGTCTCCATCGTACGATTTCTTTACAAGCCGAATAGACTTCTTTCTTCCCACGGTAATTGGAATTACAACGCCAGGAAACAACACCGTGTTTTTAATAGGTAAAATAGGCATAATGTCAGGAAGCTCACCACGCTCCTCCTTGTCATCATCCAGGGAAACCAATTGTATCAAATCCTCACTATCGTCCTGATTGAGCTCTGAGAGCGCAAATTCATCGAGAATTGGTCTTTTTTTGTAGGTCATATGTTATGTCATTATGGCACGTTGCTTATAATAATGCCATCATTAAAATTCAGCCTCTTTATACTTCAATACCTATGCCAAACAAATTACATCCGGTTCCCGGGTTGCTTACCTTAGAGAATTGATGCAATTTTATGCAAATGACTGTAAGGGTATCAAATTTACTTGTTTGGGTTTTAGTTTTCTCCCTCATAAGCACCAATATAATGGCGCAAAAGCGAAAACAAAGACAGATTACCGTACAGGATACGCTTGCAAAATCATTTGAATATGGTAATTCCAACCTGTTTGTCTTCAGGAACATTAATCGTGTGCCGCTCTACTACGACAAGAAAGAGTACAAGAAACTTAGGCAGTACAATGAGAAAAAGGAATGGGATAAGCTATATCCTTCTCTAAAAAAATATGTGTCCAATTTTGGAATCGAAAATTTTTACAAGAACACATATTGGATTTGGCGGCTGGCTAAATTAACTGAATTGATGGGAAACCAAGATGAAGCTATTTTGCTTTATCGTCTGGCCTTAAACCATTACCGTAGCAACATTGATATTAAAACCATTGAACTTACCTACGACTCACTCAATCAAAAGAA
>JAGQYJ010000211.1 GCA_020436145.1 Cyclobacteriaceae bacterium | reverse complement strand
GTATCCAAAGCCAGATATTCACCCATTATCCTGAAACGATTGAGATCGGCAGAGTCATCACAAAACAGGAAGTAAACCTGAAAGAAGGCCAGCGCAAGAATATCCAAATGCCGATGCTCATAGAGCAATTGATTGAGCAAATTGCCGTGGAGGCGCGCTCCAGTGAGTTCGTGGATGAGAAAAGTGGGGTTTCAGCTCGCTTGTCCATTTCAGCCTACGAATCGGTAGTGAGTGCGGTGGAGCGCAGGATGCTGCTTAATGCAGAACAAAAAGGCAGTGCCCGTGTGGGCGACCTGCTGGCGGCTATTCCTGCCATTGTTGGCAAAATTGAAATGGTATATGAGGGCGAACAGGAAGGGGCGGTAACGGTTGCCCATAAATTAATTGGCTCTGCCATAAGGTCGCTGGCTCCCAGGTACTTCCCCGATTTTGATAAAATGCGCGACAAGCAGCACCCCGAGATCAGGGAGCGGTATGTAAAAGTGACCCAGTGGTTCGAAAATGGAAATGAGCTTTCGCTTGAAAATGATGAAAGTGAAAAAATGTATGGGAAAATTCTGAACCGAGTTTCCGGATTGGACAAAGTGGTGGTTTCGGCCAAAAAAATAGATGTCTCCAATAGTGAAGAGTTACTGATGGAGTATTTAATTCATGTACTTGCCGCTTACTCCATGCTGGACAAAAAGATATTAGAGAAGAGCTTCACCTTCCAGGATTACTTTAGCTCCATTATGCCCAAAGGAGACAACACCAGATTTAAAGATTTTCAATGAAAAGATTTATCTGGGACTTTCGTGGAAGGGATGGCCACAGAACGGCCGAGCATCATAGTGAGCATTTGACCGGGTTTGCGGAAATACATGGTATTCCATCCGGGTCCTACAAAAAGGGTGTTGTTCAGGAAAACGAGTTTCACACCTACTCCTTCCTGGAAGTAGACGAGGAATTTGAACAGAAAGTGATCGGTTTGCTTCGTCCTCAGCGGATAGAGGACGGAAGTTAACAGAATGCATAGTTCAGGAATTTACCTACTTTAACTATGCATCCCGCCATCCTCACTAAACCTTATATTGTTTCCGGCAACGTATATTCTCTGCCCTTATTCTGTTCTTTCAAATAGTCAACCAATGGTTGAAAATAATTAAGCATTGCCTTAGCACTAAGTTCATCATTAGTCGTTTCCTTTAGCAATTCTCTCCAATCAACCGTGGCACCCGGGCTCAGTATTTTTTTCAGGAAGTCACCAACTTCCTTATTGCCATAATAGTTTGTTGCTCTTGGGTCTTCATGCAAAATATTTTCTGCAATGTGGTTATGCAGTTGGAACAATAGGGCATAACTTAATGCATAATCGTAATACTGGGCAGCGTCATTATTAATATGCGTTTTACTTGCTGCATCTGTATATTCTTCTCCTCTTTCAGAAGGAGGAACTATACCCTGGTATTTTTTAACATAATCCCACCAGCGTTTATTCAATTCATTTTCAGGCAGATCTTCAACATATAAATCATGTTCATAGTGAGTCATTACCCCTGCTGAAAAAGGAATGAAAACAACATAGTTTAAAGCTTCGTGGAGCAGGGTTTTCATTTCGTCAGTTTTGGCATTTTTGTCAATCAGTTCAAGATTTGCCAAAAATGGTTTTTGCATGGCGGCAAGTCCCATCATACTACCCACTGCTTCGTGGAAGCCGCGGTTGGCTCCGCCTCTCAGGAGAACAGGAACATCGGGGTTTGTATAGCTTATATAATAGTAAATATGCCCCAACTCATGATGCGTAGTTTCATACCATTCGCTGTTGGGAATAACACTCATAAGCGAGCGAACATCGTTTTCCAAATCCATATGCCATGCAGAAGCATGATTGTTTTTCTTGTAATTGGCATCTTGGGGTAGTGGGTACAGGCTGCTTTTATCCCAAAAAACCTGGGGTAATTTTTCAAAACCAAGGGATACGTAAAAACGTTCGGCCTGCTCTACCAACCATTTATCTCCTTTTTCTTCCAGGATAGGGTCAATATCCAACCCTTCAACATGCATCATGCCTGTCCAGTCTTGTCCCCAACGGTTGGGCAGCCAATGTGCAGGTAAAAGTTCTGGTACTTTAGT
>JAGQYJ010000210.1 GCA_020436145.1 Cyclobacteriaceae bacterium | reverse complement strand
CTGCCTGAATGGCTTCGGCCGCTTTGGGTTCGTACATCATGCCTGTGCACAGGCACATTTTGCGCTCGTTTCGAATGAGAATATCATGGTTTTTACAGCCCTGGCACCCTTTCCAAAACTCCTCGTCATCGGTGAGTTCCGAAAAGGTTACAGGCTTGTAGCCAAGTGTTGAATTGATCTTCATAACAGGCAGGCTGGTAGTGATACCAAACAGCTTTGCTTCAGGATACATTTTACGCGATAGGTCAAACGCCTTTTGCTTAATCTTGAGGGCCAGCCCATGATGTCGGTATTGCTCATCTACAATAAGTCCTGAGTTCGCCACAAACTTTTGATGGCCCCAGGTTTCTATATAGCAAAACCCAACCACCTGGTCGCCATGCAAAGCAATAATTGCCTTACCTGAATTGAGGCGTGTGGCAATGTATTCGGGAGTACGCGTGGCTATACCCGTGCCTCTTTTTTCCGAGGCTTCTTTAATCATAGCACTTATGACAGGGGCATATCTAATGTGATGAGCCGTAGCCACAATAATGTCAAATTCCATGTACGGAAATGTCTAATGTTTAACTTTTCGACTAAGAAGAAATATTGAAAATACGAGTGAGTAGGCAGGGTACGTAGCCCCGCAGAAAATATTAGACCCCTAAGGGCCTCGCGTTCCTTGACCTTAGCGCATAGGCAGCATTAACTGCGGGAGCAGTTGCTAAAACGTGTGCGTTATGTAATACATTTAAGGTCATGAACCGCCAAAAATAATAGTTTTAGTGATATTCCAAACTATTTGAAAAAAAAAGTAAAAAAATTTGAACCTCTCATCATAACCAGCGACTCTATAATCGGAACGCATGAATAAACGATCGGACAAGGTTTTAGACGAATGGCTCGTATTGCGTGCGCAAGATGGCGATAAGCGATCGCTGGCGTTGCTTGTCAAAAGGTGGCATAAAAAGCTTATTGCGTACGCTTATCATAAGACCAGCAACATGGAGGAGGCAAAAGACATAGTACAGGATAGTTGGCAGGCAATTGTGAAACAGGTTTATATATTACAGGACCCGGCAAAATTTAGAGTATGGGCCTACAGGATAGTAAATAATAAGGCAGTCAGCCGGATACGTGAAAAACAAAAGGAAAGAAAGGTGAATATAGGGATGGAACTTGAACAAACGGAGGTTGAGCCAGAAATGGATTTTGGGCCTGTTCGAAAAGCAGTTCAACAATTGCCTGATAAGGAAAGGACTATTCTTACTCTGTTTTACCAAAACGATTACACTATTAAAGAGATAGCAGAAATACTAAGCATAAGCCAGGGAACAGTTAAATCAAGATTGTTTTATGCACGAAAAAAAGTAAAGGAGATTTATAACCAACAAATGAGCTAAGTAATGGAAAGGAAAGAAGACATTGACAAACTGATAAAAGAAGCCTTATCCGAAGAAGAGTCAGAATTACTCAAAAGGATAGAAGATCAAACCCTTATGGATATGATGCTGATGAATTTCAGAGGTCGTTTAAGATGGGTGGCTTATTATACACTATTTATAATGCTGGTGTTCTTTGGTTTAGGAATATACTGTTTGGTTGAGTTTATCAATGCAGAAGAAATCCGTGAAATGATGCTTTGGGGAGCAGGAATGTTTGGTAGCCTTACATTGGTTGTGATGCTAAAAATTTGGCATTGGATGCAAATGGATAAGAACCAATTAGCCCGGGAGATTAAGCGCCTTGAATTACGGATCACCCAGTTAACAGAAAAATAATATAAAAGAAAGTTGGAATTTAAAATAAAGATTCTACCTTTGACCGACCGTTCAGTCAAAAAATAATAATGAGCCCAAGAACTCCAGAACAAAACGAGCAAATAAGAGCAGAAAGCAAACACCGAATAATGGAAGCGGCTTTTGAGTTGATTGCTAAAAGTGGATATGAATCTACCAGCATTTCCATGATTGCAAAGAAAGCGGGAGTATCAAAGGGACTGCTTTACAACTACTTTGAAAGCAAAGAGGATTTGGTGAAGGCGCTCGTTTTAGGCTTAATGGAAGAGGGGGACCAGTTGATGGGTGATATGATGGGTGAAGATCCAAGGGAAACGTTAAAGGGCTTTATCCAAT
>JAGQYJ010000209.1 GCA_020436145.1 Cyclobacteriaceae bacterium | reverse complement strand
GTATAAGGAAACTCAAATGCTGGCCGAGTCGTGTGGGTACGACCACCCTAACCAGATTACACCGGACGATATTATGGTAGTAACCTCACCGGGGCATTTGGATTATTTGTCTGAGCTTCATGGTGTTTCGGCCTATGAAGCCAGTCTGGAAAGGCGCAAAGCCCGTGAAATGCATATGACAGTTGGAGAGATGAAGATCAAGGAACATTAGCCCGTACAATTTGCTGAATTTCCCTAATGGTTTCGTCCAGTTCTTTTACGCTTTCCCGAAGTCGTGATTCAATTTCCTCATTATCGGACTCTGTTTTGTCTGTCAATGATTGAAGATAAAGTAACCCTTGTATTCTACAAAATGGAGCTTTTAGAACATGCGAGTTATAATGAGCGTAATTCTTAAGCTTTTCATTCTGTAACATCAATTCAGATGTTCTCTCTTCTACAAGCTTCTCAAGATTTTGATTGAGCAGGTTAAGGTCTTCTTTTTGCTCTTCTATCAATTCTTTCGAATGGTTCATTTTTACAATGTAACTTTCAATAATTTGAATAATGTAGAATGTAGTAAGGTTGAAAAGTAACCAGTAAAGAATTCCATCTAACCGGTAATACTCATTGGTCAATAGTTCTGAAAGATTTAGCTGGGATGGATGGTTGTAGTAAAGAAGTATGTTTGTTGCAAAAATGAGCGTAGCAAAGTTAAAAAGTAAGCTACCCCAATAAAGAACAGGCTCTCTTTTATGTGAAAACATTAGTTGGATAAGCATGGAATGAAAGATCATACCCATAGGGAGCGCAATAAAGTAATCGGGTGGAGATTGAAGTAATTTAATGGGTATAAGCTGTAGCAAAAAGGGCCAAACGGTAATAAATATCAACTTGCTCAAGGTAGTGAATTGAAGCTTATTTAGCCATAAATTAAAACCGCAGATCAATATAATTATGGGAACAACAAACTGATCAAATCGCAGGTTTTCAATGGGTTGCAGAAAGGATTGGTAGTCTATTACCATAAAGAAAAAATAGACTATCGGAAGTGTAATATATACTACATTGGAAAATACAATTCTTCTGACAACATCATCTTCTTTTTCCTGGTTTACTCCCAACCTGCTAAGCGTATAGAGCCAGTTAAACGGGTAATTTTTGCCGGTATAATCTTCGTTTTTCAATTTCTTTTCATTGATTGTGCAAAGATACGATAACCTTTTGCAGACATTGTCTAACTGTGGAGCCTAAATAGGTGCTCACATCCAAGTATTAATGCTGGGTACAGTTTGGTAAATAATTGGCCATTCTATTTTCTGGCAACAATAAATTTTACCTCACAAATGCTTTGATGTTCTGCACTTAGCAAGCATGATAGGAATTCGGTCTTTACTTTTTGAAAGTTTTCATCTAAAAAACTTTGCAAGGGTTTCATTCGTCCCAGCCGTGTTTTCCATGCTTCTATTATTTGTGGTTCTGCAGGGCCATTGAATGATAATTCTTTGTCCTCAACGGAAGCTTCGTGAATAATCTGCAGGTTTTTGTTTTGCAATATGTTTTTGAGTTTGCTCCCCATTTCAAAGTCGTATAATTCATTTTTTAACTGGAATTGGTAATATTTCCTAAACTGCTCCTGAGCCGTTTCAGATAAAGGTGTATGCCCAAAGAAGTTGTCTATTTCTACAAGCGCAATCCACCCGCCCGGCTTAAGCAAGGCAAGCCATTGATCAAGTGTCTTGCTAAAGTTGGTGAAATAGGCAGCGGTAAAGCTTGACCAAATACCGTTTACCATTGGCAGACTTATTTGATCTATTTCGTTAAGGTTACCTAGTATGTACTCAATATTGGGTGCAGATTGAACTGTTTTGGCTTTATTAATTAATTGCTCATCCATATCAACCCCAATTACTTGTTTGGCCTTGGCAGCCAATAATGTAGAGACAAACCCAAGGCTGCACCCTAAGTCTATTACAGTATCATCCTTTTTAATTGGAATCTTATTAAGATAATGCTCCCAATTTCTCCATTGATTTTGATTGGCGTATTCTTTGGTGAGGGACATAGGTACTAAAAGATTATCAAATTATCTTCCCCATCAACTCTGTTAAGTAAGGCTCTGCCTTAGCAGCGGCAGCCAGCACCTTT
>JAGQYJ010000020.1 GCA_020436145.1 Cyclobacteriaceae bacterium | reverse complement strand
AGGCAACGAATTGGCCATTCCTAAAAATGAGCAAATACCAAAAGATAGATTCAGAAAGGGGGAAAACGTACGTGCGGTTGTAGTAGGAGTAGAAATGGTGAACGGTAACCCTAAAGTGAAACTGTCAAGAACTTCTCCTATTTTCTTAGAGAGATTGTTCGAAAATGAAGTGCCTGAAGTATATGATGGGTTGATTACCATTAAAAAGGTAGTTCGTCAACCTGGCGAGCGTGCTAAGGTAGCAGTAGAATCGTACGATGATAGAATTGATCCGGTAGGAGCATGTGTGGGTATGAAGGGTTCACGAATTCACAGTATTGTTCGTGAGCTTCAAAATGAAAATATTGATGTAATCAACTTTACGGACAACATGGAATTATACATTGCCCGTGCATTGAGTCCTGCTAAAATCACCAGCATGAAAATTGAAGAAGATGAAGGAAGGGTTTCCGTTTATCTTAAGCCGGATCAGGTGTCTTTGGCTATTGGTAAAGGAGGGCAGAATATTAAATTGGCCAGTCAGTTAATCGGATTGGAAATTGACGTATTCAGAGAAGTTGGAGATTTTGAAGATGAGGACGTTGATCTGGAAGAATTTGCTGATGAAATTGATGACTGGATTATTGATGAATTAAAACGTATTGGGTTGGATACAGCCAAAAGTGTTTTAGCACTTTCATCTGAAGAATTGGCGAAGAGAACTGACCTGGAAACGGAGACCATCCAGGAAATATTTAAGATTCTGGGACAGGAGTTTGAATAGGACAATTTTTTAAAAACCTTAAAAAACAAGATATTTGAGTATGTCTGAACAAAATACAATGCGGCTGAGCCAGGTGGCAAGAAAACTAAATGTGGGCAGGGACACCATTGTGGAGTTTCTGGCAGGTAAGGGCGTTACGGTTGATCGCAACCCAAACGCAAAAATTACTGCCGAACATTATGCTATGCTTGCCAAGGAGTTTGCAGAATCGCTACATGATAAGGAAGAGGCGGAGGCTATCAGCATTGGTGTTCAACATCACGAAAACCTTGTAATTGCCCCTAAAGAAGAAAAACCGGAGCCCAGGGTTCAGGAGGAGGATAAAATCCTCATCAAAAATCTTTCAGCCACTAAGCTTAAAGAAGATGATAAGGAGCAGGAAGAGGCTGAAGAAAATGATAAACAGGAAGAGAAAAAGGTAGAAAAAGTTGAAGACAAACCTAAGCTTAAAGGCCTCAAGGTAGTTGACAAGATTGATCTGGAAGTAAAGAAGAAAAAGCCGGAAGAACCCAAGAAAGAAGAACCACCTAAAAAGGAAGAACCGGTACAAAAGCCGGTAAAGGCTGAAAGGGAAGAACATGATGAGGAGGTAATAAAGGCGAAAGCTGAAAAACTCGGAGGTTTGAAAGTATTGGATAAAATTGATCTGCCAAAGGAACCTGAGAAAAAAGGCAAGCCCGTTGCTTCTTCAGATAAGGATAAAAAGAAAAGACCCAGAAAGCGTATAGGAAATGATTTTCGGGGTCCTAAGCAGGAAGGCTTTAGGGGCGCTAAACAAGCTGGGCCTGGTACCGGTAAAAGAAGGCCAATTAAAGAAGAGCCAACAGATCAGGAAATTCAGGAACAAATTAAGGCAACATTGGCCCGGCTAAGTGGAGGATCAGGTAAAAAAGGAGGAGCCAAGTACAGAAGAGAAAAAAGAGAGGAAGCAGCCCATGCCAGGGAAGAGCAAATAATGAAGGATAAGGAAGCATCAAAAGTGCTTCGAGTAACTGAATTCATTTCAGCAAACGACCTTGCTTCTCTAATGAATGTTTCTGTAAATGATGTAATTTCAACCTGCATGAGTCTGGGCATGTTTGTTTCTATAAACCAAAGACTGGATGCGGAAGCTATAACTATTATTTCTGACGAGTTTGGGTATGAAGTTGAGTTTGCTTCGGCAGATGAAGAAGTAACTGTAGAGGTGCATAAGGATACCGCAGATGAATTGAGCGAAAGAGCACCAATAGTGACTATCATGGGTCACGTTGACCACGGTAAGACTTCCTTGCTCGATTACATTCGTGATTCTAGTATAACTGAAGGCGAAGCTGGTGGTATTACACAACACATTGGGGCCTATGATGTTACTACTAAAACCGGGAATAAGGTAGCTTTCCTCGATACTCCGGGCCACGAAGCGTTTACAGCTATGCGTGCACGCGGTACAAAAATAACAGACGTGGTTATTGTAGTGGTAGCAGCAGATGACAGTGTAATGCCGCAAACCAAAGAAGCTATAAACCACGCACAGGTAGCGGGTGTTCCTATCATCATTGCTATCAACAAAATAGATAGGCCAAATGCCAATGCAGATAAAATCAGAGAAGAGCTTTCTGCTATGAACATACTGGTGGAAAGTTGGGGTGGTAAATACCAGGATCAGGAAATTTCTGCAAAAACAGGAGAAGGGATAGACGAACTGTTGGAAAAAGTATTGCTGGAGGCCGAATTACTTGAATTAAAAGCAAACCCTAACAAAAATGCAGTCGGTTCTGTAATTGAAGCAGCTTTGGACAAAGGTCGCGGTTATGTAACCACAGTAATGGTTCAGGAAGGAAAATTGCAAATCGGGGATGTGATGCTTGCGGGATCTTACTTTGGTAAGGTTAAAGCTATGTTCGATCATACCGGGAAGAAATTGAAAGAGGCAGGTCCTTCTACTCCCGTTCAAGTACTTGGTTTAGATGGAGCTCCCCAGGCTGGTGACGGCTTCAACGTAATGGATACGGATAGAGAAGCTCGTGAAATAGCCAATAAGAGAGAGCAAATATTACGAGAGCAAAGTATTCGAACCAAAAAACATATTACCCTTGATGAAATTGGAAGAAGGTTGGCCATTGGAAGTTTCAAAGAGCTGAATATTATCCTTAAAGGTGATGTGGATGGTTCCATCGAGGCCCTTTCTGATTCACTTCAGAAACTAAGCACAGATGAAGTTCAGGTAAATATTATCCATAAAGCGGTTGGTCAAATATCCGAGTCGGATGTTCTGTTAGCTACAGCCTCAGATGCCGTTATCATTGGTTTCCAGGTTAGACCATCAGCAGGAGCTAAGAAAATCGCTGAAACTGAAGCGGTTGAAATAAGACTTTACTCAATTATTTACGATGCAATCAACGATATCAAAGATGCCATGGAAGGCATGTTGGATCCAGATACGGAGGAAGTAATTGTTGGAAATGTTGAGATCAGGGATATATTTAAAATATCCAAAGTAGGTACAGTGGCCGGTTGTATGGTTACAGATGGAACTATTAAGAGGGCAAACCCTATTCGTATTATTCGAGATGGTATTGTGGTATACGAAGGTGAAATGGGTCAGCTTAAACGATTTAAGGATGATGTTCAGGAGGTGAAATCTGGCTATGAGTGCGGATTAAGCATAAAGAACTTTAATGATATTAAAGTAGGAGATGTGGTGGAATCGTACGAACAACGCGAAGTGAAGCGAACGCTCTAATTCAGTAACAAGAATTTTTTATTTGCAAAAGCTTGAGATACTTCTCAAGCTTTTTTTTATTGCATTATGTTTGTTCAACTTCTGCTTTGGTCCGGTTACTTTTTCTTCTTCCTTCTTTTGCTGGGATTATATAAGCCCTGGTATGTGCTTTGGTGGGAGGACATCCAAAACCGAAAAAGAGTAATTCAACTTTATGGCACCGTAACCCTTTTACTTTTGGTTTTGCACATGGTCGTCCAGCATTTTTATTGACCGTTTACCCCTCATTTATAGCCATTTTACACTTTCTGTTGCTTGCCGGGCAACTTTTGCACGGCTAATGGCGTCATTACTGTACAACAACAAAAACTCAAAGAAACAACAACCATGAAAAAAGCCATTTTAATGGCTGCACTTTTAACAGTTATTAGTGCGGTCAGCTTTGCAAGAGCAGTTGAACTAAGCGAGACAACCAAATTCCAGGTTGTAGAAAATTCTGATAGCAGGTACGATTTATATTATGTCAGTGAAAATAATGACGATGTACAGGTTCGAATAATTAATTCGAAAGGCGATATAATTTCTATTGACAAATTACAGAATGTAAAGGCATTTAAAAGAACGTATAATCTTAAGGAGCTTCCGGCAGGCAACTATGAAATAGTTGTTAAAAACGGGGATGGAAAAGCATCACAAGCTATTTTCCACAATCCTTCCAAAGTTGTGGATTTACATTCCATAGTTGGCCAGCTACCCAATGAAAACAGATTTAAAGTACTTGTTGGTCCTTCTAACTCTAATGCGCCTGTTAAAGTCACAATTTACAATCAAAAAGGAGAAGTCCTTTTGGAAGAATCTATTGATAATACCGGAGGTTTTAGCAAGATATATGATCTTTCGGCCATAACAGGAGACTATGTTACCTTTCACCTTAGCAAAGGGCAAGAAGATGCTTCGTATACAAGAGAGTTAAAATAATAGGGTTGATAGATGGCGACACTTGTCGCAGAGGCAGCGCTTTATAAGTGCTGCCTTATTTTTTTGTCAATCTCAAGTACCTGAGGAATCAGCAATTGAGTATCTCCGTTATCAATAATATAGTCAGCAAGCTTAAGTTTGACATCATCTTTTGCTTGCTTATCAATTATTCCAGCTATTTCATCTTGAGAGCGGAAAGGATCTCTTTCCTTAATGCGTTCAATTCTTAATTTTTCAGGAGCAGAAACTACTATAAGTATATCCAGCTCTTTATAAGAACCTGTCTCTACCAGTAGAGCGGCTTCTTTAACTACATAATCATAGTCGGAATGCGCATTGACCCAATCCTTAAAATCATTGGCCACTGCAGGGTGCACGATGGAATTCAGTTTTTCTAACTGATCCTTATCCTTAAAAACAGTTGCTGCCATAAAATCCCGATTCAGCTTTTCGCCCGTAAAGCTGTTGGTCCCGAACACTTCAATAATTGAATCTCTAAGCAGTGTATGCGTCAAAACTTTTGCTCTTTCATCGGCATTATAAACAGGTACACCTAACAAAGAAAACAACTTTGTAACAATTGTTTTTCCGGAACCGATACCACCCGTAATGCCTACCTTAACAGGCTTATTCATTGTATCGAACCTTTACCTGGGGGAATTCTATGTATGGATCAACAACAATGGATGGTGAGGAGGTAAGATTTAGGTGTACAGTCGAGTCTAAGGGATTGATGGTTTTAAGGTCGGCTTCAATAGCAAAAGAAGATAGCTTTACAGAATCTTCATGATCTTTTCTCACCTGGAAACGAACGGTTGCTATCGTATCTGTCAAAAAAACCTTTGAGCCAGTATTAAGCAAGGTAACAGGAACCTGAATTTGCTTTGATTCAAATTTTCTCACCTGAAAGGACACTCTTACTGTTTGTGGACGCGCACTCATAAGGTCAGGATATTCCATTTGAAATGGAATTTCACTGTTAAAATCCTCATCAATATTTGTCTCAATCACATGTACCCAAAAGGTATCTTTTGGCAATGTCTGAAGCACACCTTTTGGACCTGTGATTTCAACCAAATCCTGGTCAAAAGAAACAGGTGAAGTTATTCGGTAATCATCCTCAAGATTAATATGGGTACTGTCAATATAGACAGGGAAAGACTGGCTTGTTTTATAATCAATATCAAAATAAAGCGAGTCTTCAATTATATAATTTAGTTGTAGGTTATCAAGCTCTTCAGCTACCTGGTTGGCAAAATATGATCCGGGCAATTGTTTTTTTGCAACAGGATCTGATAAACGAAGTGCCAAAGGAGTTATTTTGATTCTGGAACTGGCTCTAAGCAAGTTCCAGCCAATGCCGCTAACATTCATTTGAATTTTGTCGGGCAAGTCGTTTGTTGCAATGTATTTTTCCTGGTCGTATTCCCAGTCTACAGGAAAGTTAATGGTAGCATCGTACTGTTTGTTGAGAGCACTAAAAAACCAAAAGGTAGCAGCTGTTAAAATACAGTACATTACTACCTTTAGGTTATCCGGTTTTTGGAACCGCAAAAATTGTTTAAGTACGGCTACAAACTTTTTCAATCACTATTTTTTTCTACTAGCTTCTAGTGAAACAGAGGATTTTTCAAACACCATTTTGGTGCTTTTATCTACCTCAAGTGTAACCGTATTATCATCTAAAGAATACACTTTGCCATGTATTCCTCCTATGGTTACAACACTGTCTCCTTTTTTAATTTCTTCCAAAAACTTCTTTTGTTCTTTTTGCTTTTTTTGCTGTGGCCGTATCATAAAAAAATAAAATACAACGGCAATACCAACAAAGAACAAAATTTGACCATACCCCCCACCTTGTGGAGAGGTAGCTTGTGCTAATACCTGTAATATCATTGTAAGAGCCTGAATTATTTAGCTTTATCCTCTGAGTTCACAAATGTTTTGAACCTCAAAACGGTTTGATTTGGCCATGTGTTTGCATACACAGTTACCGTTTTGTTTTGGGCATTATGTTTTCCTTTACTATCAAATTTTACATCAACAAAACCTTCTCCGCCAACAGGTATTGGAGTTTTTGTCCAGTCAGGCGCTGTACAACCACATGAAGGGCGAACCTTTTCAATAATAAGTGGTGCCTCACCTGTATTTTTGAACTTGTAAGTGTATTCTTTTACATCTCCTTCATTGATTGTACCAAAATCATGCTCCATTGACTCCCACTCAAAAACAGGTAATGGTCCTTCAGGTTTAACCTGTGGCTCTTCCGCAGGGGTCACTGCCTTGGTCGGAGCAGCTGTATCTCCACCCTCCAACTCTTTTATTCTATTTTCAAGAGCAGCTATTTTTTTATCCGACTCTTTACTGCCGCAGGCTGTAAAACCCACTACCAATACTATAACTACAACTAATTTTACTATTACTGATTTCATATTCTAATTAATTTATCTTTTAATCCTCATCTTTTATTTGGTCAATTAATTCATCAACATCTGCCAGGAGCTGTTCTGCTTTTTGTTTGGCATCGTTCACGACTTTTTCTCCTTTGCTCTTTGCCTGACTAATGGGCTCTTCGGCACTCTCAATAAGCTCCTGCAACATTTCTTCAAGCATGGCTTTATATTTATCCAGCTTATACGACAACTTGTCTCTTGTGCTTGAGCCTTTATCCGGGGCAAAAAGCACACCTAATGCAGCTCCTGCGGCTGCGCCCAATAAGAAAGTAATTAGTGAACCTGATCTTCTGCTCATCGTTCTGTTATTTATTATCAATTAATCCTCTACCGCTCTTTTTTATAATCCCCTGCTTCTGCAAATCTACTGCAATTACATCTAAAACACCATTTACAAATTGCTTGCTTTTGGGTGTACTATAACGTTTAGAAATCTCAATATATTCATTTATAGTAACCTTAACCGGAATCGATGGGAAATGGATCATCTCCTGAATGGCCATTTCCATCATTATGATATCTGTTGAGGCAATGCGGTCAACATCCCAGTTCTTCGATTTGGCAGCTATGAGCTCCTCGTAGGTATCTTCTTCGGCCAGGGTTGTATTGTAGATTGTTTCAAAGAACTCAATATCTTCGTCCCAGTTATAGGAAAGCTCTGCTAAATCAAAAGATTGACTCTCTTCCAAACTCTTCAGTGTCTTGCTAATCAGACTCTTAAGGATGGATTTGTTTTCTGACCAGTGGAGGTCTTGGAGCTCAAAGAAATCAATAATTGTTTCATTTTTGAAAATAATGGATTTAAACAGGTATTGTAATATTTCCCTGTCTTCATTAAACCCAGGTGAGTCCAGCTTCAAGTATTTATCTATGGTCTCATCAATTTTAATAATACTCTTTAGCCAGCTTCTGATCTCCTCCGTGAAGGTGCTCCATGTATATTTACTTCGGATTTGGGCATTTCCGAGCTCCTTATTACTTCCGAGAATGCTAATCGCTTGATTAGCAATAAGATTGGCAAATGGGGGAGTGCCCTTTTTAGGTTTTTCAGTTTGTGCAAGTGTTACCAACTCAGAAGGTAACGAGAGCATCCATACATATTGCTCAAATAGCTGACTTACACCTTTGAGCATATCTTCCTTTAACGCTCTCTTGTCCTTTTCAAGCATAGCATAGTATGCTTTAACAGCATTCATTACCTCCTCATTTATTTTAGGGTCACTACCTCCAAAAACATTAATTTCTTTCTCTTTATAATGCTTTTTAAAAAGTGTAGAGGCTTCCTTGCTTTGCTCTTTAAGAAGGGTTTTGTCCTGAACTTCCATGGAATTAAGGTCAGGTAAAAATGTATTTTGTAATTGCTCCAATGCAAGATGATAATTTGCCTCTCTACATTGTTTGTAAGCAAATAGGCTTTGCATAGCCTTAATTCTTAATGTGCGTCTATTGAGCATATGAAAATAAAGAACGAAAATAAGGCAAATGTTATTAGACACTTGCCTTAAAGGGTTAATTTATTAATAAGAAAGTTTCACTTTCCCGATAGCTTCTATTCGTTGTTCAGCAATTTTAATTGCTGCTTCCTGGGTCGAAATACCATCTGAATCAGCCAAATTATAAATTTTCATGCAGGTATCATAAATGCCTTCGGTTTGGGCCATACTTCTTTCACGGCTGTAATTACCATAGTATTCAGAACCTACATTGATCAATCCACCAGCATTAATGAGGAAGTCAGGGGCATAGGTAATACCGTAATCCAATAGCATATACCCATGGCGTTTTTCATCTTTCAATTGGTTGTTGGCTCCCCCTGCAATAACCTTTGCCTTTAGCCTTTTAATGGTTTCATCATTAATAGTAGCACCTAATGCACATGGAGAGTATATATCTACATCCAAATCATAGATGTTGTCCATACCAACTACGGTGGCCCCGGTTTTGGCAGCTACATTCTTCAGTTTATTCTCGTTGATATCGGTAATATACACCTGTGCCCCTTCTTTAGTCAAGTGCTCAGTAAGGTACATGCCAACCTGGCCAACACCCTGCACGGCTATTTTTTTCCCGGCAAGACTATCTGAACCAAACACTTTTTTAGCTGAGGCCTTTACGCCCATGTAAACGCCATATGCAGTAACCGGAGAAGGGTCACCACTACCACCCATTGACTCCGGAATACCTGTTACATAATCTGTTTCCATATGCACGTATTCCATGTCTTTGGTCTTCATGTTTACATCTTCTGCAGTAATGTATCTGCCTCCAAGGCTATCTACAAACCTGCCGAATCGCCTCATCAAGGCTTCGTTTTTAATTTTTTCAGCATCTCCAATGATTACGGCTTTTCCTCCACCTAAATTAAGCCCGCTTATAGCTGCTTTGTAGGTCATTCCACGAGAGAGCCTGAGTACATCTGTCAAGGCCTCCTGTTCTGATGCATAGTTCCACATTCTGGTCCCCCCAAGGGCAGGCCCTAAAACCGTATTGTGAATACCAATGATTGCTTTGAGACCGGTGGCTTCATCGTTACAAAAAACGACTTGCTCATGCCCCATTGTACTTACCTGTTCAAAAAGGGATTTGGTGACAGGCTGTTCGATTTCTTTTACTACCGACATGTCTTTATAACTTGGTTAATTATTTTATGCTAGCTTTGTACATCAAGTAGAAGTACTTTGCATAATCGCATGCAAAAATAGCTGATTTTGTCCAGTAATTTAGTGTTTTCCGATTAGTTAAACAATCGCAAAAATTTGAAAGAACTTAGTCATTTGAATAAATACCTGTATAGGTATAAGCACTACCTTCTGCTGGGAATCTTATTTACAGTTTTTACCAACATTTTTCAGATTATGCCTGCCCAGGTGGTTCGCTATGCGCTTAATCTGGTGGTTGAAAATGTGACGTTATACAAGCTATTTTCAAATGGAGAGTTAGAGAGTATAATGTTCCAGCATTTTGCGACAGGAATCGCAATTTTTGCAGGCATTATTCTTCTTTTTGCACTTATCAGGGGCGTATTCCTTTTTTTTGTACGACAGACCATCATCGTTATGTCTAGATTGGTAGAATATGATCTTAAAAATGAAATTTATGAGCACTACCAGTCATTGCCCTTAAGTTTTTACAGGAAAAATAATACCGGGGATATTATGAACCGGATATCGGAAGATGTGAGTAGGGTAAGGATGTATCTTGGGCCATCCATCATGTATGGGCTTAACTTAATTATCCTGTTTGCGATTCTTATTCCCTATATGTTTTCGATTGACGTGAAACTTACATTGTATGCGCTCATTCCATTACCCATACTTTCTTTTAGTATCTATTTTGTAAATAATATTATTAATAAACGCTCTGAAGAGATTCAAAAAAGTCAGTCCGCATTATCAACATTTGTTCAGGAAGCCTTCTCAGGAATCAGGGTGCTTAAATCATACGTGCGTGAAAATGATTCCCTGAAGTCTTTTACAGAATCTTCGGATGACTACAAGGTAAAATCATTGCAACTCACCAAGGTTAATGCATTGTTTTTCCCACTCATTATGTCCATGATTGGTCTAAGTACTATTCTGGTAATTTATATAGGAGGAAAGCAGGTTATAGAGGGGAGCATTACTTATGGCAATATTGCCGAGTTTATCATTTATGTAAACATGCTCACCTGGCCGGTTACGGCACTTGGATGGGTAACCAGTATTATGCAAAGGGCTGCGGCAAGTCAGCTAAGGATTAATGAGTTTCTGACAGAGAGAAACGATATTGTGAGTGAACACAATTTGAGGAAAGAAATTAAAGGAGATATAGCATTCGAAAATGTTACTTTCACTTATCCTGAATCCGGAATAACAGCTATTAAGAATTTTAGTATTGAGGTAAACGCAGGCGAGTCTGTAGCCATAATTGGAACTACCGGATCAGGCAAAAGCACGATAGCAAACTTACTCACTCGTATGTTTGATGTGAACGAAGGAAGTATTTTAATTGATGACACTCCTTTAAAGAAATATGATCCTGCCTGGTTGCGGTCCCAAATGGGTTATGTGCCTCAGGAAGTGTTCCTATTCTCCGATACCATAGCTAATAATATTGCCTTCGGAAGCCAGGAAATTTCTATTGATAAGGTCTATGAATCAGCCAAAGATGCAGATTTGTACGATAATGTAATGGATTTCCCCCATAAGTTTGAAACAGTTTTGGGCGAACGAGGAATTACTTTATCCGGTGGTCAAAAGCAGCGGGTGTCAATTGCAAGAGCCATTGCCCGAGATCCTAAAATTCTTATTCTGGATGATGCCTTATCAGCAGTGGACACCAAAACAGAGCACATTATACTTAACAGCATGAAGCGTATTATGCAGGGCCGTACGTCTATTATTATAAGTCATCGTGTATCCTCTGCCAAGCTGGCCAATACTATTGTTGTTCTGGACGATGGAAAAATTATTGAGCAGGGTTCGCACGAAGAGTTAATTGCCAAAAATGGTTCGTACAAGGAGCTTTATGACAGGCAATTGAAAGCAGAAGAAATACTGGAAGAAAACTAACCTATCTCCATTTAATTACTTCACCCGATTTTTCACTGCTAATATCATCTGGTATAGATTCTTTTATAGATTCGTAGAGCGCTTTTACAACCCCTCTTTTGGCAAAGCTTTTTGGGATAACAAGACTTACCTCACGAACAGGTACCGGATCAGAAAAGGTGCGGACCTTTTCCAGCTCAGCGTCTGACATGTCCAATGTTGCCAGTTCTGGCAAGAGGGTTATTCCACTTTGATAGTCTACTAATTTCTTAAGCGCTTCCAGGGATCCGCATTCAAAACGAAATTTTTCACTGGCGCTTTTACGAGGTTTACAGATGTTCAGGACCTGATTTCTAAAGCAGTGGCCTTCATTCAATACCCAAACATCGTCTAAATCAATTTCTTCCGGGGCAAGTTCCAGTTTTTCAAAGAGTTTATTATTTGTTGCTACATAGGCAACAAACTCCTCATAGAAAAGAGGTATTTCTTCAAGGTTATCATGGTCAGATGGAGTTACAAACAGCCCCACATCCAGTTGTCCCTTATTCATTTTTTCAATGATTTGGTCAGTTATCAATTCCTGCACTTCAAGATGAATTTCAGGGTAAGATTCAACAAACGAGTTGACAAATAAGGGTAACAGGTAAGGAGAAAGAGTAGGTATAATGCCAATGCGCAAATCCCCTTCTATAGACCCTTTTTCATCAGAAATAAGCTGTTCAATTTTTCTAGCCTCATTAAGTACGATCCGGGCCTGGTAAATAATAAGCTTGCCAATGGCAGTTGGCTCCACCGGATGTTTCGAGCGGTCAAATATTTGAACATCTAACTGATCTTCCAATTTTTGTATTTGCATACTTAGCGTTGGCTGAGTTACAAAACATTTTTTGGCCGCGGTGGCAAAATGCCTGTGATCATCCACAGCTACAATATATTCGTATTGAACTAAGGTCATAGAGCCTAAAATTACTAACTTGAGGGCAAGTTACAAGATAACAAGATCACATATAGCTAAAGAGTTATGGGCCACAGTCATAATCACCATAATCACCACGATCACCATCACTCCACTAATAATATACGTGTAGCCTTCTGGCTCAACTTTGTATTCACTATCATCGAGATTGTTGGTGGACTTTATACTAATAGTGTGGCTATTTTATCAGATGCTCTTCACGATTTAGGTGATACTCTGGCTTTAGGCCTTGCGTGGTTTTTAGACAAATTCTCGAAAAAGAAAAGAGATAAAAGATATACCTATGGTTATGGACGATTTTCTCTTCTTTCAGCATTTATTAATGGTATAATTTTACTGACAGGTTCGATTTTTATTTTGATAGAGGCTGTTCCACGTTTGATTAATCCTGTGCAACCTCATGCAGAGGGAATGATTTGGCTTTCTATCGGGGGTATTTTATTTAATGGTTTGGCTGTGCTTAGGCTTAAAAGTGGCAGGACGCAAAACGAAAGGGTTGTGACATGGCACCTAATGGAAGATGTTTTGGGATGGGTTGCTGTGCTGATAGGAAGTATACTTATGTTTTTTTTCAAAGTGCCGGTAGTAGATGCGTTGCTTTCTGTAGGTTTCACCCTTTTCATACTTATTAATGTTTTTAAAAACTTTATCGCAACTGTCAGGATTTTTTTACAAGCAAAACCGGAAAATATTAGCGAGAAAGAGTTTGTCAAGAAAGTAGAGAAACTACCTGATGTGCTATCCGTGCATGATACACATCTTTGGTCAATGGATGGTGAAGAAGCGGTTTTGACGATGCATGTTGTGATTGAAAAGGACCTTTCTGTCTCACAGATTATTGATTTGAAAAGAAGTATTCGTGAATTAGGTCATCAGGAGGAAATTAATCATATAACTGTAGAAGTAGAGTATGAAACGGAGGAATGTGAATTGGGGAACTGCTGAAAAAACAAAAGACGCAGGACGCGTCTTTTGTTCATTAACCTAACCTATAATTATGAAGAACTTGTGCCTTTTAGACACATTCACAACTACATGGTTTAACGAAGGTTCAAACTTTTTATTTTATCAGGGTTTTAACAACTCCGGATTTTCAAACTGGTTGCCAATTACTTCACAGTTATTGGCTTCAGAACGACCAAAAGCTGTCATGGTAATCTGACGTTCCACATCCGTATAAGACCATCCACCCCGATTATTGTCCCATACAACAATGTATTTTTTCTCGTCCATTAAAATAACGTCTCTTTGGTACACATCATTGTTATTTTTGTCCTTTTGACCTGTATACTGCATCAACTCCATGTCCTCGTCTTTTAGCTCTTCCATTTCTGTATCGCTGTAAAATCGGAAAGAATGCTGCTGCTTGGAAAACGATAAAGGACCGGACTTATACATTCTCTGGGTCTTTTTACTAAAGGCCCTAAATCTCAATTCAATATTTAGCATGACGCAAATCTAATACTTAGCGAAATTATTTAGCAAGAACGGGTGTTGAGATAATACTTGTTTAATTTTATCCAAAAGGGCTATTTTGTAGAAAATCTGAAACAAATGAATAAAGTAATTCGCAATGCACTAATTGTAGCGATTGTTCTTGCAATAGCGGCATTTGTAGCCTCAAGGTATATTAAAAAGGACACACAACGCCTTAGCCCTCAGGCCACAATAACTTTCAATGACAGCGGATTTGTTATGAAAATGGTTTATTGTCGGCCCTACAAAAAGGGAAGACTCATTTTTGGCCCTGCAGAGAAGGAAGCATTGCAACCTTTTGGGCAGTACTGGAGGCTGGGAGCTAATGAAGCTACTACCCTTGAGATCAATAAGGGAATTAGTATTGAAGGGCATCAACTACCTGCAGGCAGATATTCGGTGTATGCAGTACCAGGAGAAGAGGAATGGGAATTTGGCATAAATAAAGTGGCCGACAGATGGGGCCTGAATGAGCCTGATTACTCTCAGGACCTTTTTACATTTAAGTTACCGGTGATATATACAGAGGAGAACCAGGAGCAGTTCACCATTATTATTGGCGAAATAGATGATGAATATCAAATTCAATTCTGGTGGGATACTTCAAGGATTACTGTCCCTTTCAAGATAAACTAATTGCTTTACTTGAGCCCTTCAAGCATCTTCTTTAATTCAGCCAGCTCGTCACGGTATTTGGCAGCTACAATGAAATCCAGATCCTTAGCGGCTTTTTCCATATTCTTTTGTGTTTGCTTTATTTGTTTTTCCAACTCAGGTTTGCTCATATAGGAAACAACAGGATCTGCTGCCAGCGATGCTTTTTCTGGCTCCACGTAATAGGTCTTCGAAGTTTTTTTAGAGTCTGCTACTTTCGTTTGCTCCAAAATGGCTTCCTTGGATTTTAGTACTGTGGTTGGTGTAATACCATGTTTAATGTTATAATCCGTCTGTATTTTTCGTCTACGGTTGGTTTCTTCGATAGCTATTCGCATAGAATCAGTCATCTTGTCTGCATACATTATTACTTTGCCGTTGGCATTACGGGCCGCCCGGCCAATAGTCTGTACCAGTGAGCGGACATTTCTTAAAAACCCTTCCTTATCCGCATCAAGTATAGCAACCAAAGAAACTTCTGGTAAATCGAGCCCTTCGCGCAGCAGGTTTACTCCCACGAGTACATCAAATTCACCCAGTCGTAACTCACGAAGAATCTCAACACGTTCCAGAGAGTCCACCTCGGAGTGAATGTAACGGCATTTAATATCTGCACGAGCTAAAAATTTGGTAAGCTCTTCGGCCATTCGTTTAGTTAGGGTGGTAATAAGTACGCGCTCTCCAGCTATAATGCGGTTATCAACTTCCTCCAACAGATCATCAATCTGATTAAGACTTGGCCGTACATCAATTTCAGGGTCGAGCAAGCCGGTAGGCCGGATAAGCTGCTCCACAATAACCCCATCTGACTCCTGAAGTTCAAAATCAGCTGGTGTGGCACTTATATAAATTACCTGATTTTGCAGCGATTGAAATTCGTTAAAGGTAAGAGGCCGGTTGTCCAGGGCTGCAGGCAGCCTGAATCCATATTCAACAAGGTTTACTTTTCGTGATCGGTCTCCTCCCCACATTGCCCGTATCTGGGGCATGGTTACATGGCTTTCATCAATTACCATCAGGTAGTCTTCAGGGAAATAGTCAAGGAGGCAGAAGGGTCGCGCACCTGCGTTTCTTCTATCAAAATAGCGCGAATAGTTTTCCACTCCCGGGCAATAGCCCAGCTCGCGCATCATCTCCATGTCAAACTCGGTACGTTCCTTTAGCCGCTTCGCTTCCAAGGCCCTGCCGTTTTCTTCAAAAAACTGGATTTGAGCTACCAGGTCATCTTGAATTTCATTAATAATAACAGGCATGCTGTTTCTGTCTGTTACAAAAAGATTGGCCGGATAAATGGTTATTCTTTCTTCCTGCGTAATCCGCTTACCAGAGTGTGGGTCTATCGTTTGAAGCTCCTCAATTTCATCTCCCCAAAAGACAATCCGAAAAGCAAAATCACCATAGGCAACAAAAAGGTCAACGGTATCTCCCTTCACACGAAAAGTACCCCTTTTAAATTCCAGCTCAGTACGACTGTACAAAATATCCACGAAAGAAAATAAAAGAGTGTTTCTGGATATTTTTTGCCCTACATGAAGTTCAACCACATTACGCCCAAATTCGTCAGGATTTCCGATGCCATAGATGCAGGAGACAGAGGCTACTACAACAATATCTCTTCTGCCACTAAGTAAGGATGAGGTAGTACTCAACCGTAATTTTTCAATTTCTTCATTGATGGATAGGTCTTTCTCAATGTAAAGCCCGGTGGTAGGAATAAAAGCTTCAGGTTGATAGTAGTCGTAATAAGAGATAAAATACTCCACTGCATTGTTTGGAAAAAACTGCTTGAATTCGCCATACAATTGAGCTGCCAGAGTTTTATTGTGGCTTAGAACCAGGGTTGGTCTTTGTACCTGCTGAATAACATTGGCAACAGTAAACGTTTTACCAGAGCCTGTTACCCCGAGTAAGGTTTGCGCAGGTTCGTTTCTGTTTATCCCTTCAACAAGTTGTTTAATGGCTTGAGGCTGGTCGCCTGTTGGTTCAAATTTGCTTGTAAGTTCAAAGGACATGGGTTCTCAAATTTACCCTATGCGTTCCAAATATCCCACGCCAGATCGGCTTGCAAGTGTAGCATTTCCAGTCCATTTTTTACCTGGCTTCCCGCCTGTTTACCCTTTTTAAGAAACATGGTTATTTCCGGATTGTAAACCAAATCGAATAGAAAGTGAGAACTTGTCAAGTTTTCGTATGGCAGGCTGGGAAAAGTATTTAAATTGGGAGACATTCCCAGTGGTGTTGTGTTTATAATAAGCTTATACTCTTCAAGCATTTCCGGTTTCAACATTATCTGCTCATACGAAAAGGCATTGGCAGTTGCTATGCGTGAAACCTGATGAAATTCGATACTTAAATCTTCAAGCGAGGCAATAACGGCCTTGCTGGCTCCTCCAGTTCCCAGCACCAATGCCCTGCATTCTATTTGGCCTATAAACTCCCGAAGCGATTTTTTAAACGCAGGGTAGTCTGTGTTGTATCCAATTAACCTGTCATTACTAAATTTTATTACGTTAACTGCACCAACTTTTTCGGCTGAGACATCCAGTGAATCCAAATAAGATATTATATCTTGTTTGTAGGGTATGGTCACGTTCAACCCGGCCAGTTTTTTGGACTGGATTAATCTTGGGAATTCATTGAGCGAAGAAAGCTCAAACGTACTATAGGTATTATCCACCAGTCCAAGTTTTTCAAATTTCTTTTGAAAATAACCTTGCGAAAAAGAATGACCCAAAGGGTAGCCGATTAAACCAAAATGCTGGCCCATATTATTTCTTTATGCTTAAAGCAATTTTTTCAATCACCACCACAATGAAAAACCCGATGGCCATAAATAAAATAGCTTGCATAATCATGGGAGATTGCCCGGTAGTTTCAAAATACTTGGTTGGTAAGATATTTTGTTCCAGGTATGGCACTTGCTCTCCATGTCGGTTTAGGCGGTACTCCAGCACATTTTTCCAAGGCCATATTTTGTTCAAAGATCCCATCATAAATCCGGCAAGTAGAGCAACAGCATAATTGTGATATTTATGCAACAACCATGAAATAAGCCGGACAAATAAAAGAATGCCGATAAGGCACCCAGCCAGAAAAACGGTAATAATCGTTAAGTTCATATTACCAAGAGCCCCTACGACAAGTTGGTATTTGCCCAACACCAAAAGAATAAAAGCACCTGAAATACCGGGAAGAATCATTGCACAGATAGCTAGTGCACCGCTTAGAAATATCATTCCGTAGCTATCAGAGGTCTGAGAGGGAGACATACTGGTTATAAAATAAGCAGCAGCAATGCCGACAATCCCAGCGATGATTACGCCAACAGACCATTGTTTTATCTGTCTTAAGACCACAATGGAGGATATTAAGATCAAGCCCAGAAAAAATGACCAAAGCTGAATGGGATGGTTTTCCATTAGATAGGTCATTAGTGTTGCCAACGATTTCAGGCTTATTACAATGCCAGAAAGGAGAACAACCAGGAAATTACCATTTATTTGTTGCCAAAATTCTTTGAACTCACCCTTAAACAATAATTTAAGGGTAACCAGATTTACAGCTTTAATAGAATCAATTAATTCTTCGTAAATGCCTGTTATGAAAGCAATTGTTCCACCTGAAACTCCTGGCACTACATCTGCACCACCCATGGTAAGGCCTTTACCAAATAGGAGAAGGTAGTCTTTAAATTTTCGCATTAACCCTTATTCTGCCTCTTTCTGATCAAGAAAATGCATAAAAGTATCTCCCCGAAGACCGATACGAATGGTTTCCAAAGGAATAACTTCATTTGGAGCTATGTTTCCAAGGTTCACGTTGGTGCCCAGCAATTTAATAAACCATACTTGCTGCGCTTTCTGTGGAGCCTCCCAAATAATTTTTTCAAATGGAATTTTAGTTAGAATCTCTTCAACCAGGCCGGAGCGCACTTCACCACTAGATCTGAAAAGACCAACATTTCCCCCTTCACGGGCTTCACCTATTACTTTCCATGCCCCGGCATCCAGCTCTTCCTGCATCAGTTTGATCCATTTATATGGAGGTATAATTTTTTCAGCATCTTTTGATCCCACCTCTGAAAGCACAGTTACCTGCTCCGACAGCTTACTTATATAGTCACATTTAATATCGTGATCCAACTCTATGGAACCATCTGATACCTCTGCAAAAGGCATATTGTATTTATCGAGTACCTTACGATAATCATCAAATTGATTTCTTATGACAAATGCTTCAAACAGGGTTCCGCCAAAATATGTTGGTATACCGGCATCTGCATAAATTTTGAGCTTCTCTTTTAACTTGGGGGTAACAAAAGAAGTTCCCCATCCAAGTTTCACAATATCCACATGGTCACCTGAGGTGCTGATAAAGTCTTCTGCTTCTCTACAACTTAGGCCTTTGTCCATGGCCATGGTAAATCCGTACTGACGTGGCTTTTGAGTACGTTCAGGAATGTCTTTTAACAAGTAATTCATTATGAGTTTTCTTTACGGTATTTCTCAATTATTTTGAAAAGTGCTTTCTGCACCTTCAGATCAGTAAAAAATTCAAGCAAATCGGTATGCTTTTCGAAATTCAAAACTAGTGCATTTTCTAAAGTTTCGAGCGCATCTTTATGCATTCCGCTTGCCATATAATATGCCGTAAGTCTATAGTATAATTCAGCTGTTTCAGGTAGTTCATCCAAACCTTTTTCTACTAAACCGATAGCTTTCATGTGATCTCCTTGTTCATACACGAGGAAGGACCAGTCGAGCCAGGTTTGAGGATCGCTTGGATTTAATGTGGCTGACTCCTCGTATGCATCCAGGCTTGAAACAAGATTGCCTACTTTGTAATCAGCCTCAGCTACAGAACGCCAGTACAAGGCATTTTCCGTATTTAGCTTAAGTGCTTTGTTAAAGAAATGAACAGCTTCATACCAACGATCCATTTTGCCGAGGCAAAAACCTGCGCCAAAGAGCGCTTCATGATAAAGCGGCTCCAGTTTAAATGCCTTTTGGTGGTACTTTAGGCTCAGCTCATATTCTTCCAGGTTTTGATAGGTAGTTGCCAATAGAAAATAGAGCTCAGACCCAGGGCCTTCAATTTCTATTGCTTTGGTAAATGCATTTAAGGCTTCCTGGTATTGTTGATTCTGAAGGTACGCATTGCCCAGGTTAAAATATGCGGAGGCAAAATCTTCATCAATAACCACTGCATAATCAAATGCCTTAATGGCATCTGGTAATTTGTTTAATTTAACATATAAAATGCCCAGATTATACCATGCCAAAGATGAATAAGGGTCTTCGTCTATAAACTTATGATAGAAGGTAACGCTTTCCTCCATACGGTTCGTAATATCCAGACAGAAGGCCAGATCATAAAGTGCGTTCTCATTTTTTATGTTAATGGAAATAGATTTTTTCAGGTACTCAATGGCTTTATCATAATTTTCCATATCCTGGTAAACCATTCCAATATGGTAGTACACTTCGTCCAAATTTTCTGACAGTTCCAGCGCTTTATTATATTCCTCAAGGGCTTCATCAAAGTCCCCGTTCATAGAATACAAAGAGCCCCTTAGCATGAATATTTCAGGTTCGTTTGGCTGCAAATTTTCGGCTAAATCCAACGTAGTAAAGGCTTCATCATCCATTTCAAGATTGGAATAGGCCTGGGCTTTTAAAATAAGAATATCGATGGAATAGGGGTACTGATTTTCTGCTGCCAGACAAGCGGCAAGTGCCTTTTTAGGCTCATTATGAACGGAATAGTAGTTGATGATTTCTTCAAACTGTTCAATTTCAAAAAAGAAGGCAGTTTTGCTTTTAAGGTAATCTTCGAACAGTCTGACAATTTTGTTCTCTGTTCGCTTTTTATAATTCTTTGCCATAGGCAAATAGTTAGTCAATAAAATAAATATACAAAGAATATTAATGTTCAGAAGTTTTGTCTGCAATTTGTTGACACGTCCATGTGACAGACTCCTCAACCGGCCTGAAATTAATACCTAAAACCTGTTTCGCTTTTTCAGAAGAAAACAAAATATTTAACTGACTCAGGATTACGGCTTCTCTTGTAATGTTTGTTTTGAAACCAGTCAGGGCACGGACAATCTTTAAAAGCGAAGCCACAAAAATAGCGAGTGAAGGATTTATTTTAATGCTTGGGGCTTTTTTATTCATAGCTTTTGCCACCAGGCCAAAAAAGCTTTTGTAGGTTATCATTTCTCCATTCAAAATAAAACGTTCACCTTCAACCTCATTCGCGACAAGCTTGAGTGCCGCTTCCGAAACATCCCTGACATCAACGCAGTTAACACTGCCAATCGGGTAGAAAGGGCTGCCATCTTTTACATGTTTAAACAGGTTAAGGCTTGAGTTGGTCCAGGGCCCTGGGCCTATAACTACGGATGGGTTCAAAATAACAACCGGGAGGCCTTCTTCCTGGGCACGCCAAACTTCCAGTTCAGATTGATATTTGGAAATAGCATAGGCAGTATTGAGCGATGATTGTACCCATTTAGCCTCTTCCGTAATAAGTGAATTATTTGAAGAGCGGCCAAGCGCAGCCACAGAGCTTATATGCACAAATTTTTTTATCTTATACTTCTCACTTAGTGCCAACAAATTTTTTGTTCCTTCCACATTCACTCTATTCATCAATTGGTCGTTGCTGTTGTCAAATGAAACCACCGCAGCACAATGAACCACATGGCTCACACCTTCAAAAGCAGTTTCAAGGCTTGGCAAGTCAAGTATGTCTGCTTCTGCCCATTCGATAGAATCATGAATATCTGATAGCCATGAAGTATCGCTTGTTGCTCTGAATATTGCACGTACAGTGTATTTATTTTGAATCAGGTCGCGCACTATCTGTGATCCGACAATTCCGGTAGCACCTGTAACTAAAATCATAAGGTGGAATTATACAATTTAATAGATTCAAGGTACTCCATATTTTTATGATGGAGGGCATTTTTAAAAGCTATTGCATGCTTCATGTTATGGCAATCGGAACCAACAAAGTGAATGGCGTTTCTTTTCAAAAGTTGTAGCGCCATTTTTTGAACAGGCTTGGAGTAGTAACCTTCCAAAGACAACAAGTTTAATTGGAAGATCAGTTGTTGGTCAATAAGCTCATTCAACAACTTAGTATTTTCGTGCAAATAACGGTAACGTTCAGGATGCGCAAATACCGGCCTGTATCCATTGGAAGTTAATTTAAAAACCACCTCTTTTAATAAGAGTGGCTCAACAGTAAATGAAGTTTCGAACAAAATGTAATTATCTCCAAAAGTGAGTAATTCGTTCCCCTTAATAATTTGTTCATAGAAATGTTCATCAAGATAATACTCGGCAGCAGCCTCTATTTCAACTTCAAGACCTTCTTTGTGTATTGCTTCTTTAACCTCGTTTAATTTAGAACGGATGATTTCAGGCGTATTTTTATAATAATCGTTCATTACATGAGGAGTAGTTATAAGCTTTTTAAAACCTAATGTAGACAGGAAGGTAATTACATCTACAGACTCCTCGATTGTTTGAACGCCATCATCAATTCCCGGAAGCAAATGAGAATGGATATCGGTTGTACTTGGCAGGAAGGATTCCTTTCGTTTCGAAAACAAATTTCTTAACATACCTAGCTTTCGTAATACGTACCCTTTTTCCCATAACCATAACCATAACCAGTTTCACTGGCTGTAGTAGCGTTAAGAATAATCGAAAGATTATTGAATTTCTTTGTGTTTAGTATCCTGTTCACGTTTTGCACAAATGACCTTTTAGAAAAATCCGCACGCAAAATATAGACAGGTAAATCTGCCTTTTGCATGGTAAGCAAACCATCCGTTACGAGTCCCACAGGTGGAGTATCCAAAATTACAATATCGTATTTTCCCCTAAGGTATTCAATCAATGAATCAAACTCTTTGCGTAAAATAAGCTCAGAAGGGTTTGGAGGAATAGGTCCAGCACTAATAAAATCAAGGTTTTGAATATGGGAAGTCACAATGCATTGCTCAACTTTGGATTTGTTTATCAAAATTGAACTTACTCCAATTTTGTTCTCTTCCCGATCAAAAGCCAGGTGAATTTTCGGTTTTCTCAAATCCAGGTCTACAACAACAGTTTTTTTACCAGCCATCGCCATAAGCGCAGCTAAATTGGTTGAAACAAATGTTTTGCCTTCAGATCCAACCGTAGAGGTAACAGATAATACTTTGGTTGCCTTGTCCGGAACCATAAACTCAATGTTAGTTCGTATTGACCGGAGCGCCTCACTTACAGCTGATTTGGGGTATTTATCAACTATAATTTGGGCAACACTTTTATTTAACTTGTGCTTGGGAACAGAACCCAGGATGGGAGCTTTAGTTAAAAATTCAATCTCTCTTATGCTTTGCAGCTTATTGTGCAGTAAATAATTAGTGCCAATAAATAGAAATGAGAATACCAGTGAAAGCAAGCCTGCCGCAGCGTAAGCAATAGATGGCATGGGATAAATTGGGTTCTTTGGTAAGCTTGCTGGAGATAGGATTTTGATTTTTGTAACCGAGCCGGCAATCGCAATTTCAAACTCATTTTTACTTTGCATGAGTGTCAGGTACATCTCCTCATACAATTCATAGAATCTTTTTGATTTATTGTATTCTGTACTTTTGGAAGGTAGTTTCAAAAGCTGGCTTCTTAATTGATTTTTCTCATTTGCTAAATCCCTAAGCCTTTCATAAAGTTCAGCTTTTATATCATTTATATCTGAAAGTATGTCTCCTCTTAGTAGTTCTACTTCCTTTTTCCTGGACTTATAGGTGTATGTATTTTCCTTATAACTTAATCCAAGTTTTTGTAAATCATTATTTTGAAGGTTAAATTCTTCAATTGATTTATTAAGGTATGGAGGGAAGATACTGGAGTTTGGTGTCAGGTTCTCATAAGGAATGGATGAAAGCTTTTTTTGAAACAATTCTATTTCTTCAATCCGCTCATTTACATTTATTCTTTGGGAGTCCAGCGAATTGATAGCCTCAATGGTTCGTTTTACATCTTCGTCCAGGTTTACTGTCTGATTATCTATGGTAAATTCTTCAAAATAACTTTCGAAATCATCCAGTTTTTTTTCTGTTTCCCGAAGCTGTTCATTCAGGTATTCGATTTTACTTCTATTTGCCTTCGTTTTTTCCTGCAACGAATAATTATAATACAGGGTATCAATTGCGCTCACCAGCGCATGGGCCTTATTGTAGTTGTGATCCTTAAACGATATTTTAAAAGTGTTTGCCTGCAGGTTTAAAGGTTCTACAGTAAGATTGCTTTCAATATAATTTATTAATTCCTCCTTGCTATTAATTTTAAAATAGAACTCCGCACCAGCTTCTCTAGTGAATGACTTATTGAAATGAACAACGCATTGTAAATGTTGTGAACGAATAGAATCTCCAAATAGACCCGTTACAGAATAGGTTTCTTTACCAAGCTTGTAGCTTAATTCAAACTCTTCGTTGTTCTTAATAGTAAGATCAATGGGATGATTATAAATATTTAAGTCAAGAACCTTGTAATCAACTTTGAAAGGCGGGTTTAGAAACTTTTCATCGACCAATATATTTCCGTAGGTAAAGTACTGAGGATTAAGGTTGACAGTTTCTATTACCTTACTAAAAAAAAGACGAGACTGGATCAACTCCATCTCACTGGAAAGCAGGCCAAGGTTATTATTTTGCTCAAACTGGGGTAACCCTAAAACATTGGACCTCTCTTCCTGATCCAATTTAATCTCAGAACTTGACTCGTACATTGGCTTGGTGTACCTAAGGTAGAGCACTGCCACTGAAAAGCTTATCAGGAAAATAAGACCAATCCATGGAAGGCTCTTCCTTGCGATAAGTCTAAATTTTAACCAGTCAATCTGCTGGCCGGAAAGTGTGTCCTGATCCGTATCTATTCCAATATTTTGCTCCAGTTGGTTCATTACCTAAGCAGTAATACTAGTAAAGTTGTGGTTGTAGTCAATAAACTCAAAAAAACGGAAATTTCAACTGCATTACCACGTAATAGTCTCTTAATAGGCTCAATATAAACTATATCCCCTGGTTGCACAATTTGATTGGTGGCATAATATGCATCAATTGTAGAGAAATCAATCAGAAAGGTTTTATCTCCTCTTATGAGTTTAATGCTTTCCGCATTACCGTTTTCCTGCATACCACCGGCCATAGCCAGAACTTCGGCAACCGTAATATTTTCATTTGTAAGTGGAATGATCTTACCACCCGGAGCGCCTAGCACAGTTACCCGCTTATTTGAATAATTGGTAATAACGAATGGGTCTATAAAAAATTCATCGTATAGCGACTTCAATTTTGTGTCTGCTTCGTGCAGGGTGAGGCCAGCAAGTTCTACATCCCCCACCATAGGTAAGTATGTGTACCCATTTAGTCTTACCAGGTACTCGGGGTCAGGCCTGTTTTGTCTATTATTGGTATTTAATTCCTTGGAGAGTTCATATTCGGGATCAATAATCATTTCGCCATTTTTGGTGTACACTTTCACCTGGATAAGATCGTTGGGCTGAATGGTATAATTTCTTTCAAGCGCCCGGGCTTCAGCAGATAGCTTTGCAGCCTGAAAGTTTTCATCATGACTAAACATAATGTTTTGCTTGTAGGCAGTACAAGAACCAAGGCTAAAGCCTGCAAACAGGATAAGAATTAAGTACTTATTCAAAACACTTTTTAAGTTGGGGAGCTAAGATAATCAAATACCCTTAGGGCATCAACTATTTTTGAAGTGAAGAAATGGTATTTAGATAGCTATCTATAACAATTCTTTCATCGAAACGTTCTTCAACCAATTTTCGGCTGGCTGATCCCATTTCTTTAATTCGCTCTGAAGGCAAATTGACCATTTCCTCCAATTTATCTGCAAGGTCTTTAGCATCTTTTACATTGCAAAGCAGGCCATTTACCTTGTCTTCGACCACGTTGGTGCATCCTGCCACATTGGTTGCAATAATAGGTTTCGCTGAACTGGCAGCTTCTAATAAAGACCTTGGGGTTCCTTCCCTATAAGAGGGCAATACTACACAGTCAGCCTGATTGATATATGGGCGCACATCATCTGTACTCCCAAGGTATTCAATAATATTATTGTCAATCCAATCATTAATAATCTCTTCAGCTATCCCCCGCTTATGTTCAATGTCTTTGTTTCCTAAAATCTGGAAATTGGCTTCCACCCCTTTTTCTTTTAAAAGTTTAATGGCATCAATATATTCCAGTATTCCTTTATCATGAATCAGCCTGCTGATGAGCAAAAAGGTAAACCTTTTATTCTTTGTTCCTTCAGCCGGTGTAAAATGATTTAAATTAATACCAGAACCAGGAAGCACCTGAGTAGCATTATTGCGGGTTATGTTCTTTTCATCAAAGAACTTCTTGTCGTCATTGTTTTGAAAATAAATAAGCTTCGGGAATCGGAAAGCAAGCTTGTACATGGCTAGTGCAACTCTTGAAACCAATCCCTTATTTAAAAAAGCAGTTCCTAAACCACATACATTATTTACCGATGGTATGCGTAGCATGCTTGCAGCAAACGTACCGTAAATATTAGGTTTTATAGTATAGTGCAAAACCACATCCGGCTTGATTTTTCTATATATGCTCCAAAGCTCAAAAATCAGCCCCATGTCTTTCAGCACGTTGGCTCCACGGCTATCCATTTTCACCTCTTCAAATTCACACCCTGCATCAATAAGGTAGTGCGTATATTCGTCTTTAGGAGCTACAGCTACAACTTCATGTCCATGTTCGAGTAATGACTGAACAAGTCCCATTCTAAAGTTATAAATGTTCCATGATGTATTAAGTACAATTGCTATTCGCATAGGGCCGCCAACTACAGATGGTTTTTACAAAAATAGAAAATAATCGAGCATATATACACCCCTATTGTACATAGTAACCTGATTATTAGAATTTTAATAACTGTTCCCTTAAAGTTAACAGCAAACAGTTATTTCGGCTAGCTTTGCACCATGGTTAAAATGCATTCAACGGCTCCTGTTAAGGAAACTGCTGTGCTTGTGGCTGTAGCAGATCAAAATACGACAGCACAGCAGCTGGATGAACATTTGGAAGAACTTGCTTTTCTGGTGAGTACTTCCGGAGCGGAAACATTAACAACATTTACGCAAAACTTACCAAAACCTGACATACGCACCTATGTAGGTAAGGGTAAGCTGGAGGATATTAAGGCTTACGTTAAAGCAAGGGAAGTAGATATGGTTGTGTTTGATGATGATCTGAATCCTTCACAGGTTCGTAACCTTGAAACAGAACTTGGTTGCAAAATATTGGACAGGAGTTTATTGATTCTTAATATTTTTTCAATAAGGGCGAAAACCGCTCAATCGAGGACTCAGGTTGAGCTAGCTCAGTACGAATACCTCCTCCCACGCCTTACACGTATGTGGACGCACCTTAGTAAGCAAAAGGGAGGAATTGGTATGAAAGGACCTGGTGAAACGGAACTGGAAACCGACCGCAGGATTGTTCGGGATAAGATTGCTTTATTAAAAAAGAAGTTGGAAAAGATTGATAAGCAATCGCATACCCAACGAAAGAACCGAGGCAAAATGGTACGGGTTTCATTGGTGGGTTATACCAATGTGGGCAAATCCACAATCATGAATTTACTTTCCAAGTCAGATGTGTTTGCCGAGGATAAACTATTTGCAACTGTGGATTCTACTGTACGCAAGGTAGTGATTAACCAAATACCTTTTTTGCTTTCAGATACGGTTGGGTTTATTCGTAAACTGCCCCACGGGTTGATCGAATCTTTCAAAAGTACCCTGGATGAAATTCGGGAAGCAGATATACTGCTTCATGTGCTGGATGTGTCCCATCCGTATTTTGAAGACCATTACAGGGTGGTAAAAAATACCCTGGCCGAGATTGATTCTTCCAGCAAACGAGCATTTGTGGTCTTTAATAAAGTCGATAAATATAGGGCGGAACATCAGCTAACCACTGAAGAAGCAATTCAGCATTTTAAGGAAATGCATTTGGGCAAAGAAATAGATGACCAGGTATTTATTTCTGCTGCCACAAAATGGAATATGGATGAATTCAGGGAAAAACTTTTTGATTTAGTGGAAGAGCGGTTTTATACTATTTTCCCTAACTATTTGAAAAAAGGAGCGTATTAGGCTATTTTTGCCACCCTATTTCTGGCACAGTACCAGTTTATATTTCTTGGCCCCGTAGTTCAATGGATAGAATAGAAGTTTCCTAAACTTTAGATACAAGTTCGATTCTTGTCGGGGCTACTTTTTTCCCTTCTACCTTAATTTCGGTCATTTTCTTAAACGCATTATTTTTGAGCTATGAGATTTGCTGCCCTTCCAATATTCTTTATCATAGTTCTTAGTTCCTATGGGCAGGGGATTAAGGTACCATTGCCAACAGTGGAAACATATGCGTATGATACAAACTATATTGAAAGCTACAATTCTAAACTGGCATTGCGCTTTGTAATACCCAGAAGGCTCGAAAATTTCAGCATTAGAGACACCCGTTCAGGCCAGAAATATAGTTACAGCAGCAACGAGCACTACGGTGTCGGGCTAGGGTTTACCTATAAATGGCTGGCCGTAGATATGACCATCAACCCTGACTTTACGCAACGAGATGTAGTCAAATATGGCAATACTCGGGAGTTCAATCTGAAAGGGAGCGCTTACCTAAAAAGAACCCTGTTGGATGGATATCTAAGATTTTATGATGGATATTATGTTTCCAACCCTTCTGATAATTTTTCAGAATGGACCCCCAGGGACCCCTATCCGCAGCGACAGGACATGACGACAATTGGCTGGGGGTTTAACTATACCATTCCATTTAATTGGGAGAAGTACACTCCTAAAGTGACTTTTGTGCTTGATGGTAAACTGAAAAAAAGTGCCGGATCATTTATGACCATAGCCTCTGCCTATTTTTATCATTTAAGAGCAGATTCCAGCATAACGGACTCTTCTTTTTCACCTGAAGGTAGAATATATGAGGCTAATCTTGCCTTACTTTCAGGGTTGTTTGGGTATTCCTATACGTTTGTTGTCAAGGATTTCTATGCTACGCTTTCAGCATTTCCAGGGTTAACATTGCCTGTTGGGGCTGTCTTCAGCGAAGCCGGGGGAGAAAACCCGAATTTTACAGCAAATTTCAAATTTATGACCCGAAGTGGCCTTGGGTACAATTCAACTAATTGGTATACGGGAATATATTTTGTTCTTGACACCAATATGGTAAAATTACCAGACAACATATTGTTCTCGAACGGAATAGGAGAAATCCGGTTCTTTGTGGCTTACCGTATAAAACCACCTAAAGTGGTTGATAAGGTACTGGACAAATTATAGTAAATCGTTGGCTAAGTTGGCCAGCTCAGAACGTTCTCCTTTTTCCAAAGTAATGTGTGCATAAAGCGGGTGGCTGTCTACACGATCTATCAAATATGATAACCCGTTACTTTGCGAATCCAGATAAGGGGTATCAATCTGGTTTACATCACCTGTTAGTATGATCTTACAGTTTTCGCCTGCACGTGTAATAATGGTTTTTACCTCGTGTGGAGTCAGGTTCTGCGCTTCATCTACAATAAAAATGATATTTGAAAAACTCCTTCCCCGAATATAGGCCAGCGGGGTAATCACCAGTTTTTCCTGGTTCACCATTTCATTGATCTTGGTAAATTCCTTATCGGTTTCGCTCCATTGGTTTTGGATAAATTTCAGGTTGTCCCAGAGGGGCTCCATGTAGGGGTTTACCTTCGACTTAAAATCTCCGGGGAGATAACCAATGTCCTTGTTACTCAAAGGAACAATAGGCCGAGCCAGGTATATTTGTTTGAAATCACGTTTTTGCTCCATAGCGGCAGCCAGGGCAATAAGCGTTTTGCCGGTTCCTGCCACACCACTGATGGTTACCAGTTTAATATCGGGGTTCAGGATGGCGCTTATAGCAAATGCCTGCTCTGCATTACGGGGCTTTATGCCGTAAACGCTTCGTTTATCAACACGTTCAATCCGCTCTTCAATAGGGTTTTTGTACGCTAAAACGGATTTTTTACCATTCTTAAGAATGAGAAACTCATTGTCTTTGATTCTCTTTTTGGGCAAAATATCTTTTTGCGAAACGCCATTGGTTTCGTATATCTGGTTAATTAGATCTGAGTTTACTCTTTGGTGCGTGCTTTTGCCAGTATAGAGTGTGCTTACATTCTGTACTTTACCTGTTGTATAATCCTCTGCGGTCAGGTTTAGTGATTTGGCTTTTAACCTCAGGTTGATATCCTTGGTGACTAAAATTACTTTTTTTGTTTTCTCTTTCTCCTGAAGCTGCAGGGCTGCATTCAGAATACGGTGGTCTGGTTTTTCCTCTCCAAACACGTCATTTGCGTTCACCCTGCTTTCCGAAGACATCAACACTTTAAAAGATCCCTTTTTAGAAGAACCATTCAATGGAATCCAGTCCTGAAGATTATGATCTTTGGATAACTTATCTATCAGCCTGGTAAATTCACGCGCTTCATAATTGCGTGTATCATTACCTTTTTTAAAGGTATCCAGTTCTTCTAAAACCGTGATGGGAATTCCCACATCGTGCTCGGCAAAATTTAAGATTGAATTATGTTCGTATAAAATAACACTTGTGTCCAGCACAAATATTTTTTTGTCTTTTTTCTTAACGGCCATTCCTGATTAACAAATTCATTAAAAATTTGTGATACAAATTCGTTCTACATTTTGGGGGGATAAACGGAGAAAAGTGTGCTGATTGATGTTTTGGTAAATTACTTACGCCATCCATTCTTTCACGCATAATCCTACGACATAAAATTACTCAATTAGTATTGAAATATTAGCAACAAAATGTTAGAAAACTTTGCTATCCAAATATCCATTCAATTATACTGAATGCACCTATTAAAAGCACAACAACCGATATAATATTTAACCAAATTCCAGCCTTTACCATTTGCATCATTCGTATATGCCCACTGGAAAATACAATGGCATTGGGGGGTGTTGAAATGGGCATCATAAAGGCGCAACTGGCTGCCATAGCCACAGGTATGGATAGCACCAAAGGATTAATTTGTGCCCCTTCGGCAATAGCAATAACGATAGGAATAAACACGGTAGCCAACGCCACATTACTCATCAGTTCGGTAAGAAACAGCATAGCCGCAATAAGGATAAGGAAAACGACTATCAGTGGAAAATGATTTTCTGAAATGACCTGGGAAATCACGTTTACAATACCGGCCTTTTCCATGCCCCTGGCCAGCGTCATACCACCTCCAAAGAGGAGCAGGATGCCCCAGGGCAACCGTTCGGTGGCTTTCCAGATCAGCAATTTTTGTTCTGCCCTTTTGTCTATAGGAATGATGAACATAAGCAAACCGCCAATCATTGCCGTAACGGTATCATTCAACAAAGTGAAACCTATAAGGTTGTTCAAAGGTTCTTTGAAAATCCACATAAAGGCGGTTAGCCCAAAAACAAGAGCCACCAGTCGTTCTTCCCTTTTCCAGTTGCCCAGTTTATTAATTTCTCTTTGAATAATCGTCTCCGCATTGCTCATTTTGCCAAGACGGTTTTTATAAAGTATTTGTGTAAGCAGCAGAAACGTGATGATAAGCAGCAACAGGCTTATGGGTACGCCTACCATCATCCAGTCGGCAAAGCCAATTTCGGTATGCAACAGCTCCTGGGCATAACCTGCAAAAACCACATTGGGGGGTGTGCCTATAATGGTGGCAACACCACCAATATTGGCCGCATAGGCAATGGCCAGCATCAAAGCAAGAGCAAACTTGGAAAAACCTTTAGAGTCGAGCGAATCATGCTGTACAAGTTTAACTACGGAAGTAGCAATGGGCAGCATCATGATGGTAGTGGCGGTATTGCTTATCCACATGCTTAGAAAGCCGGTAGCAATCATGAAACCCAGGATAATGCCATTAGCACTGGTTCCGGTAATTTTAATCAGCCCGAGGGCAATGCGCTTATGAAGACCATGCTCTTCCAAACCAAGGGCAATGAAGAATCCGCCCATAAAAAGAAAAATAACAGGACTTGCATAAGGGGCGGTGGCTTCCTTTACCTGAAAAAC
>JAGQYJ010000208.1 GCA_020436145.1 Cyclobacteriaceae bacterium | reverse complement strand
TGGGCTGGCAACTGCTAAACTTCTTTTAGAAAATGGGGTTAAGGTGGCCGGTTGGAGCCGTTCGCAACCTGATATTCAACATGAAAACTTTCATTTTGTTTCAGTGGATGTTAGTGATGATACCTCTGTCAAAAAGGGTTATGAACAAACCAGAAAATACTTTAATGAACCGGTTTCCATTCTTATTAATAATGCAGGGTTAGGCTATGCAGGCTTGTTGGAAGAAATAAAAGATGAGGAATGGCACCGGATGTTCCGCACCAATGTGGATAGTATTTTTTACTGTTCACGGCTGGTGATACCCGAAATGAAAGAAATGGATGAAGGCCATATCATCAACATTGCTTCTATTGCAGGATTAAATGGTATTGAAGGAATGTCCGGGTATTGCGGCACCAAGCATGCCGTTCGTGGAATTTCGCATTCCATGTTTAAAGAACTGCGCAATTTTGGGATTAAAGTAAGCGTTGTTTATCCTGGTTCTGTAAAGACTAATTTTTTTGACGACATTGCTTCAGTAACTGCACACGATAACATGATGATGCCCGAAGATATAGCCTCAACCATTTTACATACGCTCAAATCACCACCCAACTACCTGCATGTTGATATTGAAGTAAGACCTCTGCAACCCAAAGGCAAACAGTAGTATGTCCATTCTTGTAGATCAGTTAACGAAACTATTTGGAAGCCAGAAGGCAATAGATACTATTTCCTTTGAGTTGAATGAAAATGAAATAGTGGGTTTTCTCGGCCCTAATGGGGCAGGCAAATCTACCACCATGAAGATTGCCACCACCTATACCAAACCAACTTCTGGCACGGTATTAATAAATGGAATGGATGTGCAGGAACAACCGTTGGAGGTGCGCAAGATCATTGGCTACTTGCCGGAGCATAACCCGCTTTACCTCGATATGTACGTACATGAATATCTTAACTTCAGCGGGCGGTTTTATGGGTTAGGCAAAAAGGAGCTTAAAAGCAGAACAGCTGAGGTAATCGACATGTGCCAGTTGGGGATAGAGCAAAACAAACAAATTGGTCAGCTTTCTAAAGGTTACCGCCAGCGGGTAGGCCTCGCACAGGCACTATTACATGATCCTTCAGTTCTCATTCTGGACGAGCCCACCACCGGTCTTGACCCTAACCAGATTGTAGAGGTTCGTGAGTTAATAAAAACCGTGAGCAAAGGGAAAACGGTTCTTTTTTCTACCCACATTATGCAGGAAGTGCAGGCGGTTTGCGATCGGGCAATTGTTATCAATAAGGGACGCATTGTTGCAGACGGAAGCATTGATGAACTTCAAAATCTGAATGCGAACCAGGTGATTGAAGTAGAATTTTGTAACAAGGTATCTGATGCTCTTTTAAAATCTTTTGAAGGAATGATAGCCCTACGAAATATAGGGGCTAATAGATACCAGATTGAGGTTTCCAACAAAGAAGATGTGCGGCCCGCATTTATGAAATTCGTAACCGATAACCAGTTGGATCTGATCGGGATTACACAGGTGCAGCGTTCAATGGAAGATGTATTTGCCACATTAACCCAGTCTGCAAATGCTTAACATCTACCGTAAAGAAATAAACAGCTTCTTAAGCTCGCTTATTGCCTACATTGTAATAAGCGTTTTTCTGGTAGCAATGGGATTGCTCGTTTGGGTTTTCCCCGAAACCAATGTAATGGATTATGGTTATGCAGATATGGGCACCTTCTTTACCATGGCTCCATTCGTGCTCATGTTCCTGATTCCAGCCATAACCATGAAAATGCTGGCAGAAGAAACCAAAACAGGAACTATTGAGATTCTCGTAGTTAAACCCGTAACCAAACTGCAAGTGATCCTTGGAAAATACTTTGCTGCGCTTACATTGGTAATTGTGGCAATAGTGCCCACCCTGGTTTATTATTATTCGCTGTATCAACTGGCTACACCGCTGGGCAATGTAGATACGGCCGGAATAACCGGTTCTTACATTGGGCTGCTTTTGCTGGCATCCGTTTTCAGTGCATTAGGTATTCTGGCGTCTGCCATGACCAACAACCAGGTAGTTGCGTTCATTATTGCTACCTTCTTAAGCTTTATTTTGTTTACAGGCCTTAATTCCCTGGCAGGAATAAATG
>JAGQYJ010000207.1 GCA_020436145.1 Cyclobacteriaceae bacterium | reverse complement strand
GAGGGTCAGGTTATCTTCAGTCGCAGTTTGAAACACCACATTACCGCTTTGGATGTAGGTGGCAAGGTTGGAAAAACCAAGGGAAGCCAGCGCTTCCCTCAACTTATCCATTTTAATTAATTTTTGTCCGCTTACATTAATTCCGCGGAGTATGGCAATGTAGGTTTGCATACTATTTAACTACAGCAGTCATCATGTCTTCAATATCGCCTGGTGTTGACATGATTTTGGTGAAGGTGCCCATGGTAAGGTCTGGAAATGAAAGCGCAATGCGATAGCGGCCATGCAGCATGTGTACTTCTTTGCCCATTACCAAAATTTCATATGGCAAAAAGGCGGTATGCATAGGAGAAGAGATATCTATCTTAGCCATAAACTTAGATTCACCATTTTCTCCGGAAAGCCCAATACCATAGAGGGCCAGTTCTTTACCAGGTATCTCAACTTTGTATACCTGTTTGGCATTGGGCACTCCTTTTTTAAGGTTGGCATCAATTTTTGCCACTGCCTCTGCATAAGAGCCGAACTCACCAATGGTTTCAGTGTCGTCAAAATAAGGCATGGCCATCATGTAATGATAGTCGTGTAAGTCGTCTGCATCAATGCCTTTTTTAGAGCCAAAAGAAGTGCCTTTGTAACCCTCCAGCGATTTCATGGCTGCTGTAAAGGCACCATCAACCGCATCATAATTTGCTTTCACTTTGGAAAAATCGTCCTGGAAGTAGGCGTTGCCCCAATATATAGGATTGGTATAGGAAACGTTGGTAACAGAACCTTCATGCGTAATACCCACCCGAAGGGTAGTTGCAAAACCGGTAAGGCCACCAATCTGGCTTACAGCTTTTTCCAGTGAAGGATGGGTAACCACCAGAACCATTCTGTTGTTGTCGGAAGCAGGTACATAAGAACCAACCACTTTCAATTGATGGTCAGCCAGTGCTTTGCTCACTTCAGGACTTAGTTCGGCTACTGATTTGGAGGAGGACGCTCCTAAAATGTAGGGCTTAAGCGTTTGAGCTTCTGCATTGATTAAAAAAGTGAATGCAGTTAAAAATGTAAGTAGTGTTTTCATGGTCTAAAAGTTGATTTCCTTATAAAAGTATTTATCATCGGGGATAAAAACCATGACTTTCAATAGTTTAATAAAGTAAAACCTTCACCGCGAGGATTTAAATAAAAGCCTCCAAAAACTTTTGCTTTATTTCTTCATTACACAGGTTGCCAATGCTGCCTTCATGGGTATGCACCGTGTTTCGCAAAGGCTCAAAAGTGCCCGCCTCAATTTCTTTGCCCACCTTCTGATAAGCCTCCCGGAAAGGAACGCCCTCATTTACCAATGCGTTTACATTTTCTACGCTAAACAGCAAATCGTATTTGGGTTGGTCAATCACAGAAGCATTCACCTCAAGATGACTGAACATGAATTCAGTAATGTCAAGGCAATCGGTTAACGATGCAATGGCAGGAAACAGCGAGTCTTTGAGCAACTGGTAATCGCGATGGTAGCCTGTAGGCAGGTTGTTGGTAATAAGCGTAAGCTCTGTGGGCAGTGCCTGAATTTTATTACACTTGGCACGCACCAGTTCAAATACATCCGGGTTCTTTTTATGCGGCATAATACTGGAGCCGGTCGTTAACTCTTTGGGAAAAGAAATAAATCCATGATTTTCATTCATGTACAAGGTGACATCCATGGCAAGGCGGGTAAGTGTGCCTGCTATAGATGCCATGGCATAGCTTACCGATTTTTCCAGTTTGCCACGACTTAGTTGAGCTGCAATAGAATTGTACTTGAGCGTTGCCAACCCCATTTCTTTGGTGGTTTGAGTCCGATTAAGTGGGATGGAAGAACCATAGCCAGCCCCGGAACCCAACGGGTTTTGGTCTGTAATTTTATAAGCAGCATTGAGCATATGAAGGTCGTCCACCAAAAGTTCGGCATAGCCACCCAGCCATAAACCAATGGAGGAAGGCATGGCCACCTGCATGTGGGTGTACCCTGGAATAAGTACGCTTTTGTGTTGTTCACTTAGTTCTATGAGCTTGTTGAAAAGTTTTTGAACATCAGTTTTAAATGATCTTATCTGCTCTTTTAGGTAAAGATGCAGTGCTACCAACACCTGGTCGTTTCGCGAACGCCCGGTATGGATCTTCTTACCGGCATCTCGTAA
>JAGQYJ010000206.1 GCA_020436145.1 Cyclobacteriaceae bacterium | reverse complement strand
TTATGCCTTCCCTTGATGAAGGTAGCTTTTTATTGATGCCTACATCAATGCCTCACTCCGGGGTAGAATACAATCGCAATGTGGTTGGCCAATTGGATATGTTACTCACAAATATTCCGGAAGTTGAATTGACTGTAGGCAAACTGGGACGGGTAGAATCTGCACTAGATCCTGCACCTATATCCATGTATGAGAATATTATCAATTACAAATCCGAATACATTCTCAATAAAAAAGGGCACAGACAGAGATTCAAGGTAGATAAAGACAATAGGTTTATTACCCGATCAGGTGATACTCTGACCAACGAAGAAGGTTTGGAGCGAGGAATAGAGGCGAATGAATTAATTGCTGATGAAAATGGTGAGTATTACCGCAATTGGCGAAACCACATCAAATCTCCCGATGACATTTGGAACGAAATAGTCAATGTAACCAAATTACCAGGGGTTACTTCTGCACCTAAACTTCAACCGATTGAAACCCGTTTGGTCATGCTCCAAACAGGGATGAGAGCGCCTATGGGCATAAAGGTCTATGGCCCAGACCTAAAAACCATAGAGAACTTCGGTCTACAATTAGAAAATATTTTGAAAGAAGTTCCATCGGTAAAGGCAGAAGCCGTTTTTGCAGATAGAATCGTAGGTAAACCGTATATCCATCTCAACATTAACAGGGATGAAATTTCACGATATGGTCTGAATATAGAAGATGTACAGCAGACCATTGAGACAGCTATTGGTGGCATGAAAATAACCTCTACGGTAGAAGGCCGTGAACGCTTTCCTGTAAGAGTTCGCTATCCAAGAGAATTAAGGGACGATCCTGAAGCATTGGGAAAAATCCTCATGCCCACACCAACGGGGGCGCAAATCCCACTTTCCCAAATTGTGGATTTTGAATACATACGAGGACCACAAGCTATAAAAAGCGAAGAAACCTTTCTTGTAGGCTATGTCCTTTTTGACAAGAGAGATGGATTTTCTGAAGTCACAGTGGTAAATGATGCTCAAAAGACGATCCAAGGCAAAATTGACTCAGGTGAACTGAACGTACCCTCTGGAGTGAGCTACAAATTCTCCGGTAGTTATGAAAATCAGGTTCGTGCAGAGAAACGACTATCCATTATCGTTCCGCTGGTACTGGGTATCGTATTCCTAATTCTTTACTTCCAATTCAAATCTGTTTCTACTTCGCTCATGGTATTTACAGGTATTGCTATGGCATTTAGCGGAGGGTTTATTATGCTCTGGCTATATGGTCAGGATTGGTTTGTAGATTTTTCATTATTCGGCACCAATATTCGAGAGCTATTTCAAATGCATACCGTCAATTTAAGTGTAGCGGTATGGGTAGGATTTATAGCCCTATTTGGTGTAGCCACCGATGATGGTGTTTTGATTGCTACCTACCTGGATCAAAGTTTTGAACGCAATAAGCCCGCCACTCATGAAGAAGTAAGACAGGCGGTAATTGAAGCAGGACTCAGAAGAATAAAGCCAGCGTTGATGACCGTAAGTACTACAATGATTGCCCTTTTGCCTGTACTTACCTCTACAGGCCGTGGTTCAGACATCATGATACCTATGGCAATCCCATCATTCGGTGGCATGGCCTTCGCATTAATCAGCATTTTCATTGTACCTGTGATTTATTGCTGGAGAGAAGAACGTAAAATCCTAAAAGCACAATCATGAAAAAGTACATTATAATTACAGTCATCACTTTGGGATTTTCTATTTTGGCAAATGCCCAATCCCTAGATGAATATTTCAAAATTGCTGCTGAAAACAATCCGGGACTACAAGCTAAATACAAGTCTTTTGAAGCAGCGATGGAGCGGGTTGCACAAGTGAGCAGCTTACCAGATCCAAATTTGTCTTTTGGCTATTTTATATCTCCAGTAGAAACTCGTGTAGGCCCACAAAGAGCACGCTTTTCTTTGACACAAATGTTCCCGTGGTTTGGCACACTAAAGGCTCAGGAAGATGTTGCTACGCTAATGGCAGAAGCGAAGTATCAGGAGTTTTTAGATGTTCGAAACAAATTATTTTATCAGGTAGCTGCTGCATATTACCCCCTTTTTGAGTTGAAAAGACTTGTGGAGATTGAAAATGAAAACATCAGTATTCTAACGTCATACAAGGACATTGCATCAGTAAAGTTTCAGAACGGAAAGGGTGCAATGGTCGATGTATTAAGGGTAGATA
>JAGQYJ010000205.1 GCA_020436145.1 Cyclobacteriaceae bacterium | reverse complement strand
GACATTGGGAAATATTTCAAATACGAAGATGACATTTATAAAGTACGCTTGGCTTCCCAAGGAGTAACAGCCGGGCTGACGTATTTATTTTGACTGATTGCAAACCTTACCCCTTCTAAAAGGAGAAGTAATTGTATACCAAAGTCTCTTATACCAAGGGATATGAATTTCTCCCAACCAAACAACATCGGTTTCCATTTTAACATTTATTTCCATATTAGAAGTCGAATTAATATCAACTTCAGTTGTCATGAAACCTACAAATGAAAATACTAGTGTATTCGACTTGTTTGGGTAAACAGATAGCTTAAACCTACCATTCTTATCACTTTGTGTTCCAGTAGAAGTCCCTTTTAGCATAACGTTTACTCCTGCTATTTCTGATTTATCTTCAGCACTAATAACCTTTCCAGAGATTGTTACTAATGAGTCCTGATTTACCAAATTATCACAAGGAGTTTCTTTGTTCTGTACACCTTTTATCATCCTGCTATCAATATAGGTTTCTTCTTTGGTTAGGCTAGGGTTAGCATTAGCTATAGTTGCAAATCCAAGAACAAAAACCATAAAAACTCTTAGTATATGCTTATTCATTTTATTGCTGTGAATAACATTGTCAATTTGCTCCTTTCTTATTCTACCGCAAACACGACCTTTAGACCTCATTACAAAATCAATGATTTCAGAATTTGATTTATTGGTCAAATCAACAACTTCCATTGAGCAAACCTTACAGAATTTTGTGCAACCAACATTATTCAAGGAATCCCATTCTAGACTACATGGGTTTTTGATATTAATATAGTTTTTACTTTTATTCATTATGAAGAAGACTCAAAAATTTACTTTGGTTATTGTATACGCCATTAACCTTTTTAATGTTCTTTAAGTTTTTTAAATATGACCAAACTATCTTCGTCTCACAAACTTTTATAATGCCAACACCCTCCAATGCACTTATTCTTAAAGCATCGGCAGGCTCAGGTAAAACCTTTGCCCTGGCTAAGGAATTCATAAAACTTCTGATCCTTGACCCAACTGAATACCATCAGATTTTGGCGCTCACCTTTACCAATGATGCCAAAAATGAGATGAAAACTAGGGTATTGGGTGAGCTTACCAAACTTGCTTCTGGCGAGCAAACGGACATGCTCCAAACTATCCTTGCTGACTTTGCAGCGCAAAAAGTTGGTTTAACTCAAGACCAGGTTGTCCTGCGTTCCCAACTGGCACTTAACAACCTCTTAAACGACTACAGTCGTTTTAATGTAAACACCCTTGATCATTTCTTTACGCAACTCATACGCCATCTGGCACGCGAGCTTAAACTTAACCTGGGCTATGAACTCGACCTGGATAATGACAAAGCATTACGTGAGTCAATCCACACGCTTTATAAAACCACCGACTCCAGGGTAAAAAAATGGTTGCGTTCATTTATCGATTCCAGAATCAATGAGGATAAAGGATGGAATATAGAATTCAATATCAAAACATTGGGGAAAAAGCTTTTCCAGGACAGTTTTATTGACATTCGGGACACCTTAAATAAGAATGCCGAACATCTGGAAGAGTGTGTAAAGCAGCTAAATATACAGGTTAAAGGTTATGAGACTGCCATGCAAAAGCTGGGGCAGCAAGCTATGCAACTACTTGCTTCGCATAAGCTAGCTATTAGTGATTTCAGACAACACACGGCCACCGTTTTTCAAAAGCTAAGTGAAGGAACGTTTGATTTGGAAGCCAGTTTTTCTGCCACTTTTATAAAAGGCGACTGGGCTACCAAAACCTCTGACCGAAAAGGCGATATTGAGGCATGTGCAAACAATGGTTTGAACGATTTACTAGCTCAAGTACTTGAGCTAGCTGAAAGTAACCAAAGGCAAGCCTATTTAGAAGCCAAAGCATTGCTACCCAATATCTACTCGTACGGGGTGCTTTCTGCTTTGTCGGACAATCTCCGGGAGTATCGAACCGATAACAACCTGCTATTGCTTTCAGATACAGCCTTTATTTTACATGGCGTTATCTCCCAATCGGATGCACCATTTATCTACGAGAAAATCGGTGCTCGTTACAAGCACATCATGATCGATGAGTTTCAGGACACCTCCACCCACCAGTGGAAAAACATTTTGCCTCTGTTACAATTTTCTCTTTTTAATGAGGGGAGTGTGATGCTGGTAGGTGATGTGAAGCAATCAGTCTACCGATGGCGGGGAGG
>JAGQYJ010000204.1 GCA_020436145.1 Cyclobacteriaceae bacterium | reverse complement strand
ATCTCTTTACATCAAGGTAATGCTAACTGCCAAATTACCTGAGCCTGAACTTGAATTGGCCGAAGAAGTCATGATGGATATGGCTGCTCCTCGTGATAAGAAGGCATATGGTGTGAGAACCAAAGCCGCTTCAGGTGCCATGTATCAGGGGAATGGCTACGGGTACGATACATATCAGAATTGGAATACGGAAGAGTACAGCACTATTCATGAAAACGGGTATAAAAATCCAATGAATGATCCCCTTTCCACGTTTTCTATTGATGTGGATGCGGCTTCCTACAGCAACGTGCGCAGATTCTTAAACAATGGACAACGCCCACCCAAGGATGCGGTTCGAATAGAAGAGTTGATCAATTATTTCAACTATGAATATGCTGAACCTAAAGGTGATGAAGTTTTCTCGGTAAATACTGAGGTAGCCATGGCTCCATGGAATCCGACACATCAACTGGTGCAAATAGGTATTCAGGGCAAAAACATTGCTACGGATAGACTGCCCAGTTCTAACCTGGTCTTTCTTTTGGATGTTTCAGGTTCCATGAACAGTGCCAATAAACTGCCATTGCTTAAGTCTGCAATGAAATTATTGGTTGGCAAATTACGAGAAGGAGATAAAGTATCCATTGTGGTGTATGCTGGTGCGGCCGGTTTGGTATTGCCTCCAACGGACGGGCAGAACAAGGAAACAATTATTGCTGCACTTGATAAACTAAGTGCAGGAGGCTCAACTGCGGGTGGTGCCGGTATTAAGCTTGCCTATGCAACTGCACGTGAGCAGTTTATAGAAGGGGGTAATAATCGCATTATCCTTGCTACGGATGGTGATTTTAACATTGGTGCTTCCAGCAATGCAGAAATGGAGCGATTGATTGAGCAAGAGCGTGAAAGTGGTGTGTTTCTGACTGTTCTTGGTTTTGGAATGGGTAACTATAAAGACTCCAAAATGGAGATACTGGCTGATAAGGGAAATGGCAACTATGCTTACATAGACAATCTGCTGGAGGCCAAAAAAGTTCTGGTAAATGAATTTGGAGGTACTATGTTCACCATTGCAAAAGATGTGAAAATACAGGTGGAATTTAATCCTGAACTGGTGCAGAGCTATCGACTGATTGGTTATGAAAACAGGCTGCTTAACAAAGAAGATTTTAATGATGACAAGAAGGATGCCGGTGAATTAGGTGCTGGACACACTGTAACTGCCTTATATGAAATAGTGCCTGTGGGCGTGGAATTTGAAAACAAAAGTGTGGATCCCTTGAAATACCAAAAACAGGAGCAGGAAGTGAAGGCAGGTAAATACGGAAGCGAGCTGATGACTGTGAAAATACGTTACAAAGAGCCGGATGGTAATAAGAGCAAATTATTAGCACAAACAGTTAAAAACTCAAATAAGGGCTGGAAACAGGCATCTGATAATTTTCAATGGGCGGCAGCCATAGCAGAGTTTGGCATGATTTTGAGGGATTCTGAATATATAGATACAAACTCATATGCCCAGGTGCTTGAATTAGCAAATGCATCGAAAGGTAAAGATGAGTTTGGGTACAGAGCAGAATTTATACGATTGATACAATCGGCAGAGTTATTGACCAGAAAGTGAGTTGTTCGTTAGTGAGTTGTGAAGGAGCAGGCTTAGGCTTGCTCCTTTTTTATTTGAATACGTCATTGCTGAATTTTTCTTTCTAAATTCTGAAGGAAAGAAAAATATCTGCAATCTCTTTCTTTTTGTATATTGCCATGCAATGACCCGCATTTTTAAATTCAAAGCCTGGGATATCACCAATAAGCAACTTAAACGGTTGGGAGCGGTAACCTTAACAAAGGGTGAGTTAAAGTTGGAAAATCATATCATACTTCAGTTTACTGGTTATGTAGATAAGTTTGGCCAGGAGATATATGAAGATGATATTTTGCTAAGCAAAGGGGAGGAGCGCTCCCGTGTGGTTTGGAGTGAAGAACATAATAGTTGGAGACTTGAGCAAAATGGAGAACTAGTGACACTTACCCAGGTCTTTACCCAAACTACTATGAGGTTGTGTAATTTTTATGAGCAGGATATTTAGTATGAAAAAGGTATTACTTCCATTCCTCATTCCAATTGCATTCATGATATTACCACTAATTGATGAGCAGATCGGGACAAACCTTGATCAATATCTGAGCCCTGTATTTCAAGTAATAATGGGTGTTATGTTTGCCTATTATCTTTCTATATTAAAT
>JAGQYJ010000203.1 GCA_020436145.1 Cyclobacteriaceae bacterium | reverse complement strand
TCTCCAATAAGCTCAGAATAGCTTATGCCTTTGGATTGAATGGTCAGGTAGATTTCAGGCAAAATCCATAGTGCCCTTTCCGTAAATTCCTTACCAGGATTAAAATCCCCGGTACTGTATATTATTGACGGCTCCTGATCAATTTCTGATTTTTGAACAACTGATACTAAAAATTCATCCCGGGCTATTTCCTGCATTTTTGCCCCCAAAACAGACTCTACCCAATAATTGGTATCGAAAATAAAAAGTGCATTATTAAGTGTTGAGTCTTTGTCATAAAGCATAACCGTCATGGAGGTTTGGGATGAATTAAGACCTTCAATGACAGGCAACCCGGTAGCCGGCTGTATTTTTTGAAATCCTGCTTTCAGGTAGTCTGCAAGTTTGGATAGAGTAGAATCATTATTGGCATACCATTTTTCAATTTCCTCTGAGGTGCCAATTTTGGCAGAAACGTAATCGTTATAGCACAGGCTGTCCTTTTTATCCCGCAAGTGCCTTACCACCAACAGTTGAATGGCTTCATTTCCCAATACAAGGCTGGCAGCGTTTCTATTCACAGGATTCTCTTTGTCTTCAAGCCGGCTCACCCATTGCTGCATGCGGTCGTCCGCATATTGGTTGAGGGAGAAAAGCACGGTTTCCATTTGCTTTTCATAAATGGCATCGGCCATTTTTTCATCCTCATTGAGAGACCGGACCTGTAAATAGGCGTAGATCAAAAAAGGAATTATAATGACCAGCAGAATGGTAAGTATGGTACGTACACTTTTACGCATGTCAGCTTAAGAACAGGACTAAAGTAGGCCTAAAATGCCGATTAAATATATAAGCGTTGTAAACGTTCTTAATGAGTTGTCACGAATTGTCACAGATAAGCTATTTGGTAATATTCGTCTGCCCACTCAACAACTTCCAGCCTGTTTTGCGTTTTACGGCCAGCCCGGTTTCAGATAATTTCATTCGAATGGTGTCGTTTGTTGTGGTAACCAGCATACTACTTACTACTCCGCTAAAGGATGCATAGTTTCTTGAAAGCGCCTGCACACGCAAGGTATCCCATTGGTTGTCCACATAACTTAGCCTGGGAGCTGTTTTACGCAAAACAGCCGCTGCCGAGTCGTAATTAATGGCATACTTGTAGCCCGGGGGAACCCAGTAAAACTCATCGGACTCATCCAGAAAGCCGAATTCGCCAATGAGGCCGTTGGCCCGCACGGAGTCGTCATATGCTTTGAGCATGGCCCGCACTTCCTGTTCAATGGTAGCTTTATCAAAGCTGTCTTTGGGTTGGCAGCTTACCAATAGTATTGCAAAGCCAACAAAGGAGAGAAGTGTTTTCATTTGGGTGTAGGGGTTATATTAGTTTGGCCAATAAAGATAGTACTTGCTCCACAGAATTAATATTGTAGCGGGCGGCTGTTTCAGTAAAGCCTACTTTCAGGCTGTAGGCAGTTTTAGGAAGTACTTTGAAGGTATCCTCATCGGTATAGTCATCGCCAATGGCTAATATGAAATCCCAGTCACTTTCCTTCAGCCATTTTTTTGTTGCTTTCCCTTTATTTATTTCATCATTTTTTACTTCAAGCACTTTGTTGCCTTCCATTATCTGAAGGCTCTTCCCCGTTATGGCATGGCTCAATTGCTCCATAAATTCCGGTTTTCGTATTTCTGCCAGGCCCGGGTCGGTTTTGCGGAAATGCCAGGCCAGGGAGTAGTTCTTCTTTTCTACGAAGGAACCTGGTGTACGCTCCACAAATTGCTCAAAAATGGGCAAAATACCTTCTTTCCATTCGGTACTTAGTTTCTTTATTTGCGACCAGTCGTTCCCGTTTTTACGAAACCATGCCCCATGTTCTGCAATTATATCTATCGGGTAAGCGCCAAACCATCTTTCCAGTATTTCCCTATCGCGGCCACTAATAAGTACTACCCGGTTGTTTTCAATAGCACACAGTTTTTCTACTATGTTATAAACTGTTTTGGTAGGCCGGGCGCTGTTGGGGTTCGAGCGGAAATGTACTAATGTGCCATCGTAGTCGAGCAGTATCAACCGTTTGGAGGACTTACCGTAATCTGAAAGTAAGGCTTCTTCTTTAGGTTGATCAAAATGATTGCCCAGTATATTGAGCGATTTATAACGAACTTCTTTAAGGTTTGTCAGGAATATGGTGGCCCATCTGTTCACGTTGTTCCGTTCCACTATGGCCTGCATAGCCCTGATTCTATCTTCCTGTTCTTCTTCATCCATTTCCAGTG
>JAGQYJ010000202.1 GCA_020436145.1 Cyclobacteriaceae bacterium | reverse complement strand
AGCTTCAGATTTGGCCGATGGAAGCCTGCAACTAATATACTTCTACGGCCCTAACAATTACCAACTATTGAAAAAAGTAACTCCCGGGTTTGGTAAAAACGTGTACCTGAGTATTGCCGGCATTAACCTCATCAACAAATTGGTAGTTGTACCTGTTTTCAACTGGCTTGAAAAATATATTTCCAGCTATGGCATCATCATTCTTATTCTGGTTCTTCTTATAAAAATCGTTCTTTCCCCACTATCGTATCAATCGTACTTATCAATGGCGAAAATGAAAGTGTTAAAGCCTGAGATTGATGAGATAAAAGAACGCACCGGAGGTGATCAGCAAAAGTTCCAGCAGGAGCAAATGAAACTCTACCAGCAGGTTGGAGTTAACCCACTAAGTGGATGTGTGCCTATGTTGTTACAGCTCCCCATTCTTTATGCGATGTTCAGCTTCTTCCCAAGTTCTATTGAACTCAGGCAACAATCGTTCCTATGGGCAGATGACCTTTCAACATACGATTCCGTACTGAATCTTCCATTTACTATTCCATTATATGGTTCTCATGTTAGTTTGTTCGTACTGTTAATGACAGCATCAACTATTTTATACACCTGGTCCAACAACCAAATGAGCACTGCTCAGGGACCAATGAAGACCATGACCTATCTGATGCCATTGATCTTCATGTTTGTGCTTAATAGTTTCCCCGCTGCTCTTAGCTACTACTACTTCTTATCCAATATCGTAACATTTGGTCAGCAGGCTGTGATAAGAAGGTTTGTGAATGAAGACAAGATAAAAAAAGCACTTGAAGAAAACAGGAAGAAGGGAGGGCGAAAGAAATCAAAATTTATGTCGCGACTTGAGGATGCCATGAAGGCGAATGAAGAAGTGCAGAAACAAAAAAGTAATCCAAAGAAAAAAAGATAGTTTTAAAACAATAAACGTTCATAGAGTGGCTGAAAAGGTAATTGATGCTCGCACTATGAACGTTTAACTTATTGAGTATTCAATTAATCTCATATCTTTGCTCAGGCATCATTTCTTTGCTTTTTTGGTGATCAGTAATTGCACGTTAAAGCAGTTAGAAATGTCATTTTTTCAATCAGGGTTTTAGAGCGCAACAAGTAATTTAATGGGAAAAATAATTGCGATAGCAAATCAAAAAGGTGGGGTAGGAAAAACCACAACGGCAATAAATCTGGCAGCCAGCTTAGCTGCTTTGGAATACAAAACTTTAATTGTAGATGCAGACCCTCAGGCCAACAGCGCCTCAGGGGTAGGCATTGACCCAAAAGCAATTGAAGCCAGCATTTATGAATGTATGGTAGACGGGGTTCCTATTGAAGAAGCCATTCTCGAAACCAATACGGAATACCTTCATTTAATACCATCCAATATTGACCTGGTCGGTGCTGAGATAGAAATGGTGAATCTGGAAAACCGGGAAGAAAAAATGCAGGAAGCGCTTAGGCCAATAAAAGATCAGTACGATTTTGTTATTATCGACTGCTCCCCTTCCCTGGGTCTTATTACCATTAATGCTATGACCGCTGCCGATAGCGTAATAATACCAGTGCAATGTGAGTACTTTGCATTGGAGGGTCTAGGCAAGCTTTTGAACACCATTAAAATTATTCAATCCAGGCTTAACCCCGATCTAGCAATAGAAGGCATTTTGCTAACTATGTACGATGTTAGGTTAAGGCTTTCAAATCAGGTAGTAGAGGAAGTAAGAATACACTTTCAGGACCTGGTATTTGATACTATTATCCCTCGTAATATTAAACTTTCAGAATCGCCAAGTTTTGGGATACCTGCGCTCGAGCATGACGCTGATAGCAAAGGTGCAATAAGCTATCTTAACCTGGCCAAAGAAATTATTGAAAACAACGAGGCATGACAGCTAAACATAGAAATGCATTGGGGCGTGGGCTTGGTGCTTTGCTGAGCGAAGCTTCAGACGAATCACCCAGAATTCCAAAAAAAGCTAATGTTTCCGTTAGCGGAATAAATGAAATTGATATTGAGTCGATTGAAACCAACCCTTATCAACCCAGAACTCATTTTGACGAAGAAGCTCTGAATGAACTGAAGGATTCCATCAAAACGCAGGGGATTATTCAGCCTATAACTGTACGTAAAGTAGGAATCAAATACCAGCTTATTTCAGGCGAAAGAAGATTGCAGGCGTCCAAGCTGGCCGGATTGAAAAAAATACCTGCCTATGTGCGCTCCGCCAACGACCAGCAAATGCTGGAAATGGCTTT
>JAGQYJ010000201.1 GCA_020436145.1 Cyclobacteriaceae bacterium | reverse complement strand
CATATTCACGTGCCTCAGGGTGCCGTGCCTAAAGACGGTCCTTCAGCAGGTATAACCATGCTTACTTCACTGGCTTCGATTTTCACACAACGTAAGGTGAAGAAAAAAGTAGCCATGACAGGTGAGATTACCCTTAGGGGCAAGGTGTTGCCTGTGGGTGGAATAAAGGAAAAAATACTGGCTGCCAAACGTGCCGGTATTAACGAAGTGATTCTGTGCCAGAAAAACAGAAGAGATATCGAAGAGATTGATGAACAATATCTGAAGGGTTTTACGGTTCATTATGTAGATACTGTAGATGAGGTGCTGAAACTAGCTTTATTGAATGTGAAAGTACCTCAGCCTATGGAATTAACCGTACCTGAAGACTGTAAATAATTTGAAGATACGTGTAGTTTTAAGCTTACTGCTTGCCATGATGGCATCAACCACATTTGCCCAGCAACCCGGAACTACGGCTTATTCATTTTTGAATTTGCCGTATGGAGCCAAACTGGGTGGTGTTGGTGGTGTGAATGTAAGTTTACTGGCCAATGATCCGAACTTGTTTCTGAGCAATCCTGCCCTGGCTTCAGATAGCTTAGAAAACAGACCTACGGTTAACTACACTTCTTTTCCAACAGGAATAGGCCTTAGTTCAGTAACCTACAGTCGGTCGCTTGGTAAGGCAGGCCTTTGGTCTGCCGGTGTGCAGTACCTGAGCTATGGTAAGATTGATGGTTACGATAATACGGGTGTTGCAACAGGAACCTTCACACCTAAGGACTATGCAGTAACTATTAGTCATGTACGGTCAGCCAATAACTTTCGGTTAGGAGCATCGCTTAAGCTTGTGGGTTCTGATATAGCAGGCTATAAAGGCAGCGCAGCTTTACTGGATATGGGAGGGCTATTTGTTCACCCTAACCAGCGATTTACAGTTGGGCTTACCATCAAGAACTTTGGGTTTGAATGGAAGCATCAATCAGACGCAGTGGATACAGAATTGCCATTTGATGTGCAAGCCGGAGCCAGTATCAAGCCGGAGCATATGCCGTTTAGGTTTTCGCTCACCTTACACCACCTGTACCAATGGGATTTAACCCAGCCAGATGAAACCTTAACCAATGCTTTTGCGGATAACCTAATGAGACATATGGTTGTTGGGGGTGAATTATTGTTGAATGAACATATTCATGTACTTTTTGGATATAATCACTTAAGAAGAAGGGAGCTTAAGTTGGAAAATTCAGGAGGTTTTTCCGGGTTTTCAGTAGGAATGGATATACGGGCAAAAGCATTTGAACTGGTGTATGCGTATGGAGGGTATCATGTGGCAGGTAACGCCAATATGTTTACCCTTTCGGTAAACCTGAACCAGGTAATTAAAAATTAAAATTGACAAGAAGAAATTATGGATAAGCAGTCGAACTTAACTCCCCAGCAAATAGTAAAAGAGCTGGATAAATATATAATCGGGCAGAAAGATGCGAAAAAAAATGTGGCAATAGCCTTGCGTAACCGTTGGAGACGTATGAATGTGGAAGGCGATCTGAAAACCGAGATTATGCCCAATAACATTTTAATGATTGGAGCTACAGGCGTAGGTAAAACGGAAATTGCCCGAAGGCTAGCCAATATTGCAGAGGCCCCCTTTGTAAAAGTGGAAGCATCCAAGTTTACCGAAGTAGGGTATGTAGGCCGCGATGTGGAAGGCATGGTGCGCGATCTGGTTTCGCAGTCGGTGGCTATGGTAGAGACAAAAAAGAAGGCAGAGGTGAAGGAAAAGGCGGAAGCCATTGTGGAAGACATTATCCTGAATGCACTGATTCCGCCTGTGAGAAGCAACGGCACCCCAAATGTTTCCAATACACTGGAAGTATCTGAGAAAGAGCCTAAAACGGATGCCGAACTGAATGAACGAACCCGTGAGCGTTTCCGGGAGAAAATAAGAAATGGTGAATTGGAAGATCGTAAAATTGAGATAGACATTCACCAGGCTTCGGGCGGAGGCATAGGAATGATTGGAGGTGGCATGATGGATGAAGCGTCTATGATCAACCTTCAGGAAATGCTGGGTAATATGATGCCCAAGCGCTCTAAAAAACGCAAGGTTACCATTGCGGAAGCCCGAAGGTTGCTTATGGAAGAGGAATCAGCTAAGCTGATCGATATGGACGAAGTGAAGGAAGAAGCGCTAACGAAAGCGGCCAACTCAGGCATCATCTTTATAGATGAGATCGATAAAATTGCCAGCGGAGCGGCCAAAAAAGGTGGAGGTGCTGATGTAAGCCGTGAAGG
>JAGQYJ010000200.1 GCA_020436145.1 Cyclobacteriaceae bacterium | reverse complement strand
ATTTGGAAGGTCGGGTAGGCTATGCCTTGGGGCGCAAGTATGTACAATATGCACAAGATCAAAAAGTGGACTTCAGGGTAATGATCTTCAGTGTAGGGGACGACCGGGTGTTAAAAAACCAGCTAATGAAAACCGGCCCTATTGCCAATTTGAGACTGGTGTATAATTTACCGTTGGAATAAAAAAGCAGCTGAAAAGCTGCTTTTTAGTACCCAGGGCCGGGGTCGAACCGGCACGTCCGTGAAGACATTGGTGTTTGAGACCAACGCGTCTACCAATTCCGCCACCTGGGCATTTGGGAGCGCAAACATACACAGTTTTCTATAATTTGTGAACCAAAATGTATCAAAAATAACTAGTCAACTTTGGTGTGTTCTTTTAATGAAAACGCAATGGGCTTTTCACTGAACAAAGCTTTGGTTCTGGCCCATACATCTTTAAATAATTCAGAATTGCGATAGTTGTTCAAAGCTTTTTCATCATCCCAAATGCTGTACGTACTAAAGCTGTTAGGCAGATTGTAATCCTGCATTAACTCCACATGCGTACAGCCATCCATTTGACGTATCTTATATTTGCTTTCATTAAAAACAGCTAAAAAATCATCCACTTTCGCAGGTTCGAAGGTCATTCGTACTATTCGTATCAGCATAATTATTCGTCAAATTTAATCCACACCGGGCTGTCGAATTTGAGCCCCAATAGTTGGGAGGCATTCCCGTTTCTAATGCCAATTTCCAGCAACCCCAGGTGATTGAACAATACAAACCAGTCGCCTGGTTCCGCTTCATTGCTTTGTTTGTTCAGTGAGGTTGCTTCCTGGCGACCAAACTTAATGGTATAGGTCTTGTCTTTCGATAAGATATCGAAATCTTTCTTTCGAATGCTCGTAATCAGATTGCCATAATGGTCCACTTTAAGTACCGTTCCCGCAATCTCCTTGCGGGTAGCACGCGCACTTCTGCCTATTAATTGTTTAAAGTCTGTAAGGTCGGGACCAAGGTTCGTTATAGGTGTTCCTGATGCCAGCTTAGCCGCTGCTTCAGCCAGCACATCGCGCGCAGGAAAGGTGCTTAGCTCATTACTTATTTCAACTACTTTGGTTGGGGCAATTTCAGCTATCAGGCTAAGTAACCCATTGTTGGTACCTATAAAATAATGATCGTTCAGTTCTACTGCAATATAATTATCTCCCTTGGACCCAATGGAATCAACCGCTGCAAGATGGACGGTTCCTTTAGGAAACTGATTGTAGGTGCTGGCAAGCAGGAAGGCAGCATCGGCAAGGTTTGCTGGTTCTACCAGATGGCTAATATCTACAATGGTAGCATTGGGATCGACTGCCAAAATTCTCGCTTTTACAATGGCTACATAGGCATCTCTGAGTCCAAAATCGGAAGTAAATGTGATGATGGCCATTCGTTATTTTAAAGGAAGAATTATGTAGCTTTGTTTGAGGCAAAAGTACATATTTGCCTGTTAATAGAATAAAAAAGTAATAAACGATACACTTGGTAGAAAAACTTATTTCACTGCATGATGTTTCACTGCCTGACTTTTTGGGTGTAGAGAACAAAAACATTGAAGCCCTGAAGGAAAGCTTCCCCCAAAGCAAGATCATATCCCGTGGAGATGAAATTAAACTAAAAGGGACTACCCAGGAGTTGATTAAAATAAGTGAGATTATTCAGGATCTTATTAATCACTACCACAAGTACGGTAAAGTTACGGTAGAGAATGTGAAGGATTATATTGCCGAAGAGGCTTCTCACCATCTTTCAGACCACTCGGAAACACCATTGGTGTTTGGCACGCATGGCAATGCCATCAAGCCCAAAACGGTAAACCAAAAAGCGCTCGTAAATTCGGTATTTGCCAACGACCTGGTTTTTGCCCTGGGGCCGGCTGGAACCGGAAAGACCTATATATCGGTGGCTTTAGCCGTTCGGGCACTTAAGAATAAGGAAGTAAAAAAGATTATTATAACCCGTCCTGCAGTAGAAGCAGGGGAGAACCTGGGCTTTTTGCCGGGTGATTTAAAGGAAAAAGTAGATCCTTACCTGCGCCCGATATACGATGCTTTGGACGATATGGTACCCAAGGAAAAGCTGAAGTACTACCTGGAAAATGGAGTGGTTGAAATAGCTCCATTGGCATACATGCGGGGCAGAACTTTGCATAAAGCGTTTGTGCTGCTGGACGAAGCCCAAAATACCACACCCATGCAAATAAAGATGTTCCTTACCCGCATGGGGCCTGAATCGAAAGTGATCATAACAGGAGACACTACCCAGGTAGATTTACCACATAATCAGAAGTCTGGCCTTTCCGAAAGCATTTCTATTCTTAAAGGTATTGAAGGCATTGGTGTAGTACACCTGGATGGTCGTGATGTAGTACGCCACAAGCTGGTAAAGGAGATTATCAAGGCGTATGAAGCGAATAGTTAAGATTAAAATA
>JAGQYJ010000199.1 GCA_020436145.1 Cyclobacteriaceae bacterium | reverse complement strand
TGCCTAAATCGGCCTTTGCGCTTGTAAATGTAGATGACAAGCGCGGGCGCATTATGTTGCAAAATACAAAAGCTACGAAAAGCACCTATTCGTTGAAGAGTGCAAGCGAATTCATAGGAAAGATCATTTCCAATAGCTTACAAGGGTTGGAAATGTCGATCGATAACCATGCTATTTGGTTTAAATTGTTTGGAGCTTTTAATGCTTACAACCTTTTGGTTGCCTATGGTACAGCTATTTTGCTGGGAGAGCAACCCGAAGATGTGCTTACAGTTTTGTCGAATGTAAATCCGGTTCCAGGAAGAATGGAAGTGGTGCCTAATCCTATGCATGTAACTGCACTGGTGGATTATGCGCATACACCGGATGCTTTGAAAAATGTATTGGATACCATTGGTTCACTCCGCACTGGTAATGAATCCGTGATTACAGTTGTTGGATGCGGTGGCGATCGTGACAAAGAGAAAAGACCATTGATGGGAGCTATTGCTTCGCAATTGAGTGATAAAGTGATTTTTACTTCTGACAATCCAAGAAGTGAGGACCCTAATGTGATTATTGAAGAGATGAAGGCTGGTGTGGGAGCTAGCAACAAACGAAAAGTTGTTGCCCTGGTAAACAGGGAAGAAGCCATTAAAACAGCTTGTTTACTGGCTGCAGCCAATGATATCATTTTAGTGGCCGGTAAAGGCCATGAAGATTACCAGGAGATAAAAGGGCAGCGCCTGCCTTTTGACGATAGAAAAGTATTGAGCCAAATGTTAAACCTGATGGAAAGTTAATATGCTGTACCACCTTTTTGAATTTTTGAAGAGTAAGTATGATTTGGCAGGAGCTGGACTGTTTCAGTACATCTCTTTCAGGTCGGGTATGGCGGTTGTTTTGTCGATCCTTATTTCAGTTACGTTTGGCAAGAACCTAATTGATATGCTTCGCAAGAAGCAAGTTGGTGAATCTATCCGCGATCTTGGCCTGGAAGGTCAGATGGAAAAGAAGGGTACACCAACTATGGGTGGCATCATTATCATTTTAGCTATTGTTCTTCCAACGTTACTTTTTGCGCGATTGGATAATGTGTACGTGATTCTTCTTTTGGTTTCTACTCTTTGGATGGGTGCCATTGGCTTTTTGGATGACTACATCAAAGTATTTAAGAAGAATAAGGAGGGGCTAAGAGGCCATTTCAAAATAGTTGGCCAGGTAGGCTTAGGATTAATTGTGGGTCTTACCCTTTATTTCAATAATAATGTGGTTGTGCGGGAATTTGAAAAACCTACCGTTACCCAGGAGGAAATTGTTGCAGAAGCACCAGTTTATCATGATGTGAAATCAACAAAAACAACGATCCCATTTTTCAAAAACAACGAAGCGGATTATAGTTTTCTAAACCCATTTAATGACAAATACACATGGGTTGTCTATGTGATAATAGCCACCTTTATTATAACGGCAGTTTCCAATGGGGCCAACATTACCGATGGAATTGATGGCTTGGCAGCGGGAACAACCGCCATTATTGTGCTTACTCTGGGTATCCTTGCCTACGTATCAGGGCGTGTCGATTTTACCCGCTATCTAAACATTATGTACATACCCAATACGGGTGAGTTGCTCGTGTTTAGTACTGCATTAGTAGGAGCAACCGTAGGTTTCTTATGGTACAACTCGTACCCGGCTCAGGTATTTATGGGCGATACAGGCAGCCTTTCACTGGGTGGTATTGTGGCGGTGTTCGCGCTGGTAATTCGCAAAGAATTACTCATTCCAATTCTATGTGGAATTTACCTGATTGAGAATGTGTCGGTGATTATGCAAGTCGCCTATTTTAAATACACAAAGAAAAAATATGGTGAGGGGCGAAGGATATTCCTGATGTCACCACTGCACCATCATTATCAAAAGAAAAATATTCCGGAACCCAAGATTGTAACGAGGTTCTGGATTGTAGGAATACTATTGGCCATTTTAACACTAGCTACATTAAAAATCAGATAATGCAAGAGCGAATCATCATATTGGGTGCTGGAGAAAGCGGAGTAGGAGCAGCCTTGCTTGCCAAAAGCAAGGGGTATGATGTATTTGTGTCTGATTTTGGGCAGATCAAGGAAGGCTATAGAAGGGATTTGAGTGAAGCAGGAATAGCTTTCGAGGAAAAAGGACATTCAGACGATTTGATAGATGGCGCTTCATTGGTTATCAAAAGCCCTGGCATTCCTGAAACAGCTCCTGTGGTACGAAAGGCCATAGATGCAGACATTGAAGTGATAGATGAGCTTGAGTTTGCATATAGATTCAATAGCAAACCAATTATAGCCATTACAGGTAGCAATGGCAAAACCACTACTACCTTGCTTACGCATCATTTGTTAAAAGAAAGTGGTATCAATGCCGGTTTAGCCGGCAATGTGGGGTTTAGCCTGGCGCGTCAGGTAGTAGAAGACAAAGCGGAAGTGTACGTAGTTGAGATGA
>JAGQYJ010000001.1:48292-84647 GCA_020436145.1 Cyclobacteriaceae bacterium | reverse complement strand
GAAAAACTGGTTTCTAACAACTTTACAAACAAAGAGGAGAGTTACAAAACCAAATTTGAAGTACCTGCCTACGAGCGCAGGAAAGTAAAATTTGATGATGTGCCTCATTCTTCAGAGAGAAACATTTCTCGTTTCAATTTGAATGACGACAACCAAATTTTGGGGAACAACAGGTTCCTCCATGATAATGTTGATTAGTGGTTTAGTTCTAAGTTAATGGTTATTGATTAATCATTTTTAGAATAGAGTGTCCATAATTTTAACTCAATAACTGATAACTTATAACCAATAACTATAAAAAATTCGTGCTACGGCACGGTTCTATCGGATATTGGGTTTAATCCGATGTTATTGCCCGGTCTCTAATTCGTCAGACAGTTGGAGCCGGGCATTTTTGTCAACTGTAATAAATAGAATTAGTATTCTTTCGTAACTTCTCTTTTAAAAGTCTATTTTATTAGCAAAACCTTTTTTCTGTATAATTCTGTTTTTGTTTTAACTGAAATAAATAACACCCCTTCATATCCTTCCCTAAGTTCTATATTGGCAACTTTTGTATTTGGTTTCGATTGGAATAAGATCTGTCCTGAGGTATTGCTGATAATAATTTCCACCATTGGACTGATGGATTCAATGTTTAATACGGTACTGGCAGGGTTTGGAAATATGTTTAGCTGTGGTTGATGCTTATCGAGGCCTAATGTGATTTCTTCTTGCTCAATCGTATCAAAATCTTCGTACAATTCACAATTTTGAGCGGTGCCGGGCATATTAGAATCTAGCCAAGCTAATCGATCGTTTGTCCATCCTTTTAGTGCTTCAATAATTCCGCTATAGGTTGTTGGTTGCTCATAAAACCATGGGTTGGGCCATAAGTATGTACCAAGAACAGGCCACCGTTGGTAATTTCTAACCTGTGCTTCCCCAATTTCATTTGTAAAAACATCAATATCATCGCTAATTGCTTGATTACTCAGTATAGTTTGCCTGAGTTCTTCCCATCTACATTTGGTAGCATTGGTAAATAATGTATCTTGTAGCATGTTATGCCACCAAAAGGGGCTATTACCCGAACACTGGTAATAAATCCAACCTGTTGGGTCGTCACCACTGCAGTAATCGGCATTCCCAAAGGAAAGGTTAAAGTCCCAATATCCACATTTGATTTTTCGATCTTTACTGTCCTTATCCTTATAGAAATAGGAACTAAGCCGATAAGCATCAACATTTTTACTCAATTCATTAATAATAAAATTGTCAACAAATGACCTTAGATCAATGTATTCTGTATAGTGCTTACCCTTTTGATTAAAGTGTGTTGTGGAAGCAATGGCTTCTTCAAAATCATCAACATATTGTTTAATATAGCCTTTTTGTTCAGGTACTATGTCTTCTGGCTTGGGGTAGAAGTATTGAAAAAATATAGTATAGTTTCCATTATATGCATTGTATTGTGAAGACCAACCATCATTATTTCCCTTATCAATTCTGAAAATATATCCTCCCGTAAGGTCATCACCATTAATTTCATCATCATCCAATTTGGATATATCAATACGATTTTTGTCCCTTTTAATTCGCTCCATTAAAACATATATACCCAGGTACTCCCCGTTAATTAAAAGCTCAACAAATTTTGTACGGCTTGCATAATGGCCCATTTCATTTGCTAATTTCATTATAAGCCTGTTATTAATAAGAGATTTGTCTGCATAAGGGCCATAGAGGATAAAATCTTCTTCATTTGGAAAACCCAGGAGGGAGGTATCCATATCGTTCCCTTCATCATCCCACATTTCTATAGCATATGATTTTTTATCAAAGTAGAGTGATGATTCACCCCGGAGTTCAATTCCAATGTCTCCATAATATTCAAATGGATCGGAAAGTTTATTGGTTTCTGAATCTCCATTATTAATAGTTCCTATAGTAGCGGCTATTTTAGGCTCATCCACTATTGTCTGATTATCTGTATCAATTACAACAATTGGTAAATTAGACTCTGTGAAAATAAGGGGAGCTTGAAACCATGATGGAGTAGGTCTGTAGTTTTGATCCGTAGTGTTTATACCTAGAGAGAGGATAGGAATAGCCGTAAGATCAGAGGATGTCGAGCTTTCATTGTGCACTTCTACCGCTAAAATGTTATCACCTTGTACTAACAGAGAAGGATCAATTGCAAAGCTTGCTGGCACCTGGCCTTGGTACAAGTTGGCTTCGTGCAGGCCATCGGCATATTGATCGTACCCGGGGGTAGTTTCTGAAACCAGGCTCCGGGTCAACTCTGCACCATTGAGATAAGCAACGAAACCATCATCGTAGTCCAGGTGCAACAATGCCTGGTCTATGGCTGTAAGGTCAACTATATTGAAAGCTTTTCTGATGTAAACGGAGGGTATGCCATTTGCCAGTATTGTATTATCATCTCCATCACCATAGCCAAAACCGGAATTGCCAATAAGCCATCCGCTATCATCGTAGTCCATAGTAATCCAATTAGGATCAGGCTGGCTATCAGGCACTACATAGGCCCATTCATCCCCTTCAAGAATTACGGATTCCCAGTGATCAGTTTGAGCTAAGCCTACAATGGGAATACTTAAAAATAGGGTCAACAATATCTTTAATCTACGCATCTTTAAATTATCTGTAAGTCAAATGTAATGTTAAGTTATTATTGAGCCTTAAGCTATAACCGGTTTACTTTTGGCCTGTTCACAAATAACTTTAAGACCAATATCTGAAAGAAACAATATTTAATTAAAGGGTGCGCTATGAAAAACCAAAATTTCACAGGTAGTAATGTTATGTTAAAGAGTAGAATTTTGTTATACTTTTGATAACATTATATGGTTCAATTTTTTGTAAACCAGATGAGATCACTCTTAGTTCTTATGATTTTGACGAGCTTTAAGTATGCTGAAGCTCAAAATTACTTTACAAAATTGGATACACTTGATCAGATTTTGGCAAGCAAGCAACATTTTATAATCCAAAAAGAGCAAACCATAAATCGGCTGAAAAAAAGGCTCAAAGCCAACCCAAATGCGGATTTGGAACTTAGGTTCGAAATATGTAATGAGCTATATCTTCAGTACAGAAGTTTTGTATATGATTCTGCTTTTAGATATGCTGCCAGACTAATTGACCTTGGTTATAAATCGGGGGACAGTGAAAAAATTGGCTATGCGAAAACACAGTTGGGCTTTACCACTCTAAGTGCCGGAATGTTTAAAGAAACCTTTGATACGCTAAGTACAGTTCAGGTAAGTGGATTGTCCGATTCAACAAAATTGGAGTATTACGGGCTAATGTCACGTGTATTGTACGATTTATGTGATTATGACAGGGATCAATACTACAGTAAGCTATATGTGAATATGGCCAACAGCTACATTGAGTTTGGTACCCGGCTTGCAATTCCAGGTTCATATGATTTTCAGTATTTAAAGGGACTTCGAAGTCTTAGAGTGGAAAGATCCGATGAAGCTGTCAACTACTTAAACGAAATCTTTGAGAAGAAGCTGCCCATCAGTAATCACGAATTAGCGATAGCGGCATCTACATTAAGTTTCTTGCATCTCAAGCTGGGTGATACTACAAAAGCCGTTAACCTTTTAGTTGATGCTTGCATTTCAGACATTAGATCGGCCACCAAAGAAACGGTGGCTATGACAAGGCTTGCAGAGCTTTTGTACCAGCAGGGTCAGGTAGAAAGAGCCTACAGGTACGTAAATTTAGCGATGGACGATGCTAATTTTTATGGAGCCAAACAGCGAAAAAGCGATGTGGGTCAAATCTTGCCTATAATTGCTGCGGCAAGACTTAGGGATGTGGATTCGGAGCGCAGGACCTTTCTGGTCTCTATGATAGGCTTGGCTGTACTGGCATTGCTAACTGTTCTGTTTGCCATAAGCACACTGGTTCAGTTCCGAAAGCTAAGAAAGAGAGATATGGTCATTCAACAGGCCAATGAAGAGCTAAAGGAGATCAATAATAAGTTGATTGAAGCCAACAAAATAAAAGATGAGTATTTAGGCTATTATTTCAATATCAATTCTGAATATATTGAGAAAATTGAGAAGTTCAAACGTTCCGTTGACCAAAAACTGCTTCATAAGAAATACGATGATTTACATTACACAATAAGTCGAATCGATTTAAAAAAGGAAAGAGAAGAGCTCTATTATAGCTTCGACAAGGTGTTTTTAAAATTGTTCCCAAATTTTGTTGAAACCTTCAATTCCTTTTTCAGCGAAGAAGATAAAATAAAGCTGGAAAATGATCAGCTATTAAATAGTGAGTTGCGCATTTTCGCACTTATTCGGATGGGTATTTCTGATAGCGACAAGCTTGCTAAAATTCTGGGTTATTCCGTGAACACTATCTATGCGTACAAGAACAGGGTAAAGAGTAAGGCAAACGTTCCCAACGAAGTGTTTGAAGATCTTATTATGAAAATTGAGACCATTTAACGACAGCAATTTTAGTAGATCAGCATCTTGCCTAATCAGGTCAATATCTTTATTTTTTCTTTATATACCATTTATATTTTTTTCACTGCAGAAAATAATTAATCAATTGATATACAGGTAGTTGATTGGCAAAAGGTCTGATTTTTTTCTATATATTTTGCACGTTTTTTGACAAAACCTGATAAGTAAATCTCCTTTGTATAGAACAATATTACTGCGCTTAACAAGCTATTAGTCTGTTCACATTTAATTCACAACCGAGATTATGTTTAGAGGGGTTTTTGGTATTGCCGCAAACGTGATGTTTGCTATTGTTTTGATGAGCTCCTGCAGTTCGGAGTATATCGTTTCATCACCAAATGAGCGAATCCAGGTTACTTTTAAAACGAATGAGGGTACTCTCTTTTACATTATTAAGAAGGATGGCAGTGTTATAGTAGACAACTCAAAATTAGGGTTTGAAATCCAAGGCCAACCTAAATTAGGGTCTTATTTTGTGGTCACTGATGTAGATGAATATACATTTGATAAAACCTGGCTACAACCGTGGGGCGAAGAGAAAAACATCCGAAACCATTATAATTGCCTTACCCTTACATTACAGGAAAGCGCGGAGCCAGAAAGGGTTCTGAAGATTGTTTTTAAAGTTTATGATGATGGTGTTGGGTTTCGGTATGAATTTCCGGAGCAGCCTAACTTAAAGGATTTTGTCGTAACCGAAGAACTTACAGAATTCAATCTATCTGCTGATCCTTTAGTCTGGTGGATACCGGCTTATGGTGATGAAATTGACTCTGAGTTTCTTTTTCGTAACAATTTACTTAGCGACCTTACGGAAAAAGCACACACGCCTTTGACAATGGAGTGGGGGGACACCCTGTTTACCAGTATCCATGAGGCAGCTTTGCTGGATTACCCCGCTATGACACTTGCCTCCTCCGGCAAAAGTTTACGTGCAGATTTGGTTCCCTATGCATCCGGAATTAAGGCAAAACTGAGTACTCCATTTAAGACTCCATGGCGGACTATTCAAATTGCTGACAAGCCGGCCGATCTAATTACTTCCCACCTGATCCTCAATTTAAACGACCCCAATAAGCTGGGTGATCAGCCATGGATAAAGCCAGGGAAATATAATGGTGTATGGTGGGGTATGCACATTAAAAAATACACCTGGGAACATGGGCCACATCATGGTGCTTCTACTGAAAACGTTAAGAAATACATTGATTTTGCTTCAAAGAATAAAATCGGAGGTGTTTTGGTAGAAGGATGGAATGAAGGATGGGATGGAGACTGGAGTAGTGGAAAATTCAACTTCACCAAGCCTTATCCTGACTTCAACATTGATACATTAACTCTATATGCCTCTGCTAAGGGGGTTTCACTTATAGGCCATCACGAAACTGGCGGGAATATAGATAACTATGAAAATCAACTAGAGGACGCTTTTGAATTCTATCAAAAACGTGGAATTCATACTGTTAAAACGGGTTACGTTTCCAGGAGGCCAAACGGAGACAGATGGCAGCAGGGGCAACAGATGGTACGCCATTATCAGCACGTGGTGGATGTAGCAGTTGCTCATGAAATAATGCTTGACATACATGAGCCTGTAAAGGATACAGGTTTGAGAAGAACATACCCGAACCTGATGACACGAGAAGGTGCCCGGGGAATGGAATATGAAGCATGGAGCCAGGGCAACCCACCGGGACATACCGAAGTGCTCCCCTTTACGCGGTGTTTGGCTGGCCCGCTAGATTATACTCCCGGTATATTTGATCTTCTTATTAGATCCAGGCCGGAGAACAAAGTGCATACTACGCTGGCCAAACAACTGGCACTTTATGTTACCATTTACAGCCCGCTTCAAATGGTAGCAGATCTACCAGAAAATTACGAAGGCCAACCTGCTTTTAATTTTATAAGAGATGTACCGACCGACTGGGAACATACCAGGGTGTTGAATGCAAAAATTGGCAATTATCTCACCATTGTTAGAAAAGACCGTAACAGTGACGACTGGTACTTGGGAAGCACAACAGACGAAAAAGGACGGACCCTAACAATAAAACTAGATTTTCTCCTCCCTCAACGAAAATATGAAGCGCAAATCTATGCTGATGGAGAAGATGCTGATGTAGAAACAAATCCGTTGGCAATAAACATTAAGCAGAAAAATGTGACATCAGATGAATTCCTTGAATTGAAATTGGCACCTGGTGGAGGGCAGGCAATCCGGTTTCACTTACTTGATTAAAACATGATTGTAAACAAATAATTTAACATGAAGAAAGCTATTTATTGGTCGAGAGGATTACTTACCGTATTGCTGGTGGTGTTTTGGACAATAGTATTTGCGCAAAACAACCTACAAATTACTGGTAAAGTAATAGCAGATGATACTGGAGATGGATTACCGGGAGTTACTATAATTGTCAAAAGCGGTTCTTCCGGTACGGTTACAGATGCTAATGGCGATTATACTCTGAAAATTGGCTCGCTAAATGAAGTTATCATATTCTCATTTATTGGGTATGTTACAAAGGAAGTTGCTATCAACAACCGAAACGTAATAGATGTAAGCCTTGGCGTTGACATTGTGGCACTTGATGAAATTGTTGTTGTTGGGTATGGCTCTGTAAAGAAAAAGGATGCAACTGGTTCGGTAGCTGTAGTTAACAGTGAAGAGTTTAACAAAGGGGTGGTTAATTCTCCCCAGGAATTAATTCAGGGAAAAGTTGCTGGAGTTACTGTAACATCTAATAGTGGCGCCCCGGGTAATTCTTCTACAATTCGGGTAAGGGGAACATCTTCCATTCTGGCAAGCAACGATCCACTTATTGTTGTTGATGGTGTTCCGCTAAACAACAAGGGGATAGGCGGTGCACCAAACACGTTATCTACAATTAACCCTAATGATATCGAGACCTTTACCGTTCTTAAAGATGCATCTGCAACCGCTATTTATGGCTCTCGGGCAGCAGGAGGTGTAATTATTATTACCACTAAAAGAGGGTCGAAAAAATTAAATATTAGTTACAATTTCATAGGCTCTGTTTACACTACACCTAAAAAACTGGAAGTGTATGATGCCAATGAATTCACTGCTCTGATTGAAAGTCAATACCCTGAAGGGCATGACGCCCGAAACTATCTTGGAAGTGCCAATACAGACTGGCAGGACCAGATATATAAAGATGCATTTGGCCATGATCATACCATTAGCTTATCTGGCTCTACAAAGTCAATGAAATACAGAGCCTCGTTAGGTTATAATAATACAGACGGGATATTAAAAACCTATAATTATGAGAGGACAACCCTGTCTGTAGGGCTTGATCCCAGTTTGTTCAATGACAAGCTTAAAATGCAGATAAATGTAAAAGGATTGTTGAACAATAATAGTTTTGCCGAGCAGGGAGCTATTGGAAATGCAATTGCCTTTAATCCAACCCTTCCTGTTTTTAATGGGAATACGCGCTTTAGGGGCTATACCACACTTACCGATGATCCTCAAAATGTGGATGGCAACCCTATTTCATTGGGACCAGCCAACCCTGTTGCACAGCTGGCACTTACCGATAACACCTCTCAGGTACTCAGGAGTTTGGGAAATATTAAGTTTAATTATGAGTTTTTACCGGGATTAACTGCAATATTGAATCTGGGGTATGATTATGCTAAATCAGAAGGACACAATAATGTAAAAGATAGCACGCAGTGGGTGTATATTCCTACTCCGGAAGGCGGAAGAACAACAATCTATGAAAATACACGAAGCAACAAGTTGTTGGACTTCTATGCTAACTATAAAAAGAAACTAGAGCCCATAGAAAGCGACCTTGATGCAATGCTGGGCTATTCATGGGCACATTTCTACAGTCACGATGTTGATTCTACGTGGAATGCAAATAAATCTGTATTTCAGCGGGGAAATGACTTCCCTACAGAATACTACCTGGTTTCCTTTTTTGGACGTGTCAATTATACATTCAGAGAAAAATACCTGTTAACGCTGACTTTAAGAAATGATCAGACTTCCCGGTTTGGCCCGGAACAACGATCAGGGTGGTTTCCTTCAGTATCAGCTGCATGGATTATAAATGAAGAACCCTTTTTCTCATCGGTTAAAACACTTTCCGAACTCAAATTGAGACTTGGCTATGGTGTAACAGGCCAACAAGATGTTGTCAACAATGATTATCCATATATCCCCACCTACACCATCAGCAATAATACGGCAAGGTACAGGCTGGGGAATACATTTTACAATACCCTCCGTCCTGACGGTTACGATGCTTTTCTGAAATGGGAAACCACAGCTACGTTAAATGCAGGAATTGATTTCGGGTTCTCCAATAATCGGGTTTTCGGTAGCCTTGATGTTTACAGAAAGATGACTTCCGATTTGTTGAATCAGGTAGACATTTCACCCGGAACAAACTTCGTAACGGAACTCATTACTAATGTGGGCGATATGCTTAACCAGGGAATAGAGTTTAATATTAATTGGGTAGCGATTGATAAAAATGATTGGAATTGGAAGCTTAATGCCAATGTGTTCTATAATAAAAATGAAGTTACAAAACTTAATAATAGTGATGACCCTGATTATATTGTTTCTGAATCGGCCAGTGGAGTGGGAGGAACAACAGATGGTACGGCCCAGGTATATAAAGTAGGCTACCCGGTACGATCCTACTATGTATATGAGCAAGTGTATGGCCCAAATGGAGAAGCAATTCCTAATGCATTTGTTGATAGAAACAACAATGGAATTATTGACGATGGAGATAGGTATATCTACAAAAGCCCGGACCCATCGGTTAGCATTGGCTTTAATACCTGGTTAAACTACAAGCAGTTTAGCCTGGCTGTCAACTCACATGCTAATCTTAATAATTATGTATACAATAATGTAGCGGCTAGCAGTATTTATTACAATTTGTATAGTAGCATGGGGTATGTAAGGAACATGTCCATACAAGCTGACTTAACCAAAATAGAAACTACAAGCGAGTTTACAAGGCTATCTGATTATTATGTTGAGAATGCCGCATTTTTTAAAATCGATAATGTAAATCTCTCGTACCAGATGCCCAAACTATTTAATGAGGCACTAAGCATGCAACTTACCATTGGGGTGCAAAATGTGGCTGTTTTTACTAAATACGGAGGTATAGACCCTGAAATCAATGGCGGCATGGATAATAATTTCTATCCACGTTCTCGGGTATATCTAATCGGCTTAAGAGCCAATTTCTAACCACTAACTGAAGAACAAATGATTAAGAAATACAAAATTATACTAGTGTTGGTTATAACAAGTGGTTTGGCAACTTCTTGCTTCAACGACTTGAATACAGTACCTCTTTCCAACCAGGTAATTAATGGTACTACTGTTTTTGATACAGAAGAAGGCTATAAAGAGTTTCTTTCAAAACTGTACGGAGGCCTCACCCTTACCGGACAGCAAGGAGAATATGGAGACCCGGAAATTGTTAATCCTGATGAAGGAGAAACTTCCTTCTTACGTACCTATTGGACTGCCCAGGAACTTTCTACAGATGAAGCACTGTCTTCATGGAACGACCCTAAAATTCAAAGTTTTAATTTTCAAACCTGGGGAGATAATAACGCTTTGTTGTCGTTGCTCTACCAGCGCATATTTATCAACATAGCATTCTGTAATGAGTATATACGGGCCGTTGATGACAAAATAGAAAGTTTGTCCGGAGGTTTCCGTTCCGAAGTAGAGACCTATCGTGCAGAAGCAATAACGCTTAGGGCACTATACTACTATTTTGCATTGGACCTATGGGGAAATGTTCCCATGATCCGGCCGGAAGATGGAGTGGGAGCCTATTCACCCAGCCAGATTTCAAGGGCTAATCTATTCGATCATATTGAGTCTCAATTGTTGGAGGCTTTGCCTGATCTGAAAGATGCTGGCCAAAACGAATATGCACGAGTGGATAAGGCAACTGTATGGGCAATCCTGGCCAAAATGTATTTGAATGCAGAGGTTTATTCTGGTACTCCAAGGTATGATGAATGCATCGAATACTGCAATAAGATAATTCAGTCGGGGCAATACACATTAGTACCCCAATACAAAGACTTATTTCTTGCTGACAATGATTTTTTAGATAGGGAAATTATTTTTCCCATAGCGGAAGATGGGCTGTATTCTAGGAATTACGGTGGTGTCACCTTCATTATTCATGGAGCCACAGGTGATGGAACCACAAATGGTGTGACCGGTGGCTGGTATGGCCATAGGCCAACAACTTCTTTTGTAGAAAGTCTGTTTACCGATACAAACGATCAAAGGGCCGTATTTGAAACCGATGGGCAATCAAGCCTTATCATCAATGATCCCATCCAGTTTAACCAGGGATACAGGTGCAGCAAGTTTAAAAATGTAACCTCCAATGGCAATGACGGGCAGGATCCCACATTTGTAGATACTGATTTCCCTCTTTTTAGACTGACAGACGTGTATCTTATGTATGCTGAAGCTGTTTTACGAGGTGGATCAAGTGGCAATACAACAGATGCATTAAAGTACGTAAATGAGATTCGTGAGCGTGCCTACGGTAATACATCCGGAAATATAACAGCAGGTGAACTTACCCTTGATTTTCTTCTTAAAGAAAGAGGTAGAGAATTATACTGGGAGGCACATAGACGAACCGACTTGATACGATTTGGCCAGTTTACTTCGGGTAATCTGAAATGGGATTGGAAAGGAGGTTCCCTGGAAGGTTCTGCAACTTCGGATCATTTAAACCTTTATCCGTTACCAGCCTTTGACTTGGGGTTGAATAAGAACTTGAAACAAAACCCTGGCTATTAAAATTGGAAATCAAATTAAACCATAAAATAAAACTGACATGAAGAGACAATTTAAACTATTCGCGTTCCTGATCCTCATATTTTTGGTAGGATCATGCAATGACAAATCCGGTGAGATGGTAAAAGACCCGGTAGCACCTGTTTTAAATACACCGGACGATGGGTCAACTTTAGTAATTGACGGAACAAATCTTGCAAGTGAGCAAACATTTGGATGGGAAGCTGCCGATTTTGGAGCACAAGTGGCAGTTTCTTATGAAATACAAATAGATATTGATGGTGGTGCTTTTGCCAATCCATCTATTCTATCAGGCGATTTGACAGGAACCTCAGTAAATGTCACCTATGAAGCTATAAACGATGCGGTCATAGATGATTTGGCCCAAGAGACTAACACAGAGGTGGCTGTAGATGTTCGTGTGGTAGCTACTTCGGCAGGCTTTGATGATCTCATATCTAACGTAATTGGGATGACAATAACAACATACGAAGAAGAGGTTATTGAAGAACCGGAATACGCAAATATTTGGGTAGCAGGAACATTCCAGGGATGGGATAATACCAATTTTATTTCGCTCACATCAGCTGCTGATAATGGAGTGTATGAAGGTTATTTATATCTTCCTGAGGGTCAGCTTGATTTCAAATTATATGAGAATCAAAACGATTGGGGACCTGATTCGTGGGGAACAGATAATGATGGCAGTGGCACCATTTATGTTGCCAATGAAGCATGCTGTAATTTTGCTGCTGATGCATTCGGTACTAATTGGGTAGAAGTAGATATACCTAACCTCACTTATAAATTGGTGGCAATGAGCTGGGGTATTATTGGTGATGCAACACCAACAGGTTGGGATTCAGATACTGAGTTAGTTTATAACTCAGAAACCCAGGCACTTGAAGTTACACTAGACCTTGTAGCTGCCGGCTCCTTCAAATTTAGAGCTAATGGTGCATGGCAGCACGATTTTGGAGTTGATGCTGATGGTAAACTTGCATATGCCGATCATTTGACTGATGGCTATACTGAAGGCATAAATAATATTACAGTTTCTGAAGATGGTAATTATACGGTTACTCTTGATTTACACAACTCCAATGAATACACCTATTCAGTAGTAAAAAACTAAAAGCACAAAAAGAAAATTCATAACAAAAAACTTAAAGTTTTTTGGGTATAGCCAGGATAATACTGGTTATACCTTTTTTATTTGAAAGTATGAATAAAATGAACCTTGGGACTTTAATACTTGTATTTGCTCTTTGGAGCTGTGGTGATGGTTTGCCTACCCCAGATGATAATAACCAAACAGGAAATGAGGTTGTTATTGAACCTTTTGAAAATATTCCTGAATTGAATAAAATGGTAATATATGAAGTGAATTTAAGAGCATTCAGTAATTCGGGTACTATTAACGGATTAATAAAAGATTTAGATCATATTCAAGACTTGGGAGTGAACGTAGTTTGGATAATGCCTTTGTACCCGATAGGGACTGTCAATACTGTTAATTCACCGTATTGTATCAGGGATTATGAGGACGTTAATTCTGAGTTTGGCACACTTGATGATCTTAAAAAACTGGTTAACGAGGTGCACAAACGAGATATGGCTGTGATCCTGGATTGGGTGGCGAACCATACTGCATGGGACCACCCATGGATTACCAGCCATGCTGATTGGTATGTGAAAGACGCTAATGGAGACATTATTGCTCCTCCAGGTACCGGCTGGACAGACGTTGCTGAGCTTAATTACGCTAACGATAAAATGAGAGAAGAGATGATTAGCTCTATGAAATTTTGGGTAAATGAAGCCGGAATAGATGGATTTAGGTGCGATGCTGTTGATCTTATCCCAACAGACTTTTGGACCGAGGCAATCGCAGATATTAATACTACTACGGATAAAAAACTTATTTGGCTAGCCGAAGGTGGGGTTGCGTCCAATTTTACCGCAGGTTTCCAAATGAACTATAGCTGGGATTTTTATGGTCAGATTAAAAGTATTTTTAATGAAAATAAAGCAGCTTCATCAATCTTTACTACCAATACCCAGGAATACAATGTAGTTCCTTCCAATAAGGCAAAACTCAGATATATTACCAACCATGATGTTTACGCATGGGATGAAACTCCTAATGATGTTTTTAGCGATGGTCAGGTAGGCGCCTTTGTGGCAACAGCCTTTATGCCGGGTATCCCTCTCATATATGATGGCCAAGAAGTAGGCAGTTCAGGGCTAATTTCTTTCTTTGATAAAAATCCAATCGAATGGTCACAAAACCCTGACATATTGGGGCAATACCAAATGATTATGAGCACTCGAAATGGACTGGATGCGGTAAGTGAAGGAGAACTAGTGACCTATTCAAATAACGATGCTATTATGTTTAAAAGAGTTTATAATGAGGAGGAGGTACTTGTTATGGTTAATACAAGGGATAAGAACATTTTAGTTTCTTTACCGGAAGAGTTGAAAGGCACATCCTGGAACAATGTTATTTCAGAGACCAAGCTAAATCTAGGCCAAGATATTTCTTTGAGTTCTTTTGAATATTTGATACTAGTAAACTAGGTTATCTAAATATGAGTATTCAAGTGTAAATTGATTCTAAAGAAATTAGGCCAATAAACCAATTGATAGTCACATTTGTAATGTGATGCTACTTGGTGTACAATTTTTAGCAAAGTTTGTGAAGTTCTCCTAATGCGTAAGTTTTTTTTGATTAATTTTATGTAATCGATTACATAAATATCACAGTGATATGAAAATACTCAAAACAAGCCTTATAGCATTTTCACTTACGGCATTACTATTGTCCTGCAATACAGATTTAATAGAAGATAAAAACACTGAAATCACTAAACTTGATTTAGACCGTGCTTAGTTTGGGTTGCCAGAATTTACAGATACAAATATTTAAAGATGCTCTTAAAGCAATTAATCCAAAGCTAAATAGGCCAGTACTTGTTTACGAGCAACAAATGATGGGAACGGTAGATGAAATGCTCACAAAGATCATTAAGGAATCATTCGATGCTATAAGAAGGGCAAATGAGATAGAAAGGAAACCTGCTCCGTTGTCAGCATTAAAGATAGGTTTAGAATGCGGTGGTTCCGATGGCTTTTCAGGAATCTCGGCCAACCCGTTACTTGGCAGGGTTTCAGATTTGCTTTCAGTGCTTAAGGGTACTGCGGTGCTTTCTTAGTTTCCTGAATTGTGTGGGGTAGAGCAGGAGTTGGTTAATAGATGTGTTTCAGATAAAGAAGCCAATAAGTTTTTAGAACTAATGAAGGCCTTTGAAAAATCTGTGGTTGCAGCCGGTTCAGGGTTTGATATGAACCCATCGCCCGGAAATATTAAGGATGGACTTATTACTGACGCTATGAAATCAGCTGGAGCTGCCAAAAAAGGAGGGAGTTCTCCCATAGTAGATGTGTTGGATTATGGAGAATACATTTATAAAAGCGGACTCAATTTACTTTGCACACCGGGAAATGATGTGGAGAGTACTACTGCCCTGGCAGGATCAGGTGTAAACCTGATTTTGTTTACCACAGGACTGGGAACCCCAACTGGAAACCCTGTGGTGCCTGTTATTAAAGTGTCTTCCAATTCTGAGCTGGCAGAAAAAATGCCTGATATAATTGATTTTGATAGTGGCCCCATAATTAAAGGAGAAGAGAGTATCGATGAGATGGGTGATAAATTACTAGACTTCATTATTAAAGTTGCAAGTGGGGTAATTAAAACAAAGGCAGAACAGTTAAATCAAAACGATTTTATCCCCTGGAAAAGAGGGGTTTCTTTATGAAGCATTTATTTCTTTCGATGAAGACATCCTGATGTGGAGTTTTGGTTCCAAGACTACCTTCTTTTCAACTTGACCATTATTATCTCTCACCTGTTCTAAAAAAACTTTGGCTGTAGTTTTACCCATTTCCAATGGAAATTGCTCCACAGATGAGATTGAAAGTTCCATAAACTTGGTAAATGGCTCGTTGCTAAAACCTACTACACAAAAATCTTCCGGCACGTTATAACCCATAGACCTTAGTCCCTGAATAATACCTAATGCTATATAATCGCTGGAAGAGAAGACCGCATCAGGTGGGTTGCTTGACATTAGGAATTTTTCAATAGCTTTTTTCCCATCATCATAGCTATTTTCCAACTCCAGTACATTTTCAGGATTATACTCAAGACCATGATCCAACAATGCTTGCTTATAACCTTCAAATCGAAGTTTATAAATTTCCGAAGTTCTGTCGACAGTAAAATGCGCAATTTTTTTGCAGCCGATGTTAATGAGATGCTCAGTGGCCTTGTATCCACCTGCAAAGTCATCAATTGTTACGGTGCTCACGCCTTCCATATCTCTTTTTCTATCGAAAAAAATAAGGGGTACATTTTTGTTTAGCACTCTTTGCAATTCCGACACTTCGGTCATTGAATTGGAAATAGACATGAGAATTCCATCAACCTGGGCATTTAATAAGGTTGTAATGTTCTCAATTTCCCTTTCTTTCAGATCATATGTTTGGCAAATTATAATGTGATAGCCATATGGGTGCAGTTCATCTTCAATTCCTTTGATGATAGTTGCAAAGAAATCTCTGTCAATCCTTGGAACAATTACACCTATGGTGTTGCTCTTTCCGCTTTTTAGAGCCAATGCAACCCTGTTCTGCTCATAATTCATATTCTCAGCGGTTGCCTTGACCAGCTCTTTTGTTTTAGGGCTTATTTTAGGATTGTCGTTTAAAGCTCTCGATACGGTTGCAGCAGTTATATTGAGCTTTTTGGCAATATCATATATGGTTATTTTTTTTTTCAATTGGATTGCCTATACGGTGTAAATATATAAATTGAAAATGATATATATTAACTAATCACATAACCAAAGTATTACCAATAAAAAAGCCGCTAAAAAGCGGCTTTCTGTGTAGCGAGGACGGGAGTTGAACCCGTGACCTCAGGGTTATGAAAACTGGTAGTATCCTTTATTAATCGGAGGAAATCGTCTTATATCAGGAATAGGGTAATAATCTATGAGTTTTGAAGATAGATTCAGGTAGGTTAAAACCGATATAAATGGGGTGTATTTTTTACCTATTTTTTACCATGCAATTCTCTACAAAAAACGGAAATAATATCATAGTTTTAAATTAAGCAATTTTTTGCACTAAAATTTTTAACTAAATACAATAAAATGGCAACATTAAAAATTGTTTTAAAAAACAACAAAAAAAGAGCTAATGGTACATATCCATTAGCTCTGAGAATTACTCATAAAGGCAGATCTAAATATATCTTTCTTAAAGAATTTGTTAAAGCGGAAGAATGGGATTCTATTGCTGAGAGAGTTACAAAAACTGTTCGAAATCGTTCATTATTAAATAATATTCTGGCTAAGAGAAAACTTGAGGTAGATAATGTAATACTTGAGTTTGAAAGACGTAGTGATAGTTATAGTGTAGATGATATTTTAAATAAACTAAATAGTGCAGACAAAGAATTGTACTTTGATGATTTAGCAGAGGAAATGATCTCCAAAATGGGTAGGCAAAACTCAATGAATTATCGAGATACAGAATTTTTTAGACTAAATATAATTAAGAGATATAATAAGAATAAGAAGATCAAATTAGGGGATTTAACTGAAAGTTACCTCATGAAGTTTGTTGAACACTTTAAAAACGTGGATGTGAAAAGCCCGAATACGATTCATAAATACGTTAGTTTGATGCAAAGAGTTTATCGAAGAGCATTGAGAGAAGAAATAATAAAAGGTAGTGATCGACATTTCGAAAGGGTTTTGGCCACTATTAAAAAGCAGCCTACAGAAAAGGTGTACTTGTCAATAGATGAAATCCAAAAAATTCACGACCTTGAATTAAATGAAGATAGTACAATTAATGATGTTCGAAACATATGGCTGTTTTCTTTTTATTTAGCTGGGATGAGGGTTGGAGACTTAATTTCACTTAAATGGTCAATGATTATAGGTGAAAGACTTTATTATTCAATGAAGAAAAATAATAAACCAGACTATGTGAAAATTGCTAATCAAGCATTGGAGATTTTAAAATTTTATCGATCCAATGGCACATTTGATAAAGATGAATATGTCTTCCCTTATTTGAAAGGAAAGTTGATTGTAACAGAAAAGGATTTACATGTTAAAATCAGAAATGCTAATCGATTATATAATGACTATTTAAAGAAAATTGCCGAATTAGCAGGAATAGATAAAAATCTTTCGATGCATATCGCTAGGCATTCGTTTGCTAATTATGCTGTTGAAATGGAGTTGCCAATTCTTGATGTTCAAAAGCTATTAAGGCACTCTGACGTAAGAACGACATATAGATATTTAGCTCCATTTATGAAGAAAGGTTCAGATAAAGCCATAGATAGACTCTTTGGTAACAAAAAGAGTAAGTTGGGCTCATAACCCAAAGGTCGCAAGTTCGAGTCTTGCCCCCGCTACTACAAGGGGCCGTTTTAACGGCCTTTTTTGTTTATAGGGTCAACATAGGTGAAACATTATTTCTCAAAATATAGATTAATGCAAGTCCCATCATGCATCAATGAGAATGTTCGATTCCTGTCGGGGGCTACTTTTTCCCATATTTTGCTTTGCAATTTTCAATGTTAAAAGCATTTTAACATTGAAGTGATGCTGTATATAGTGAGATTATTATACGTAGGCTAGTGATCGAATCATTTCTTAACTTTGTCAAAATATTCAAATACCCATATGGCGCTATTCTTTCGCGACACCAACAATTTGATTAAAAACATTGACCTGTTTATTGAAATTGTAGATGAATCCCTTTTAGTCTTTCAGCAAGGTGTGACACACTATTTAGACAAAAATTTTGATCGTTTTCAGGAAGATATTCAGCTGATTACTAACCTTGAGGACAAAGCTGACAACTTAAAGAAAGATATTGAATCAGATTTATACAATAATGCTCTAATACCGGAATACAGGGGAGAGGTGCTTAAGCTAATCGACAAAATAGACGACCTGTCGGACACCTGCAAGGAGAATCTTTATCAGTTTGATATTGAGATGCCTAAGGTTCCGGATAATATGAAGGATGATTTTAAGAGGCTGTGTGATGCTTCCCTGCTTACAGTTGGTGAAATTTTACCAGCAGTGAGGGAGTTCTTTTACCAGTCAGGGATGGTTAACGACAAAATAAGGAAGGCATATTTTTATGAAAGGGAGGTAGATAAAATAGCCTATTCGTTGAAACGAAAATTGTTTAAGGAAATTAAGGTATTAAAATTTAGTGAAAAAATTCATCTTCGATATTTTGCTTTGCATATCCAGCAGATATCCGATATAGGGAAAAAAATTGGGGATGTTCTTTCCATTTTGGCATTGAAGAGAAATTTATAGTAGTTAAGCTCTCAATTAGGTATGCTCTTTTTATTAGCTGGTTTGTTAGTAGGTTTTACGTTGGGGTTTCAGGACCTGTTTGTACTGCTGGGTGCTGGTAAGAAGAATAAGTTTAATACTCTGTTTCTGATTATTTTAATGATAGGCACAATTTTTTGGGGTGCTACTACCAATGTTAATGGACCAACTTTGTTTGTAAACAATCTAGCTAATACCAGGCAAATACAGGTTGCCTTTATAATAGAGATTTCTGCCTTAATAACCATAACATTTCTGCGTCTCAGGTTTAGGATAATATCTATCTCACATGCGGTAGTTGGCTCAATAGTGGGTTGGTTATTGTTTGTAAATAACAATATTCCTATAGATGATTTATTATCGGTAGTTATTATTTGGTTGCTTACTCCCATCCTGGCAGGTGCTTTTTCGGCTATCTATCTGTCGCTTCTAAAATTAATAATGCGTAGGCTAAGGCTTCATATATTAAAAGTGGGCAGAATACTCCAGATACTTGTCTTAGCCTCTTTACTGCTTGGGGCTTATAGTTTTGGGGCTAATAATGTGGCAAATGTTATTGGGCCTTATTTAAGTGTTTTCGAAGACTCAACTATTCGGGTTGCTACTTGGACGGTGCCCCTCAAGTTATCATTAGCGGTTCTTGGAGCTGCATCTATTGTGTTGGGCTTGTTGGTACGAGTTGTATTAAGGCGCAAAAAAACAAATGTGGAAATCTTTGAATTTTCACCAGAAACAAACTTTTCTGTGCTTTTTGGCTTTGCAACTGTGTTTTTTCTTTTCTCATCATCATTGTTTCAAGATTTGATTGGGCCATTAGGTTGGTCGTTTGTACTTGTGCCTATTAGTGCTATGCACGTGCTTACGGCTGGTGTAGTAGGAGTTAGTTATAAAAAGGGGTTTAACATTTATCAAAAAGACACTTTTTTAGGGCTTGCGATTGGCTCTGTTTTAACGCCTATTCTGTCCGGTCTAATAACCTTTGTTAGCGCTCTGGCCTTTAGGGCCATAATGGGTAGTCTTAAATCTTCTAATGACTTGAGATACAGGAATCCCCTTGCCGATGTAACTGAATTTTTTAGCACCAACGGTTCGACAAGTCTTTATAATATTGGAATTATTATAGCTCTTTCTGCCTTTATAATATTGGGAATTGTTCTTTACTCTGGGATGAGAAAAAGGTTTGAGTTGGAAAGAAGGAGGTTTTTTGATAATAAGGTAGAGCTGGAAGCAGAAAAAGAATTTTTTAAACAGGAGCTTGAATATACCGAGAAACAGGCAGGTAACCTTCAGCAGGAAATAGATTTTAAGAATAAGGAACTTGAAAAGTTTGCTTTCAATTTGGTCGAAAAGGAGGAACTGTTTAAAAAAATTAAAGATGTTTTATCCATTATAAAACAATCGGAACCAACTACTCAAAACAAAAAAGCAATTAGGGCTTTGTCCGATATTCTGCTCAATAATTTCAACCTTCGAAATGAAAGGGTAAACTTCTACAAGAATATTGATGAGATGAATGAAAGTTTTTACATACGGCTTTCACAACAGTTTAATAATTTGACAGATAACGATAAGAGACTAATTGCACTTCTTAAAATAGGACTTTCTTCAAAGGAAATTGCTTCGCTTATTAACATCTCTACAAAAAGCGTTGAGATGAATCGATACAGACTCAGGAAGAAGCTAAACCTACTTAACGATCAAAGTTTGTTGGAATTTGTGAAGAATATATAGAGGCTTACCCATCCTTTCCAAACTTCTTGTGTAGAGTGTGTGTTAAAAACAAATACTTAATAATCAATTAATTATAATATATAGGTAGAGCTAATTGGAGGTATTGTAGCCCATTTTCTCCCTCATGTAGAGGCGGTGTAGGTTAGATTGTCTTAATTGCACGGGGTAATATTTTTTCTTTGGGTTATCAAAATATTGAATTCAAACAAAACTTCGACTAAGATGAAATTACAATTGTTACAAAAACTAATTCTGTCAGGCATATTTGTGCTTTATGCCATGGCCGCTATGGCACAGGATGCTACACAAACTGTAAAAGGTAAAGTTACCAATGCAAATACAGGTGAGCCATTAGATAGCGTACTGGTACGCTTTGAGGGAGTTAAAAAAGGTGTTTTAACTTCTGCAGATGGTACATTCCAAATAGTGAAAAAGGGAGACACCAACGTCTTGGTTTTTTCCCTTGATTCATTTGATGAAAAGAGGCTTGAAATAACTGATTTTAATCAAGAGGTCAATATTTCTTTAAGTTCTGATATTCGATTCAATCAGTATGGCCAGATAGTTGAAAGGAAAGAATTAACATCTGAGGCTCGAAATGGGTTTATCACCTGGGAGTCGAAAGATAAAAAGTATAGGTTATGGATGGATAATCGTATTTATTTGGATGGCGCACATTATTTTGATAATTACGATTATAACAAAACCCCGGATGAAAATGCCCTGGAGGGAAGAGTAGATGTTCCGGATCAATTGTTAAAGTTGAGAAGGATGAGGTTTGCTATTAAAGCTATCGTTGGCGATGGTTGGTATGGAGAAATCGATTTTGACTTTGATGGCAATGAAGTTGATATTAAGGATGCTTACATCAGAAAGATATTAGGCAACTGGGGCCAAATAAGAGTAGGCCAGTTCCGTATGCCACAAGGTATGGAACAAAACACCACGTCACGATACCTCAAATTTATAGAAAGGGCCAGTGTTGCTGAATTTAACCCTAACAGACGTTTGGGCATTGGGTACTCAATGTGGGGTAAAAGCTATGAATTAGGTATTGCGCTTCATACTGAAGAGGTAAGGCACGTACTTGATTTCACGAATAATGACCCAGACCCCAATTATTTTAAAGGTGAGATACCCGGTGCTAAACCAATGCTAGGGGTTTCTACAAGGGGTGCTTACTATTTTGTAAATGAAACGGGCAGGTTATTAATGTTGGGGGCTGGCTATTCCGGAAGAACTCCCGGTTTATACAAATACCCGGATAACAGGATTAAGTATGATCCCAAGGATGAAACCAATGTTTCTGAGTTAGAGTGGACAGTGGCAAAAGTAAATGATGTTAAATGGGCTAATAACTTCAACGTTGAAGCAGCTGCTACCTATGGCCCATTAAGGGTATCTGGAGAGTATTATTATAATGTTCTGAAAAGAAATGAACAGCTTGATCCAGTTAAATATGGTGGGTTCTATGTTGAAACTGCATTCTTACTTACTGGCGAGTCACACGCCTGGAATTACAAAGAAGCTGAATTTACACAGATCAGGTCAAAAGGTAAAGCCGGGGCTCTTGAAGCTACTGCAAGATATTCTTATATCAATTTAAACGATTATGATACCAACCAGACGTTTGGGGCAAAAGATCAATATACAGTGGGTCTTAACTACTACGCAACTGGTAATATCAAATTTATGCTAAACTATTCTTACGTTAACCACGACAGGTATTCAAATGGAGCAGGCGATTATGCACAGTATATTGATATATATGCTCCTGCTGGCGAAGGTGGATTCGATTACGGTTTTATCGCCTGGAGGTGTGAAATTGATTTCTAATTTAAATGACAAAAAACACGATTAAAATGAAAAGGATAATTTCAATATTAGTGATTTTAACACTAGCTTTCTCAAGCTGTGTTAAGGATGATGTAGTTCCTGATAAACCTGAACAGGGTTCAGTGGTATTGAACGAAATTATGGCAAAAGACCCGGTTACAGATTTGGACTGGATAGAGTTGTATAATACTTCAGACAGCGAGGTAGATATTTCTGGGTATATGCTAAACGATAAAGCAGACCCTAATGGTGGTTTTGTGATTCCAAACGGGACTACTATCGCTGCCTATGGTTTTTATGTTGTAGAACAACCCGAATTAACAATAGCAATATCTTCTGGAGGAGAGGATGTTTCTTTAGGAAATGCAGAAGGTAATGTTATTGATTACATAGCAGTTCCGGCCTCTCTGGCAGATGGAACAACATTTGGTAGAGCAACTGATGGTGAGGAACCATGGGTAAACGGGATGCCTGCAACAAAGGGTGCAACAAACGCTGCTGTAGATACTACTGTTCCTACACTAACTCTGGATTATAATGTGGCACCTGCAGCAGATAGTGAAGTACAAGTTGAACTTACTTATGCTACAACTGCTACTGTTACCGAAGCCAGAATATACTATGGCTTAGGCGATTCCCCTGCGTACAATAAGGACAACAAGATAAAAGGAGAAGATGATGCTTCCTTTACACAAACCGGAGTTACCATTACTATGTTGGATGCTACATCGGGAGACAATTTGAGCGTAGCGGGTGAAAAGGTATCTTTCTATGTTAGGTTAGCTTTAGATAACGGATACGAATACTATTTTGATAAAGATGGTAAACGAATTGCTGATGACACCAGCACAGCAGATGACGATACTGATTCTGATACATTCAAGGCAGACCCCACACAATGGAACACCTATACAGCAATTGCAGGTGGTGTTTCTGCTCCTATTATATCTGAAATGGTATTTAGTGCAACTCCAACCAAAGGCTTTGAAGCAGTTGATTTAACTTACTCAGCTGATATTAACATTGTTGAAGCCCGAATTTACTTCGGCTATGGCGATACTCCGGAATATATAAAAGAAAACAGGGTGAAAGGTGAGGATGAGGCTTCTTTCACTCAAACAAGTGTTACAATTCCTTTAAGTAATCTGGATGTTGAAGATGCGGATGGTAATATTATTGGAAACTCGAGCGATGGTGCTAAAATTTCTTTCTATGTACGCATAGCTCTTGAAAATGGTAATGAGTATTACTACGATAAAGATGGTAACATTATACTTGATGATACCAGCATTGATACAGATGATGGTGATTCAGATGACTTCAAAGCAGATCCATCCCTTTGGAATACATACACTCCAAAAAATCCTGTTTCGGTAACTGCGTTTAATTTCCCCGATAATCCAACATCAACTCAAGATATAAATGTGGTTATTGAATATTCGGGCGATGAAGAAATTGTTGAGGCCAGGATTTACTATGCTTTGGGAGATACCCCGGAATATATTAAAGACAACAGGGTAAAGGGAGAAGATGATGCTTCGTTTACACAAACCGGAGTTACAATAAACATGAAAGACCTTGATGTAGTGGATGCCGATGGAAATTCTGTAGGAACTACCAGCGATTCAGGCAAAAAAGTATCCTTTTACCTGAGAATAGCTACCGCTACCTCCGAGTATTACTACGATAAAGATGGCAGCTTATATGTGGATGATACTCTTGCAGATGGCGCTACTGATGAATCTGATGATTTCAAAGAAGATCCTGCTCTTTGGAATGTATATAATGTGCAGTAGATCTGATAGATATTAGTCCGGATAGTTATTTGAAATTGTGAAGAAGACGGTGTTGAATATGATAGTGTGGATAGTACTGATAGGTGCAAGCTCATGCATACCCAAAAGCATCTCAAGAGATGAGGCCATTCTGGAGTTTATTGGCCTAACGATCAAAGAACCATCCGGACTATCATATTCAGCCGACCGTCAATCACTTCTGGTTGTAAGCGACAGAGGAACAATTTTCAATATTGAATTTGATGGTTCGGTACGTAAACAGTACCCCCTAGTGTTTGACGATTTGGAAGGAATTTTTGTAGATGCAAGTGACAATTCCATTTATGTAGTGGAAGAGCAAAAAGGACAAATTGTTGCGATAAGCCCTGAAGGTACTATTTTATCTACCACCGATATATTGGATAGCAATGATAATAGCGGGCTTGAAGGGATTACTTACGATGCATCCAGGGATATTTTTTACCTCTTAAAAGAAAAGAATAATGGGTTACTCATTAAATACTCTTTTAAGGATAAAACCATTCAGAAAATCGATTTGGATTTTGCCTCGGATTACTCAGGCATATTTTACAACGATGTTACCGATAACCTCTGGATTTTATCTCAGGAAAGTCAAACACTGAATAAGTGCGACATAAACGGAAAATTAAAAACGTCCTTCTTTTATCCGATTACGGGTATGGAAGGTATTGTAGTGAATGATGCTGAAACAGAAGCTTTGGTGGTTTCTGATCCGCAAAACTCGCTTATAAGATTACAAATTGAATAAAGCTATTAACGAAATAAAATAATGAGTAAAGAAGAATTAAAAATTGGAGAAGTCTCGAAACCGAGATTTGAATACAGAACATTTGGTCAGGATTTTGGTGCTGCACATGCAAGAATGGCACGATTGAGTGTTCCCGTTCCCGAAAAGGTGTGGGAAAGACATTCTGAAGAAATTTATATAATGTCGAAAACCAATGACCTTAACAACACCAAAATCCGTGACGGAAAAATGGACATTAAAACCTATGTTCAGACAATTGATGGCTTAGAACAATGGAACCCTTTAATGAAAGGGGAATTTCCAATTTCTAAAGATGTTCTCGAAAATGAGGTTTTCCCTGCTTTTCAGGTAGAAATGCCTTCGTTGTCCCAGGACACCTACACGTTAGAAGAGTTTTTGGATATGATTGATGCTCACGCTGATTTACAAGGCGTAAAAGTTCATAAACAACGATATGGCTACATGGTAAACGATACTATTTGTGAATTTGGCAATGTGTTGATCAACGGGGCCAAAATCTGCACTATTAACTCTGAATCTACTGAGGTAGAAGATATCAAAAAGACAATGGCTGATGTGGCAAATGGTATGGAAACAGCAGAAAACATCAACTATCTGCAAGCGATTAAAAGAGTAATCGGATGGATAAATAAACCACTAGCTAACTAATAAAGAGCAACAATTATGGCACAAGAAATAGAAAGAAAGTTTTTGGTCGCTGGCGACTTTAAAGCGGAGATAGAAAAATCAACAAGAATAATACAGGGATACTTATCCTCTGTACCTGAAAGAACTGTTCGGGTACGAACAAAAGGGGACCAAGGGTACCTTACCATTAAGGGGATAGGCAACGAATCTGGAGCAAGTAGGTTTGAATGGGAACAAGAAATTAGTGTGGAAGATGCGAAACAATTATTAGCTATTTGCGAACCCGGTGTAATAGATAAAACCAGGTATTTGGTGAAATCGGGTGAGCACACGTATGAGGTTGATGAATTTTATGGGGAGAATGAAGGGCTTACGGTTGCAGAAGTTGAACTTTCTTCGGAAGATGAAGCATTTAGTAAACCAGGATGGTTAGGTGCAGAAGTAACGGGAGATGTGAAGTATTACAATTCCATGTTAATGAAAAACCCATATAAAAACTGGTAAATAATATTGAATATGGAAGGGCAAAGTAAAACAAGGGCTAATAACCCGCTAGATATGAGCAACTACGACATCAATAAACTTCCTAAACGTGAGGTTTCGGGATTTGAATCGGTGTTAAGAAAATCCGGGGGAGTGCTGGCGGTTTTGGCCTTTGTTTACATTTATTTTTTTTCTGATTTTTCGTTTTTAAAAGATATAAACCCAGATCAACTAAGTGCCCATGCAAACAATTTGTATAATCAAATAGGTGCAGATGCATTCCGGATAAAGAATATAGGCATGCTGGCTATCTTTACAGGTGCCATTATTCTTTGGATCACAGAAGCAATTCCTAATTACCTTACTTCATTAATTGTAATATTAGCCCTGGTGCTAACTGAAGTACTGCCTGAAGTGGATGCTTACCATCAGCTTGGACATAAAGTAATGTGGTTGAACATATTGTCTTTCGTGTTGGCAAGTGCCCTGGTAACTACAGGTATTGCAAAAAGGTTCGCTTTGTGGTTTGTTCTTAAGTTTGGTAAGAAGGCATCTTCGGTTTTCTTCAGCTTTATAATAATTAACCTAGTGTTGTCTGCTTTTATTTCTGCAACAACAGCCAAAGCGGCAATTTTGCTACCTATTTTTATGGTAATTGCTGCCGTTTATGGTGCTACAGGTAACAGCCACAGGAATAATTTTGGAAGGAACATAGTACTCCAAAACCTGCTTCAAATAAATATGGGGGCAGGGGCCTTTGTTACAGGGTCGGGGGCTAACCTTCTTGCTGCTTCCTTAATAGGAGGAGCAATTGGTGCCGATATATTTTTTGCGGACTGGATGAAAGTGGCTATGCCTCTTTCCATTTCAGTAATGCTTCTTGGATGGTTTGTAGGTGTTAAAATCATTTTCAGATTAAAGCCAGAAGAGCGGGTACCACAAATTGAAGGAGGTCTTGATTTGCTAAAGGAAGAACTGGCAAAAATGGGTAAGTTGACTTTTAACGAGTATAAATCAATAGTTATATTTTCAACTGTATTGCTTCTTTGGGTGACTGATAGCTACCATGGTATTAGTGCAACTGCTGTCGCGTTTTTAGGCACTGTGGCTGTTTTGTTACCTAGAATTGGGGTGGTAAAATGGAACGATGTTCAAATCCCATGGCACCTTCTTTTGTTCTCTGCAGGAGCCTATACACTTGGGGCCGGCTTTAAGGCAACAGATTTGCCATCAATTAGTGTGAATGCCGTTTTTGATTATTTTAATTTATCGAGCCAAACACCGTTTTGGGTTCTTTATGTAATATTGACTGCTACCATGTTGTTTAGTGCATTGGTATTCCAGTCTAAAACCATGCGCACACTCATATTTATACCTATTGCCATTGGCATAGCAAATAGGTTTGGCTTTTCCGTAATTAGCCTTGCTTTGCCCGTAGCTTTCCTTATTGAGCATGTGTACGTGTTGCCATTTAATAGCAAACCAGCCGCACTTTTGTATGAAACCGACATGTATAGCCTTTCAGATACATTTAAGTACGGTTTTTTTATGATGAGTTTAACCTGGGTGCTTAACCTAGTGCTGGCTGAAACCTGGTACAGGTACTGGGATATAACGCCTAATGGGCTAGGTATATTTTAAACCTTTAAAACACTTCTGATATGAAATTAAAAGCACTCTTCGGACAATCAAAAAAGCTCGAAAAAAAAATAGAAGAATACCTGATTAGAATAATGGATTCCATTTTAATCTTTCAGGAAGGTGTAAACGATTATCTTGATGGTAACCTTAAAGATATTCCTAAAACGGCAGAACAGATATCTAGTATTAAGGACGAAGCTGCTCAAAAAAGAAGGGATATTGAAGAGTTTTTATATAAGGAAATGCTCATTCCTGATGCACGTGGAGATGTGTTGGAGTTATTGGAGAGCATGGGAAAAATATCAGAGAGAAGCTCTAAGATATTAGGCAATTTGGCAATCGAAAAACCAGATTTGACAGGTAGACTTCGTCATCATTTTCAAAAACTTACAAGACTTTCCGTTTACTGTGTTGACGAATTGAAAAATGCTTCCATTGCTTATTTTACTAACATTTCTGCAGTAAAAAGCTACAATAAAAAAGTTTATTTCTATGAAAACGAGGTTGATAAGGTAGAAGAAGAAATAAAGAAAGTGGTTTTTGCAACAGAGAAAATTGAACGGTTGAGCCACAAGATGCAAATACGATATTTCGCTGAAAAAATTGCTGAGTTAAGTGATATGTCTGAGCGCGTGGCAGACGACCTGAATATTTATGTAATTAAGCAGTCTATTTAGAAATGATTACCCTTGTTTTTTTATCGAGTGCATTGTTTTTGGGTTGGTCGATGGGCGCGAACGATGCCGCCAATATTTTTGGTACGGCAGTAGGTTCCCGCATGTTAAAATTTGCAACTGCTGCCACCCTGGCAAGTATATTTATTATTGTTGGGTCAACCTTTGGGGGTGGTGCAGCCGACACCCTCTCAAAGCTAGGTTCTGTTGATGTGTTGGCAGGGGCATTTGGTGTTACACTTGCGTCGGCACTTACCGTTGCACTTATGACCAGGTTTGGATTGCCAGTTTCTAGCTCACAGGCAATAGTGGGGGGTATTATTGGTTGGAACTTATACTCAGGTCAGAAAACAGAAATGGATCTGGTAACCAAAATTGCTAGTACATGGCTAATAAACCCACTTTTGGCTATGGGGTTTGCTTTTGTACTGTTTTTTATTGTGCGTGCACTGCTAAACAGAAGTAAGATTCATTTGCTTACACGTGATTCCACCACAAGGCTTGGATTAATTATTATTGGAACTTTTGGGGCTTACAACCTTGGTGCTAACGGTATTGTAAGTGTAATTGGAGTTTTTGTTAACTCTAACCCGTTCCCTGCAATAGAATATGGAATTTTTCATATGAGTGCCCAGCATGTTCTCTTTTTCGTAGGAGGGTTAGCTATAGCATTGGGTGTAATAACTTTTTCGAAACGAGTGATGATGACGGTGGGGTCTGATATTTACAGGCTTTCACCGGTGGGCGCACTTATCGTAGTTATGTCGGTTTCAATTGTGCTCTTCCTTTTTTCTTCCCGATCGTTACACGATTTCCTTGTAAGCCATCATTTACCTGCTCTTCCTTTGGTACCAATTTCCAGCTCTCAGGCTTCTGTTGGGTCGGTTATTGGTGTTGCTTTGGCAAAAAAAGGTAGAAATATTAACCTGAATTCGCTGGTTAAGATAAGTTTTGGATGGGTAAGCTCACCCTTATTAACTATTGCCATAACATTTATAGTGCTTTTGTTCCTGGACAAAATGTTAGGAATCATGTAGTTCTAATAGAAATGAATTTGAGAAAACTTATATTGCTACTCACCTTATTTTTTGCATGGCCTGTTTATGCTAATAGCCAACCTTCAAGTACGCACTTGTTAAAGTATGCTGAAACTATAAAAATTAGCTCTAATGAAGAGGTTATTTCTAGTATTGATGTAGCAATAGGTTATCCAACCAATGAGATTTACATACCTCTGCTTTTGCAGGGTGAAATAATGGATTGCGATGTTTTTGATGACCAGGTAAAATGGGTTTTACGAGAATCGAATGGGAATAGGTATGTATTTATTACCTCTGCAAATGAGAAACTGCTTGATAATGAAATCAAACTGAAAATAACGTTCAAGCCATTGTATAAATACCGTTACGCCTCTACTTACGAACAATTGGTTTGGTTAAAGTTTATCGGTCAGAAGGATTTTTCAGTAGTAGTAGATGAATATAATGCCACGGTTATGTTACCATCAAAATGTACTATAGAAGTAGAGGAAACTGAAGGTGAAATAGTGAATAAAACAATTGTAGAAGCAGGGGTTAAGTCAGGTGAACATCTACAAGAGATAAGCTTTGAAGCAGGGAATCGTAAATTTGAGGATATAGAACTTAAAGTTATTCTTAAAGAGACTTCATCCCCCATTTCCTATATTGCAATTATTTCCTTGTTGTTGTTTATGTACGGGTATTTTATAAGGTTTGTTTTAAAGGCAGATTAATTTTCTCGAATTACTTTCTTACTGAAAATTTCTAGGGATTTGTAAACTCGAATTTAGTAAAAGCTATTTTACCTATGTTTTACCCATAAACAAAAAAGCCGCTAAAAAGCGGCTTTCTGTGTAGCGAGGACGGGAGTTGAACCCGTGACCTCAGGGTTATGAATCCTGCGCTCTAACCAACTGAGCTACCTCGCCATAAGGTGTTCCACCGCTGCCTCTGCAAACGGGAGTGCAAATGTACTAAGAACCCACTCAAAATCGCAACGCGACTTTTCAAATATTTTGACATATTCAAATGTTGATTTAACTTTACTAACATGGATGCCGTACTTCGAAAAAAAATAAATATCCTGATACACCTGGCAGGTGCAGATGGTCATTTTGATGATAGTGAACGTGCCTTTATTTATAATATTTGCCTGCGACACGGAGTTGATTTGGAAACCATTGGAGACTTAATAGCCAACCCTGAACCTATTGGGTCCTTGGGTGCGCTTTCACATGCCTCTGCTGTTGATTATTTGACAGAAAGTATTTTGCTAATGCTGGTAGATGGAAAAGTATTACCAAGTGAAATATTGTTTTGTCAGGAAATGGGTATTCACCTCGGCTTTCCCAAATTGGCTGTAGATGAACTCATTGAAGAAATAAGGGAAGACCTTCATATTTCGTATGACGACCTTCATATGCTTGTGGAGGCCCTTCCTCACCCCAGTAAAGAGAGTGCATAGGTAAAATACCTATTTTTGTATTATTTTACTTTCTTACAAAAATTGCTTTTGTAAAGACCTGCTAGATTTGAGTCTGTAAGTTTTTCATACAGGTTTTGGTTAGATGGCTCAGCCCCTCAGGTTGGGCCATCATTTTTTTCATGCTTCTTTCTTTTTGGTAAAGGAAATTCTCTTTCCTGTACGGGTTTATAAAATTCTTCCTCCCTGTTTTCAATAACAAGTATATATTCTCCCGACTCCAAATCTTCCACAAATATGTCTTGTCCAACTCCCTTTTTGAGCACTGTTCCTTCTTTGGTTTTTATAATATAATCTGTTGGTTCGGATAAAGATATGAGTTGGTCAACTTTGTCAATGGGATAGAAAGTAATTGGATCTTTTGCAGAATAAAAATTGAAGTTTTCTGAATACACATCTGCAGTATTTGATATATAATGAATTCTAAATTCATTGTCGCCTGAATAATGAACTACTCCAATACTGTACTGATTATTATCCAGATCGCCCTTGGCCTTAACTCTTTGAATTATTGCCCAATTATCTGACTTCAGTTTTTCAACTTCATAGTAGGCGTCCTTTTCCTGCTCACCAGAGGTAATCCAGGAAATCGAAGACTCATCAACCGATGCTTGAAAAATAGTGAAACCAACTCCAGGCTGTAATACCCTGGGATTTAATACTTTAGGAATACAGTCAGATTTATGGTTGATTATAATTCTTACATCATCATTTATTTGCAGCCCGGAAAGATCAATTGTAAGTGCAGATGAGTTAGGAGAAGATAACACCATTGTCCCATTTAATTCTATTGATTGAATACAATATGCTTTAGTCTCACTGTTGTACGGATTTTGAACAAAGAGATTCCTTCCTCTATAGACACCTGTTTGAATAATCGTTTCCTGCGCGCTTGTTTTTACAGCCGAAATCAGGAAAAGCACAACCAAAGAAGATTTTAAATAATTATTCAAATCGTAAAGATTCAATTGGGTCCAATTTTGAAGCTTTATTGGCAGGGTAATATCCTGAACCAACACCAACTATAACTCCAATGATGAAGGAAACAATTATCCAAAGCCACGGAACCACAAAGGAAATATCACTTCCAATCATATTGGTTACAAGGTTGCCCAATCCCATTCCTAATAGAATTCCGGCAATTCCACCCATCTGACATATTACAACCGCTTCGATAAGGAACTGCTGCCGAATTCGGGTAGGGGTAGCGCCTAAGGCCTTACGAACTCCAATTTCCCTTGTCCTTTCAGTCACTGATACCATCATAATATTCATTAAACCAATAGAAGCGCCAAGAAGTGTAATAATGCCAATGCCGAAACCACCAATTTTCAGATAGCCTGATATTTCTCCCAATGTCTCTGCCAATGATTCACTTCGTTCTACAATAAAAGACTCTTCATCTCCAATGCGATCGTGCCGGATAATTCGCATGACACCTTTTGCTTCTCCCATTGCCTGGTCCATAGCAAAGTTATTGTCAACAAGCACTTTAAGATCAATGCTAAGTTGTTGTCCTGCAGCCAAAGCCCGCGCACTGTTCAAAGGAATTATGACCCTTTTGTCAGAACTTCCTCCATCCATCGCCCCCTGTTTACTAAGCACGCCAACAACCCTGAAACGTGTTCCCCAAACGGTTATCTCCTTATTTATGGGGTCTTCATTTTCCTTAAAGAGTTTTTTTGATACTTCAGGGCCAATTACTGCTACATTGGTTCCATATTCAACTTCAATATCAGAGAAGTTACGTCCGTTTTCAATATCAAGACCTTCCTGGTAAATGTAATTTGTATTACCTCCCACAACACTTACATTAGGGTTTGTTTTTTCAGAAAGCCTTTTAACTTCTGCAATGCCCGTAACAAAGGACGACAAACTTACCTGTGCCTTCGTGTCAAATTTATCTTCGAACATTACGGCCTGTTTATAGGTAATGGGTGGGTGTACTTTCCCTTGCCGGCCCCCAAAGGCTCCCTGAGGGCGCCTGACTGATATACTAAATGAATTGGCTCCCAAGCTGGAAAAACTATCCGTTATTGAAGCTTCAATACCATCAATAGCTGTCAAAATTCCTACTAAGGAAGCAATACCTATGGCAACAATGAGTGCCGTAAGAATACTACGCAGCATATTGGCATTTATCGACCGGATGCCTTCCTTAATATTTTCAACCAAATTCATTTTCATAATAGTGAATGCAAAATAGCCAATTCCTGTTATTTTTGATTTACCACTCAAAGTAATTTTAGCGCATTGATCAAATTATTAAAGGTTGTTTTTCTTTTATTGGTGTCGGTTTCTTCCTATGCAAACTATTTGCTTATACCTATGGATGAAACGCAGACCGACCATTTGAAAGCATACGGCATTACCTACTGGACGTTACAGCGGGAAGTAGAAGTCGACTGGCTGCTGAATTACCGGGGAGGGTGCTTCATGATGCGATATCATACGCAAATCGAAAATGAATTGATTGTAAGAGGGGTTTCATACGAGGTAATCAGTGATGCCCAGGCAAATACAATTTTAAAGGATATTGCAAGCCCATCATCCAATATGGATGTAATGAAGCTGAATAAATATCCGAAGATTGCCGTGTATTCTCCTAAAAGCAAACAGCCCTGGGATGATGCTGTAACCTTGGTTCTAACCTATGCCGAAATACCTTATGATGTGATTTTTGATGATGAGGTGATGACTGATGAATTGCTAAAATATGATTGGTTGCACCTGCATCATGAAGATTTTACCGGTCAGTATGGGAAGTTTTGGAGCAATTATGCCAACCAGCCCTGGTATATTCAACAGCAACGCGAATTTGAAGAAAATGCCTCCAAATACGGCTTTAAAAAAGTGTCGGAATTGAAACTGGCCGTAGTGAAAAAGATAAAGGAATATGTTGGTGGAGGTGGCTTTTTGTTTGCTATGTGTTCGGCCACAGATACGTACGACATAGCACTTTCTGCTGATGGAGTTGATATTGTGGACCGGATGTATGATGGAGATCCTACGGACCCCAATGCCCAAAGCAAGCTTGACTTTGACAAAACATTTGCCTTTAAGGACTTTGTTATTTCCAGAAATCCCAGGCAGGTGGAATTCTCTAATATTGACATGCAAGCCAGTGAAAGGGGCTTAACACAACAGACAGACTATTTCTCTCTTTTTGAGTTTTCAGCTAAATGGGATCCAATACCAACTATGCTAACACAAAATCATGTGCACGTTATTAAAGGGTTTATGGGGCAGACAACTGCTTACCGGAAATCACTGGTAAAACCTGATGTGGTAATTATGGGTGAAACCAAATCTACTGGTGAGGTAAGATATATACATGGAATATTTGGTAAGGGCTTCTGGACCTTCTATGGAGGTCATGACCCTGAAGATTATCAGCATTTTGTTGGTGAGGAACCAACCGATTTGAATTTGCATCCCAATTCTCCGGGCTACCGGTTGATTTTGAATAATATCTTATTTCCTGCAGCTAAAAAGAAGAAACAGAAGACTTAAACTTTTTATTTGAGTTAATACTGAGTAATCCGAAGCTCCAAAGGAGCATAGGATTACCAGGCTCCTTTTACGCGCTTCCAGCGCTTATGAGACCAAAGCCAATACTTGGGTTCCTGAATAATTAACCTTTCCAGCGCCTTCACATGTGATTCGGTGATTTCTCCGGGTTGCGTGTCTAATGGTTTATCGATTAGCAGTTCCAGCTTAAGCATATAATAGCCTCTTTTTACACAATGTAAGGCTCCGAAGAAAACGGGAAGATCATACTTTATAGCATATTTCTCAACGCCTATGGCCACCGCTGTTTCCTGGTTTAAGAAGGTTGTCCAATAGGCTCTGCCGCTGGAAGCAGGGGCCTGGTCTGATCCAAACACCATAGCCATAGGTTCGCCAAGCCCGTCTTGAAAAGCATGCTTTACATCTACTTTGGTTACCAGCCTGGTGCCAAATTTTTCGCGAAATTCTTTGAACACCTTATCCAAAAACTTATTAGTGAGTTTGGTATAAATTACGGCTCCCCTGTGCTTCACATTCATATTGAAGGCAGACAGCAGAAACTCCCAACTGTTGTAGTGCCCCACTACAATTATTACATCTTTACCTTTTTCATAGTAAGGATCAAGTACCTCAGGGTTTTCAACATATAACCTCCTGCGTGCCTCCTTTTCTGTAAGGCTCATATTCCAAACGGTTTCCAACATCAGGTCGGTTAAGAAATGATAAAAGCCCTTCATTATTTTCTTTATTTCCTGAGAACTCTTTTCCGGAAATGAGTTTTTAAGATTCGTTAGTACCACTTTCTTTCTGTAGGGTACTACATAATATAAGAGGAAGAAAAGAATATCGGAAAATACATAAAGCACTCCTAATGGCAGAAGTGAAAGGGGCTTTAAGAATAAGTAGTAAAGTAATCTCGACATTGATTATTATTAGGCGAAGCTAAAATATGTCGATTTTTTCGAATGCCCCTGATTTTACAATTTTCTTAAATTCAGATTTATCAGGATTAATAATGACAACTTCAAGTTCACCATCATTCGAGTAAATCTCCTCGACATGGGTTATGCCTTTTAAAGTTTTTACGGTGTTTTCATTACCTCCATCCATTTTGTACGTTTCATAGGCTCCGTTTTTTACCGGTACTATCATAACAACATACCAAAGGCTATCCTCTTTTTGGTTTAGGAAGTATTTACCTTTCCATAATTTCAAAACGGTTTCGTCAGACAAAGTTCCAGTATTGTCAAATCCTTCTCCCAAATCTGTCAGTTTGAAACCACCATCATCATTCGATGAATCTTTATTTTGCTGGGTATAAAACGCAATCATTTCCCCTGGTATTTCATCCAATATCCTTCCATTCTCAGGTTGAGGATTTCGAAACCCTACCTCAACACATGAGCAGAGAGCAAAAAGCAATAAAACACCGACAATCTGCTTCATTTATGGAGTTTTCTTTTGAGGTTTTCGTTCAGGCTTTTCTTTAGGTGGTTCAATTTGAAAGGAGTTTGAAACCGTTTCACCTTCCTGGCTTAGAGAAATGGTATAATCTCCGTCAAGCAAATAGTGCTTTCCGTTATCCTTTTCCTTAAGCTTATCTCCGTATTCCACCTTATTTTTTTTGAGTTCTTTGGTATATCCCTGCAAATATTTCTCCTTTAGTTCGAGGCTTAAATCAACATAATTAAGCCCTTTAACCAACTCAATATTTTCTTCACCAACAATTGTTCCCTTCTTAGTCTTTAATTGGATGCTTGCCATTCCGGCATTTGCCACAAAAACAGGCACCCGGATTTTAGGCTCATTATAACCGTACCATTTGTTCCAGCTGCTTGTTTTGCCCCATCTGTCTGAATATCGTTCGTTATTTAAGTCAAATATATGCGCACCCCCTGTCATTAAATTGTTATCCAATTGTTGAAGATGCTCCACATTTACTTTATAAAGTGAACGACCATGTGTACCAATTACCAGATCATGGGC